>NZ_JAGYGG010000002.1:0-294106 GCF_019947335.1 Pseudomonas sp. BF-R-24
CGGCGCTTTAGGTAGAAAGGGCGGAACGAGAAGTCTCCCACGGTCCGTACTGGCTAGAGTCGGAATCGAGCTGTTAGTCCCGCCCACCCCTTCAAGTCTAAACATACAAGCGAGCTTGCTCGCGATGGGGTCGGAACAGACACCGGAAAATCTTCAATCCGGAATCGGCAGAGTCAGGCTCTCTTTCACCTCTTCCATCACGATGTAACTCTTGGACTCGCGCACGTGGGGCAGCTTGAGCAGGATGTCGCCCAGCAATTTGCGGTACGAGGCCATCTCGGAAATCCGCGCCTTCACCAGGTAGTCGAAATCCCCTGACACCAGATGACACTCCAGCACATGGGGCAACTTCAGCACCGCACGCCGGAACTCTTCGAAAGTATCGCCGGATTTGTAATCCAGGCTGATCTCGACGAACACCAGCAGACTACCCTTCAGATGCTGCGGATTGAGCCTGGCGTTGTAGCCCATGATGATCCCTTCGCGCTCCAGACGCCGGACCCGCTCGGTACAGGGCGTGGTCGAGAGCCCGACCTTTTCCCCAAGCTCGGTAAAGGAAATCCGCCCGTCCGCTTGCAGGATCCGCAGGATGTTGCGGTCGATCTTGTCCAGCTCACGTTTGGTCTGAGTGTTGGTACGCATAGGGGATGCGCCTCCGTGAAAAGGGTTTTTGCCGAGAATTGTCGCCAAATATAGGCGCTTATATAGTGAAATGCACTGGCAAATCTTTTTTACACTGCGCACATCTGAAGCTCTGAATAACAAACGTCAGCGGTTAGCCGCGATGAGGGATATGAAAATGCGCGTCATGGTCTTGGGTAGCGGCGTCATCGGTACCACCAGTGCTTATTATCTGGCCCGTGCCGGGTTTGAAGTGGTGGTTGTGGACCGGCAGCCGGCCGCTGCCATGGAGACCAGTTTCGCCAATGCCGGGCAGGTCTCGCCGGGTTATGCCTCGCCGTGGGCCGCGCCGGGCGTGCCTCTCAAGGCCATCAAGTGGCTGTTGCAGCGCCACGCGCCGCTGGCGATCAAGGCCACGGCCGATATCGACCAGTACCTGTGGATGGCACAGATGCTGCGCAACTGCACCGCCAGCCGTTACGCGGTGAACAAGGAGCGCATGGTCCGTCTGTCCGAGTACAGCCGTGACTGCCTCGATGAACTGCGTGCCGAAACCGGCATTGCCTACGAAGGCCGTAGCCTCGGTACCACCCAACTGTTCCGCACCCAGGCTCAACTGGACGGCGCCGCGAAAGACATCGCCGTGCTGAAAGAGTCCGGTGTGCCGTTCGAATTGCTCGACCGCGAAGGTATTGCCCGCGTTGAGCCGGCGCTGGCCAGCGTCACTGACATTCTCGCCGGTGCCTTGCGCCTGCCGAACGACCAGACCGGCGACTGCCAGATGTTCACCACCAAGCTCGCCGAGATGGCCGCGAACCTCGGTGTGCAATTCCGTTTCGACCAGGACATTCAGCGCCTCGACTTCGCCGGTGACCGCATCAACGGCGTATGGATCGACGGCAAGCTGGAAACCGCCGACCGCTACGTCCTGGCGCTTGGCAGCTACTCGCCGCAACTGCTCAAACCACTGGGGATCAAGGCGCCGGTGTACCCGCTCAAGGGCTACTCCCTGACCGTGCCGATCACCAACCCGGCAATGGCCCCGACTTCGACCATTCTCGACGAGACCTACAAGGTCGCGATCACCCGTTTCGACAACCGCATCCGCGTTGGCGGCATGGCGGAGATCGCCGGTTTTGACCTGTCGCTGAACCCGCGCCGGCGCGAAACCCTGGAGATGATCGTCAACGACCTTTATCCTCAGGGCGGCAATCTGGCCGAAGCGAGCTTCTGGACCGGCCTGCGCCCGACCACTCCAGATGGCACGCCAATCGTAGGCGCCACACCGTTCAAGAACCTGTTCCTGAACACCGGTCACGGCACGCTGGGCTGGACCATGGCCTGTGGCTCCGGTCGCTTGCTGGCGGACCTGATGGCCAAGAGAAAGCCGCAGATCAGCGCCGAAGGCCTCGATATTTCCCGTTATGGCAACAAAACCCAGGAGTCTGCTAAGCATGTCAGTCCAGCGCCAGCTCACCAATGAGCGCATGAGTCAGATCGTCACCCATAACGGCACGGTTTACCTGGCCGGACAGGTGGGCGACGAAATGAACGCCGGGATTGAACAGCAGACCCGTGAAACTCTCGCCAACATCGAGCGGTTGCTCGATCTGGCCGGCACCGACAAGCACAATCTGCTGTCGGTGACGATTTACCTGAAGGACATCGACGCGCATTTCGAAGGCATGAACGCGGTGTGGGACAAGTGGCTGCCAAAAGGCGTCGCTCCCGCCCGAGCCACCGTTGAAGCGAAATTGTGCGAACCGGAAATCCTGGTCGAGTTGTCGGTTGTCGCCGCTCTGCCATAAGCCTGTCAGAAAAGATCCCTCTCCCGGTGCTGTTGGTGGTTAACGCTGTCAGCCAGCACCGGTTTTTCTTCCCGATAACCCGACCAGAAGTCTGCCGCCATGCGTCCTGCCCGTGCCCTGATCGACCTTCAAGCCCTGCGTCACAACTACCGGATCGCCCGTGAACTCACGGGGGCTCGTGCCCTCGCGGTGATCAAGGCCGATGCCTATGGCCATGGCGCGGTGCGTTGCGCCCAGGCGCTGGAAGCCGAGGCGGACGGGTTTGCCGTGGCCTGCATCGAAGAGGCCTTGGAGCTGCGGGCGGCGGGCATTCGTGCGCCGGTCCTGCTGTTGGAAGGCTTTTTCGAAGCCGACGAGCTGGCGCTGATCGTCGAGCATGATTTCTGGTGCGTGGTGCATTCGCTGTGGCAGCTCGAAGCCATCGAAAAAGCCGCGTTGAGCAAGCCGATCACCGTGTGGCTGAAGCTCGACTCGGGCATGCACCGGGTGGGCCTGCACCCGGCGGATTATCAAGCGGCCTATCAACGGCTGCTGGCCAGCGGCAAGGTCGCGAAAGTGGTGCTGATGAGCCACTTTGCGCGTGCCGACGAACTGCACGAACAGGCCAGCGCGGAGCAGGTGGCGGTATTTGAAGCGGCACGCAAGGGCTTGTCCGCCGAGGTCAGCCTGCGCAACTCGCCGGCGGTGCTCGGTTGGCCGCAGATACCGAGTGACTGGGTGCGCCCAGGCATCATGCTCTATGGCGCCACGCCCTTCGAAGAAGCCAACGAAGTGGCATCGCGGCTGCAACCGGTCATGACCCTGGAATCGAAGGTGATCAGTGTGCGCGAGTTGCCGGCTGGCGAGCCCGTCGGTTACGGCGCCAAATTCATCACCCCCAAACCGATGCGCATTGGCGTGGTGGCCATGGGTTACGCCGACGGCTACCCACGTCTGGCACCGACCGGCACGCCAGTGCTGGTTGCCGGGCAGCGCAGCCAGTTGATCGGCCGGGTATCGATGGACATGCTCTGTATCGACCTGACCGATGTGCCGCAGGCCGGTCTCGGTTCGACCGTCGAGTTGTGGGGCAAAAACATCCTCGCCAGTGATGTGGCCATGGCTGCCGGCACGATTCCTTACCAGATCTTCTGCAACCTGCGCCGAGTGCCACTGCTCTATTCCGGGGCTTAGTGAGCAGGGCTCCAGACCGGAAGTCGCCTCGCTGAGCAGGATTCAGGTCAAGGTGTTGTAAATACTGAACGCTGTCGCCATGATAACGCTCAATATTCCAACAATCTGAATCCTGGAGGCGCAAGCTTTGGACGTCGGTGAACGACTGCAATCCATCCGTAGGCTCAAAGGCCTTTCCCAGCGTGAGCTCGCCAAACGGGCGGGGGTCACCAACAGCACGATTTCGATGATCGAGAAGAACAGCGTGAGCCCTTCGATCAGTTCGCTGCGCAAGGTGTTGGGCGGGATTCCCATGTCCATGGTCGAGTTCTTTTCCGAAGAAATCCTGCAGGAAAAACCGACCCAGATCGTCTACAAGGCCAACGAGCTGATCGATATTTCCGATGGTGCCGTGACCATGAAGCTGGTCGGTCGGGCGCACCCGAGCCGGGCCATCGCATTCCTCAATGAAATCTATCCGCCAGGCGCCGATACCGGTGACGAGATGCTCACCCATGAGGGCGAGGAAACCGGCATCCTGGTCGAAGGAAAACTGGAACTGGTGGTCGGTCTCGAAACTTTTGTCCTCGAAGCCGGCGATAGCTACTACTTTGAAAGTACCAAGCCACACCGTTTCCGTAATCCGTTCGATGCGCCTGCGCGACTAATCAGCGCAGCCACACCAGCGAATTTCTAAGAAAAGAGGCGTCCTGCCAGCATCGCAGAGGTGCCCGGGCTGTTTTTCCGTCGCGGCCTAAGACCCCTCCGACTTTGGGGTTGTTTCAGTGCGGCGGGCTTACCGCTATACTTGCGCCCGCCTGCGAACCGTGGCCGTAGGCGTGACTAGCCACCATTGAGGGTGAACGCGTGAACCTAATTATGAAAATGCTGGCTGCACCAGCAACCGTATTGGCCCTATGGGCTGTCAGTGTCAGCGCTCAGGCTGCGACCAACGACGATATTGCCAAACGCCTTGAGCCAGTCGGCCAGGTTTGTGTTCAGGGTAAAGAGTGCAAGGGCATGGAAGTGGCCGCTTCCGCTGGCGGCGGTGGTGGTGCGAAAACCCCGGATGAAGTGATTGCAAAACATTGCAACGCTTGCCACGGTTCAGGCCTGTTGGGCGCGCCGAAAATCGGTGATGCCGCCGCTTGGGGCGAGCGTGCCAAGAAAGAAGGTGGTGTTGACGGCTTGCTCGCCAAGGCGATCTCCGGCATCAACGCGATGCCGCCAAAAGGCACCTGCGCCGATTGTGCAGACGCCGAGCTCAAAGGCGCCATCCAGAAGATGTCCGGCCTGAAATAAGGCGCCGCATCATTCGCAAAAAACCGTCCCAGGACGGTTTTTTTGTGCCTGCAAGTCCGCGCTGACCCTTGTAGGAGCGAGCTCGCTCGCGATGGTCGTCAACGATAACGCTGGAAACCTGGCACCCCGCGGTGCTCTCAGGTTCTTCGCGAGCGAGCTCGCTCCTACAAGGTCTTTGTGGCGGCCGATTGGCATTAACGGACTGTTCATTGCAGCAAAGACCCGGCAAGCTCGGTCCAGGCTCAAGTCATGGAAAGCGAGGGGTGATCCGATGGTTCAGCTGTGCTCTATCGAACAGGCAGTCGATGACGTCTTGGCACGGTTGCCGACGCATATCCACATGGGCCTGCCTCTGGGGTTGGGCAAACCCAATCACTTCGTCAACGCGCTGTATCAACGAATCGCACAGTTGCCCGAGCGACGACTGACGATCTACACCGCGTTGTGTCTGGGGCGTCCACCCTTGGGCGATGGTTTGCAAAAGCGATTTCTAGAACCCTTTGTCGAACGTGTGTTCGGCGATTATCCGGAGCTGGAGTTTCTCGCCGACCTGCGTCGCGAGGGTTTACCGGGCAACATCCACATCCAGCAGTTCTTCATGCAGCCTGGCAGCCTGCTCAACAGTGCTACGGCGCAACAGGATTACGTCAGCAGCAACTACAGCCATGCGGCCCGGGACATCAACTCCGCCGGGTTGAATCTGGTGGCGCAACTGGTGGCCAGCCATGCCGAGAATCCCGACCGCTTGAGCCTCAGCTGCAACCCGGACATCACCCTCGACCTATTGCCGATGATCGCCAAGCGCCGCGCCGCCGGAGAAACCATCCTGATGGTCGGCCAAGTACACAACGATCTGCCTTACATGCCCGGCGATGCGGAACTGGGCATCGACACCTTTGACCTGCTGATCGATGAGAAGGACAACACCACGCTGTTTTCCACGCCAAACATGCCGGTGGGCTTTCAGGACCATTTGATCGGCCTGCACGCCAGCACTCTGGTGCGTGACGGCGGCACCTTGCAGATCGGCATCGGTTCCATGGGTGATGCGCTGACGGCGGCGCTGCTGGCGCGGCAAGCCGACAACGACGGATACAGGGCTTTGCTGGCAGACGTAAACCTCAGCCACTGGGCGCAACTGGTCGAGCGCGAAGGCGGCATCGAGCCCTTCGCCAAGGGCCTGTACGGTTGCAGCGAAATGTTCGTCAACGGCTTGTTGGTGCTGGCCGATGCCGGGATCGTGCGGCGTAAGGTTTATCCGGACGCGGCGACCCAACAGCAGGCGAATGCCGGCACCCTCGACGAGGCTGCGCAAACCGATGGCATCTCGGTGCACGGCGGATTCTTCCTCGGGCCGCGCAGCTTCTATGAACGCTTGCGTGAGTTGCCGCAGAGCAAGCGACTTGAATTCAACATGACCCGCATCAGCTACATCAACGAGCTCTACGGCCAGGAAGAACTCAAGCGCTTGCAACGTCTCGATGCGAGATTCATCAACACCGCGTTCACCGTGACCTTGCTCGGTGCCGCGGTGGCGGATCAGCTAGAAGACGGACGTGTGCTCAGCGGCGTAGGCGGGCAATACAACTTCGTGGTGCAGGGGCATGCGTTGCAAGGCGCGCGTTCGGTGTTGCTGCTGCGCAGCTGGCGTGAGTCTGGAGGCGACGTCAGCTCGAACATCGTCTGGGAGTATGGTCACTGCACGATTCCGCGGCATCTGCGGGACATCGTGGTCACCGAGTACGGCATCGCCGATCTGCGGGGCAAGACCGATGCGGCGGTGATTGAAGCACTGTTGAATATCAGCGACTCACGTTTCCAGTCGGGGCTGATCGCGCAGGCACAGAAAGTCGGCAAACTGCCCAAGGACTTCCGTCTCGATCCGCGCTTTACCGATAACAGCCCGCAGCGTTTGCAGGAGATTCAGGCGCGGCACCCGCAGTTGTTTCCAGAGTATCCGCTGGGTTGTGATTTCACCGAGGTCGAGCGGGATGTGTTGCGGGCGCTGAACTGGCTCAAGAGCAAGTTCAAGCTGAGCGAGGTGCTGGAGTTGGGCAAGGCAGCATTGGATGCGCCGGAGCCTGCGTTGTTTCCAGAGCATCTGGAGCGGATGCAATTGACCGATCCGGAAGGCCTCAAGGAGGATTTGTTTCAGCGGCTGTTGCTCACGGGCCTGAAAGCCACTGCGCAATAACAGCCAACACAAAACAAATGTGGGAGCGGGCTTGCTGGCGAAAGCGGTGTGTCAGTCAAAGTTGATGTCGACTGACACACCGCTTTCGCGAGCAAGCCCGCTCCCACAGGGGATTTGCGGTGTCGGGTTATTCGATGAAGGTCACGACACCATCGGCCAGCGACTTCACACGCGCCAGGGACTCTACGCGATAACCCTGCGAATCCAGCTCTGCACGGCCACCCTGGAACGACTTCTCGATCACGATCCCCAGGCCTGCCACGGTGGCGCCGGCCTGCTTGATGATCGAAATCAGTGCCTGGGACGCCTTACCGTTGGCCAGGAAGTCATCGATGATCAGCACGCGGTCGCTGCTGGTCAGATGGCGCGGAGAGATGGCCACGGTGCTTTCGGTCTGCTTGGTGAACGAGTACACGGTCGCCGACAGCAGGTTTTCGGTCAGGGTCAGGGACTGGTGCTTGCGGGCGAAGATCACCGGCACGCCAAGGTTCAGACCGGTCATGATCGCCGGGGCGATGCCCGAGGCTTCGATGGTGACGATCTTGGTGATGCCCGAATCCTTGAACAGCGTGGCGAATTCGTCGCCGATCAACTTCATCAGGGCCGGGTCGATCTGGTGGTTCAGAAAGGCGTCGACTTTCAGGACCTGGTCGGAAAGCACGATGCCTTCTTCGCGAATTTTCTTGTGCAGGGCTTCCATGAAGCTGTCCTCTGTTGGCGCCTTGTGCGCCCTAAGGTTTTAAAAAAGTGGTCAATTCTAGCGCTTTAACATCGCGCGTATATCCGCCAATGCGTTGTTGCCTCGCACGGCTTTGACTTCGGTCGGTGTGTCGTCGTTACCTTCCCAGGCCAGGTCGTCCGGCGGCAACTCATCGAGGAAGCGGCTCGGCGCGCAATCGATGATCTCGCCGTACTGCTTGCGCTTGGCGGCGAAGGTGAAGGCCAGGGTCTGGCGCGCACGGGTAATGCCCACGTAGGCCAGGCGACGTTCTTCTTCGATGGTGTCGGCTTCGATGCTGGAGCGGTGCGGAAGGATTTCCTCTTCCATGCCCATGATGAACACGTAGGGGAATTCCAGGCCCTTGGACGCATGCAAGGTCATCATCTGCACGCCTTCGGCGCCGTCTTCCTCTTCCTGCTGGCGCTCGAGCATGTCGCGCAGGACGAGTTTGCCGATGGCGTCCTCGACGGTCATCTCGCCTTCTTCGTCTTTTTCCAGGGTGTTCTTCAGCGCCTCGATCAGGAACCAGACGTTACCCATGCGGTAATCGGCGGCCTTGTCGCTGGAGCTGTTGGTGCGCAGCCAGTTCTCGTAGTCGATGTCCATGACCATGCTGCGCAGGGCCGAGATCGGGTCTTCGCCGGCGCACTGCTCGCGCACCCTGTCCATGAAGCGCTTGAAACGCGACAGGCGATCGGTGAAGCGGCTGTCGAGATGCTCGCCCAGGCCGATTTCGTCGGTGGCGGCGTACATCGAGATCTTGCGCTCGGTGGCGTAGTTGCCCAGCTTCTCCAGCGTGGTCGAGCCGATCTCGCGGCGCGGCACGTTGATCACCCGCAGGAAGGCGTTGTCGTCGTCCGGGTTCACGATCAGGCGGAAGTAGGCCATCAGGTCCTTTACTTCCTGGCGACCGAAAAAGCTGTTGCCGCCGGACAGGCGATACGGCACCTGGTGGTGCTGCAGTTTCAGCTCGATCAGCTTGGCCTGGTAGTTGCCGCGATACAGGATCGCGAAATCGCTGTACGGGCGGTCGGTGCGCAAGTGCAGGCTGAGGATTTCCATGGCCACGCGCTCGGCCTCGGCGTCCTCGTTGCGGCACCGGATCACGCGGATCTCGTCGCCGTGGCCCATTTCACTCCACAACTGTTTTTCGAATTCGTGGGGGTTGTTCGAGATCAGCACGTTGGCGCAGCGCAGGATGCGGCTGGTGGAGCGATAGTTCTGCTCCAGCATCACCACTTTCAAGGAGGGGTAGTCGTCCTTGAGCAGCATCAGGTTTTCCGGGCGCGCGCCGCGCCAGGCGTAGATCGACTGGTCGTCGTCGCCCACCACGGTGAACTGGTTGCGTTTGCCGATGAGCATTTTCACCAGCAGGTACTGGCTGGCGTTGGTGTCCTGGTATTCATCGACCAGCAGGTAGCGCACCTTGTTCTGCCATTTTTCCAGGATGTCGGCGTGTTCTTCGAACAGCTTCACCGGGAGCAGGATCAGGTCGTCGAAATCCACCGCGTTGAACGCCTTGAGCGTGCGCTGGTAGTGGGTGTAGACGATGGCAGCGGTCTGTTCCTTGGGGTTGCGCGCGTTTTCCAGGGCCTGGGCCGGCAGGATCAGGTCGTTTTTCCAGGCGCCGATCATGTTCTTGATCTCGTCGACGCCGTCGTCGCCCGAGTATTCCTTCTGCATGATGTCGGTCATCAGGGCCTTGACGTCGGTCTCGTCGAAGATTGAGAAGCCCGGTTTGTAGCCCAGCCGCACGTGTTCCTTGCGGATGATGTTCAGGCCCAGGTTGTGGAAGGTGCAGACCGTCAGGCCACGACCTTCGCCAGCGCGCAGCAGGGTGCCAACCCGTTCCTTCATCTCGCGGGCGGCCTTGTTGGTAAAGGTCATGGCGACGATGTACTGGGCGCGGATGCCGCAGTTCTGGATCAGGTGCGCGATTTTGCGCGTGATCACGCTGGTCTTGCCGGAGCCAGCACCGGCGAGCACCAAAAGAGGGCCGCCGACGTAGCTCACGGCTTCTTGCTGCCGGGGATTGAGTCGGGACATAGGTAAATTCAGGAGTCAGTCACGAAATGGGCCGGCATTTTAACAGGCTCAGCGAATTGTGCTGCTCTGTCCGACTTGTGACGTACCACGCTATCTGTAATTGCCGGTTTTGTTACTTTCACGCAGGATGCGCAACGAATTTGCGGCTAATGTTCGTAATTCCGGATACAAAGGTCTCGTTTTGCTCACCGATGTCATTGTCATTGGTCATCGGAACGGCATAATGCCCGTCGCCTACATCTTTGCAGAGTCTAGGGAGCTAGCTTGTCTACGCCTGTCGAACCCTTGCGTTTGCTGCTACTGGCCGAAGAGCCAGCGTGGGCAGCGTTGTTGCGCGAGTGTCTGGCTCCTATGGGGAGCTCGGCCGTGCTCATCAGCGCGCCGAGTTGGGAGTCGGTCAGCAGCCTGTTCGATGACAACCGCAGCGCGGTGTTATTGACCATCCCGCAACTTCAGCCGGCGCCGGGTCGTTGCAGCCTGCCGACGGTGTTGTTGCTCGACCATGAGCCGCTGATCCCGCCCGACGGCGTGAGTGACTGGCTGGTGCGCGATCATCTCGATCCCGGCATGTTGCGCCGTTGCCTACGCCATGTGCGCGAACGTGGCGTTCTGGAAAACACCCTTCAACGTCTGGCCGAGCAAGATCCGCTGACCGGCATCGCTAACCGCCAGGGCTTCCAGACTCTGCTGACGGCGCGCCTGGCGGAAAACGACGGTCGCGGCCTGGCCCTCGGTCATCTCGACCTCGACAACTTTCGTTATGCCAACGACGCCCTCGGCCATCAGGCCGGTGATCGCCTGATCCTGCAAGTGGTGGCGCGGCTCAAGAGTCAGCTTGAGGCCGGCGATCAACTGGCGCGCCTGGGCAGTGATGAATTCGCTCTGCTGATCGACACCCGTCGTGCTCCCCAGCGTGCCGAGTGGATGGCCGAGCGCATCAGCGAAATACTGGCCGAGCCTTATTGGGTCGATGGCGAAAGCCTGTTGATCGGTTCCAGCCTGGGCATTGCCTACGCCCGGGCCCAGGCCGGTGCGGATCCGCTGATGTGGCATGCGCACATCGCGATGCAGCAGGCCAAAAGCACCCAGGGCTGCACCTTTCACATTTTCAACGAACGCATCAACCGCAATGCCCGCAGCATCGCCGACCTCGAAACCGAGCTGCGTCGGGCACTGCGCCGCGATGAGCTGGAGTTGCATTACCAGCCACGGCTGAACCTCGAAGACGGGCAGATCGTCGGCCTCGAAGCTTTGGTGCGTTGGCGGCATGCCGAGCGCGGCTTGCTTCCACCGAGTGAATTCGTGCCGCTGGCCGAGCAAAGTGGTCTGATCGTGCCGCTGGGCTACTGGGTAATTTCCCGGGCCTTGCGCGACATGCAGGCGCTGCTCGAGCTGGGATTGCCACCGTTGCACATGGCGATCAACCTGTCATTCCGGCAGTTCCAGGACAGCCAGTTGCTTTCGACTCTCAGTCGCCTGATTGCCGAGCGCGGTGTCGAGGCGCAGTGGCTGGAGTTCGAACTGACCGAAACCGCCGTGATGCGTCGCAGCGATCTGGTGAAGCAGACCATGGACGCCCTCGGGCGCCTCGGTGTGCGCTTCTCCCTCGACGACTTCGGCACCGGGTTCTCGTCGTTCGTGCACCTCAACAGCCTGCCGATCACCTTGCTGAAGATCGACAAGAGCTTTGTCGGCGGCATGGAGCAGCGTGAGGAAAACCGCAAACTGGTGCATGCGATGATCAACCTGGCGCACAACCTCAACCTCGAGGTGGTCGCAGAAGGCGTGGAAACGCCGGAGCAACTGGAGCTGCTGCGTGGGTTTGAATGCGATCAGGTGCAGGGGTATTTGATCAGCAGGCCATTGCCGCTGGCCGAACTGGTGGAGTATCTGACGTTTGGCAGCAATCAGCAGCCGATGCTGGAAATCGTGGGCTGAGGTTGCCACAGAGCCTTGTAGGAGCGAGCTTGCTCGCGATAAACCTGAGAACGCCGCGGGGCACCTGCCAACCAGTGTTATCGTTGACGACCATCGCGAGCGAGCTCGCTCCTACAGGGGGCTCAGTCAGGCTGAGCAACCTCGAAACGCTGCACTGACGTCGTGTCGCGCTTGATCATCCGCTTCATCTTCCACTCAAATCCCAGCGTCAGGCTCACCGCCGCACACGCCAGCCCCAGCGCCAGGCCCCACCAGACGCCCGTTGGCCCCCAGTCCAGGTGGAACGCCATCCACCACGCCGCCGGTGCGCCAATCAGCCAATAGCAACCCAGGCCGACCAGGAAAGTGGTCTTGGCATCCTTGAGTCCGCGGATGCAGCCCATGGCAATGGTTTGCGTGCCGTCGAACAGTTCGAACCATGCCGCCACCGCCAACAGGCTCACGGCAAGGTTGATGACATCGCGAAACGCCGGGTCGTTGTGGTCGAGGAACAGGCCGACCAACTGGTTTGGCAATAGCCAGAAGACCATGGCGAAACACAGCATCGCCGCAGCCCCGAAGGCAATGCCGACCCGCCCGGCCAGCCGCGCATCCAGCAATTGCCCGGCGCCGTAGTGCTGGCCGATGCGCATGGTGATCGCATAAGAAATCCCCGCCGGGACCATGAACGCCACCGAAACGATTTGCAGGGCAATCTGATGAGCCCCCAGCTGTGTGCTGCCCATGGTGCCCATGCACAGCGCGGCGAAGGCAAACAGCCCGACTTCCACCGCGTAGGTGCCGCCAATCGGCAGGCCCAGGCGCCACAGTTCTTTCAGGTACTGGCGGTTCAGCCGCGAAAGGCCCTGGCGCAGCGGATAGGCCTCATAAGCCGGATGCCGACGAATGTGCCACGCCAGCGCAAGTGCCATCAGGTTGGCGACAATCGCCGTGACCAGCCCGATGCCCGTCAGCCCCAGTTTCGGCAGGCCGAACATGCCGGTAATCAGCGCATAGTTGAGCAGGAAGTTGGCGACCGTACCGCCAACACTGATGACCATCACTGGCGTTGCACGGCCAATGGCGCTGGTGAACCCGCGCAGGGCCATGAAGCTCAGGTAGCCGGGCAGGGCGAACGGCAGGAAGATCAAAAACTGCCCGGCTGCGTTGACGTTGCTTTCAGTCTGGCCGAACAGCAGCAGCACCGGTTTGAGGTTCCACAACAGCAAACCGGCGACCAGCGCCATCAGCCACGCCAGCCACAACCCGGCCTGGGTCAGTCGAGTGGCCCCGACAATATCGCCGGCACCCTGACGGATCGCCACCAGGGTGCCGACCGCCGCAATCACGCCGATGCAGAAAATCGACACGAACGAATAGGTCGCCGCACCGAGCCCGCCACCGGCCAGGGCCTCGGGACTCAGGCGCGCCATCATCAGGGTGTCGGTGAGGACCATCAGCATGTGCGCCAACTGCGAGGCAATCAACGGCCCCGCCAGCCGCAGGATGGCCCAGAGTTCAGTACGTGCTGGATGCTGCATGGTCATCACGCTCGATTATCAAAGGGAACAGGAAAGCACCGATTTTCGGCGCTCTGCACGGTTTGCACAAAGGGATAAAAAGGATGGATGGCATGATTCAAACTCATGCTGGAGAGTTTCTGCTAGGGTAGGCGAACCCCGCAGTAGGAGCTTTCCCAATGTCCCGTCGTCTTCCTCCCTTGTATGCCCTGCGCGCATTCGAAGCGGCGGCGCGGCACAGTTCGTTTACCCGCGCGGCCGAAGAGCTGTCGATTACCCAAAGTGCGGTCAGCCGGCATATTCGTACGCTCGAAGAGCATTTTGCCTGCCGCTTGTTTCATCGCAGTGGCCGCAACCTGCAACTGACCGAGTCGGCCCGGTTGCTGTTGCCGGGCATTCGCGAAGGCTTCACCGCGCTTGAACGTGCCTGCAATACCTTGCGCGCCGAAGACGACATCCTGCGCATGAAAGCCCCGTCGACCCTGACCATGCGTTGGTTGCTGGCGCGCCTCAGCCGCTTCCGTCATCTGCAGCCAGGCAACGAAGTGCAATTGACCAGTGCCTGGATGGACGTCGATTCAGTGGACTTCAACCACGAACCCTTCGACTGCGCCGTCATCCTCAGCAATGGGCATTTTCCACCGGACTGGGAGGCGACTTTCCTGTTCCCCGAAGAGCTGATTCCGGTGGGCGCGCCGAATCTTCTGAAGGATCAACCATGGGACGTCGCGCGCCTGGCCAGTACCGAGCTGCTGCACCCGACACCGGACCGCCGTGACTGGCGCAACTGGCTGGAGCGCATGGGCCTGACCGATCAGGTCTCGCTCAAGGGCGGTCAGGTGTTCGACACGCTGGAACTGGGCATGATTGCAGCCGCCCGTGGCTACGGCGTGTCCATGGGCGATTTGCTGATGGTCGCGGAGGATGTCGCGCAGGGACGTCTGAGTTTGCCGTGGCCGACAGCCGTCGCCAGCGGTGAGAATTATTTCCTGGTCTGGCCGAAAACCCGCCCCGGAGGCGAGCGTTTGCGCCGCCTCAGCGATTTTCTTTTGGGTGAGGTTCGGGCCATGGAGTTACCGGCGGTCGAGCACTTGAGATGAATCATCGCGGGCAAGTCGGAACAGTCCCCAAGCTAATCGCACTTGGCATTGCTGGATACTTCCTTGCTCGCCTGTTTCAACAGGTTACTCAACTCAGCCGCATTGGTGCTGTTGTAAACCCGACCTCCGGTGTTTTCAGCGATACAGCGTGACGGGCCGCCAGCACCGATTTTCACCACGTTGACCCGCAGGCGCGGTTGTTCCCTGGCGATTCGACGGGATACCGCGCAAACGTCCTGCCCGCAACCGTCTTCACCGTCGACGAACATCACGATCACCGCATCGTTATTGCGCCCGTCGACGGTACTCGCCGCGTGGGCCAGGCTGTCGGCCAGCGGTGTGCCGTCGTCGGGAACCAGGCCTCGAATCCCGTTGATCAGCCGCGGGCGGTCGCCGAACTTGAACAAACCCTGGTCCGGTGTTCTTTCGCAGCCGGCGAAGGTGATCAGGCGTGTGTCGATCTTCGGGTCCAGCCCGTTGATCATGCCGGCCAGCGAGTCCTTGGCGACGTCCATGCGGCTGGGTTTGGCGGTAAGCCGCATGGTGCGGTTCGGGTCCAGGAGCTTGTTGATGTCAGGACCGAAGAACCAGTCCTCGTCGGATTTCACTGACTTGATGTTCAAATCCATCGAACCCGAGGTGTCGAGCACCACCACGAACTGCGGGACCTCTGACTTCGGCGCTGTTTTGCGGCATGCGAAGTTGTCCAGCGTCGGGGCGGGTGGCGGGGCAGCCACTACCGGTTTTGGTGGTGGAACCGGTTTGGGTGGCGGGGTCGGCTTGGGTTCCGGTGCCGGTGCCGGCTTTGGTGGCGGGACCGGCTTGGGTTCCGGTACCGGCTCTGGCGTGGGTTCTGGTGCCGGAACAGGTTTCGGTTCCGGTTCCACGACAGGCTCGGGGACAGGTTCAACCGGTTTCTCAACAGGCGTCACTACCGGTGCCACAGGCGCTACAGGCGGAACCACGACAACCGGCTCACGGTGCAGGAACCACCAGAGCCAGAGCGCCAGAAGCAGCAACAGCAGCGCGAGCAAGGCTGCCGCGATCCACCAGCCACGACGCGACGGCGGTAGGACGGGCACCACTGGCGGCACGATCGGTTTGGGCGGACGCTGGTTCCACCGCACCACCAAAGGCTCACCGTTGAGGCTGTAGAGTTTGTCCAGCTCAGGCGTACCGAGCAGGCTGCGCAGGTCATTCGCTTCCGTCGTTTGACCGCGTTTTTGCAGTTCATCCGCCAGCTGTCCGAGGGACGTCTGACGCACTTCATAGGTTTCCAGCAAACGTCGTTGCGCGTCCTCGTTGAGATCGGCATAAGGCGTGGGTTGGCCACCCAGTTCGGTCCACCATTCCAGCACGTCGCCGCTGCCCATCCGCGGGATGGCAAACAGGCTGGCGACGGTCGGCGGAAAGTGTTTCTGGATGAGGGCGACTTTGGCTTGCAGTGCACTCATCCCCTCCGATGTGGCTTGCGCATCCCTGATGACCCGCTGCATGACGATGATTCCTGAAAAAAGCAGGCATCCGTCGGGATGCCCTGCGGGGTGAAAAGTTACTCTTCGTAGCCGAGGCTGAATTGCAGCTGATTGACCTTCTTCTGCAACGTTTTCAGCTCTTGCTGCTTGGCCGCCAGTGCCGCTGGCGTTGGTTTGGCCGTTGGCGCTACTTGCGTAGCCTTGAGCTGCTTCTCGAGGTCGGCAATCTGCTTCTGCACCTGGGCCTCATTGCCACGCCGAGCCTTGAGCGAGGTCAGCAGTTGCGCCAGCGACTGATTCAGCGCCGCCTGGGATTTCTGCTGGCTGGCCAGATCGGTCTTGGTGCTGAGCTGCTGGGCCTGAATGTTCTCGTACACCTGACGGAACATTGCGTTTTGCTTTCGGGATTCGCTCAGGGCCAGTTCCTTCTGCTTGACCTGATCGCTGTAACCACCGGAATAGTCGCAGTTCATCTTGGTCAGCATGCTGCTGTCGCGATTGGTTGCATCGCATTCGCCGGGCTGGGTCGCGCAACCGCTCAGGGCCAGGACGGCAGTGATGATCATCAGTTGTCGTAACGTCATGTGCTTAACCCAGGGTGATTGCGGAGCGTTGGCTGTACAGGGCGTCGACTTCCTTCTGCAGGCTGACGACTTTCTGGTTCATTCTCTGGATGTTCATCTCCACTTGCCGGATCTCGGCGCTGGAGCCTTGTGAGCGCTCGGCGTCTGCCACCTTGCGGTACTCGGTGACTTTGGTACGCATGTTGGCAAGGTCTTTGCGCAGGCGCGCGATGTCCGAATCGATCCCGGCGATTTGCGCCTGGGCCCTGCTCCTGTCGACTTTCTTGTTGGCGATGTCCTTTTTGATCTGGGCAATTTGCGCACGGTCATCATTGATCACTTGCTGAGCGGTCTCAGTCCGGGCGATCACTTTCTGCGTGTCTTGTTCGACGTCGCTGTTCATCTTCGCCAGGCGGGTGGTGGTGTCGGCGTATTCGGCGCGACGTTGATCCAGGTAATAGTTCGCGCCCATGGCCACGCCACACGCGGTAATACCGGCGGCGATGACGCACACGGTTTTGTTGTTGCTGTTGGACAGCGCGCAAGCAAGGATGCCGACACCGGCGCCGACGGCACAGGCCTGGTATCCGGACTTGCTGAAGAACTCTGCGTCATTGCCCTGGGTCAGGCGCGGGTCGGGACCTTCACTTTCGCCATCGCCGAGCATGGAACTGCCAGTGTTGGCGCAACCGGTCATTAGCAGGCTGCTGGCGACTACGAAAGCGATCTGTAGTTTGAAGCGAGTCCAAAGGCTGCGCGACATGGTGAAACTCCTACGTAACGGTGTTGACGCGTTGTTATTGAGTGACGGTTTTGCAGCTGGTCAGCCAGGCTTCAGTGTCGATTTTCTGCTTTTGCAGGAACGCTTTCTGATTGGCCCAGTGCGTGCGCAAATAAGGTTTCAGGTCTTGCAGTTGCTTGTTGCGGGTGATGATTTCTTCCATCACCGGGACTTGTGTTTCAAGCAGTGGCTGGCCGTACAAAGTAGCCGACTCCACCAGGCTGCTGGCGTAGTAACGGCTGAGTTTGTGCAGGCGATCCTTTTGCTCGTTGAGCTTGCCTTTACGCATGTCGCAACTGGCATCTTTGTCTGCGCTTTCGCAGTTGAGCTTGTAGTTCTTTTGCAGGAAGTCGACGTACTGGCCGTCGTCGAGCATCTTGGTGCACAGGAACGCACCCAGGTTGAGGCTGGCGCGGATCGCCTGGTCGCGGGTTTCTTCCTGCTGCTGGTTGCTGGCGCGCAGCTGGTTCTCCAGGGCCTGGAGCTTTTCCTTGAGCGCTTTGTCTTCGACACCCGAGGCGAGGCTGTTCAGCGATTGTACGGTGCCTTTGTCGGCGGATTCGGTTTCCTTGCTGCCGGTGCCGAGTTTCTTCCAGCTGCTTTCGATGCTGGCGACCCGTTCGCGAGAGGTTAGGGTCGGGGAGACCAGCACCAGTCGCAGGCCGGTGGTCTTGTTTTTCACCTGGCCTTCGGCGTTGTAATACGGCTCTTCCTTACGCAATGCCGTACGCAGGTCGGCCTGGGCGGTCAGGTAGTTGCCGCCGCGGACGACATAGCCGCCGGCCTGACCGTGCTGGCGGTCGAGTTTGTTCAGGCGAAACGGCTCGAACATCATTTCGTCGACGTTACCGAGCATGTCATGCAGGCCCAGTGGGTTGGGCTTTTGCAGACCGGTCAATTGCACTTTGCCATTGGACGATTGCGCCCCGGCGAACCACTCGTAGGCGTTGATGCCTTCTGGCATCGGGTAGTGCGTGTCGCGGAATTCAGCAGCACCGACTTCCAGCCCGCCGCGCGCGGCGAACTCCCACTCGACCTCGGTCGGCAGGCGCAGGAATCCCAGGGCGCCGTCTTCCTTTGGCAGCTTGCCGGCGGCGTTTTTGCGCAGCCACAGGTTGTACTTGTCGGCGGCGTCGATGGCTTGCACCCAGCTCACCGCCGTTTGCGGCAAGCGCATTTTGGTGGCAGCGGTGGGGCAGGTCGCTTCGGTCAGCGCGGCGTATTGCAACTGACTCATCTCGTACTTGGCCATCAGGTAGTAGCGGGACTTGTCGTTCCTGGCCCCGGTAAAACTGCCGGCGATAAAGGTCGGGCGGGTCTGCTCGACATAGCCGTATTCCGCGCCGTCCTGACCGATGTTGATCGGGTAGTCATCCAAGGGACCTGCGACCGGAATGAACACTTTGCGAAACACCATCGAACCTTCGCAGGGCATCGGCAGCACGACGTCGCCAGCATCGGGCATCGGGTTGTAATACTTCTCTTCCCAGCCCGCCGCCGAGGCGTCGAGCAAGTAGCCGAGGCTCAGGGGTAACAGCAAGCCAAAACGTTTATAGCTCACGCAGACTCTCCGCAGGTTGGATGTTGATGGCTCTCAGCGCGCCGATCATGGCCACCAGGGCAGCGACCAGAAAGGTCAGGAGCAGGGCGGCAACGCCGTGCCAGACCGTGATGTGGCAAACGAAGGTACCGGTGGCCTGGCTGCTGCCGAGCAGGGAGTCGAACAAATGACTGCCCACGGTATAAAACCCCAGCCCGCCCACGTAGCCGGCCAAACTCAGCACCAGCGCTTGCAGGACCACGAAACCGCCGACGGACCTGCGCTTGAAGCCCAGCAGACGCAGGACCGCCAGGCTTTTGCGTTTACGATCGATGTTGGCCAGGAACGCGCCAACCATGGACGCCACGCAGCCGATCAGTGCCGCCATGGCGATCACACCGAAGATCAACCCCAGCACATGATTGATGGCTTTGACGTTGTCGATGTCGGCCAGTCGGCTCGACGTTTCGATGTGTTGTTCGTTGAGCCAGTGTTCCAGCGGCGCGACCTGGTCGATGTCGCGCGCATACACGCGGGCGCGGGCATACAGCGGTTGTAGATTCCCCTGAGGCTTGCCGGTGGTAACGCCGAACTCACTGACCTGATAACCGTCGCGAAAGCGCTCCAGATCCAGTAACAGCGGCGGGGCGACGAACCCGGCCGCGCGACCGAAGCGGGCACCGTCGAGCACGGCCAGTACCGTCAGCGTCATCTCGCCGCGTTCATTGACACCTTCCAGGCGGCGCAAGGCCCGTAGCTGCACGCTGTCGCCGGCCTTGGCCTGCAAGCGTTGCGCTGCGCTGGCGCTGAGGATCACCTGATTGCCGACGGGGTTGAGGGACGCCAGATTCAGCTGTGGGTCGCCGGGCTCGGTGGCGATGATTTCCGCGCCTTCGACAAAGCGTTGCATGCCGATCAGCAGGTCCGCCTGGGTATTGAGCGAGCGGGTCTGGCCGAGGGCAAAGCCGGTCTCGGGGCGCAGGCGCAAACGCTCGATCCAGGCTGCGTCGTAGTTACCGTTGCTGAGCATCTTCACTTCAAGGTTGCGCGGGTCGCGCAGCAGTTCGTCCTGCAGCTGGCTGACCACCCCGTGTTTGAGCCCGAACAGCAACAACAACGGCGCGATCACCGCCACCAGGGAAGCGGCGATACACAGCGAGACCTTGCGGTCGTGCCAGAGGTCTTGCAGTGCCAGTGAGCCCAGCAGGCGCAAGCGATCAGTCCATCGGTTCAAACAGAGTCTCTCCCAGATGGTTGATAGCACCGAGTCGCGGCAACCCGAAATCCTTCAGCAGGGCCCAGTCATGGGATACAACGAGCGCACTCAGGCCCATGCTCGACACCAGGCTCAGGAGTAACTCAAACAATCGCCGGGCACTGTGAGGGTCGAGCGCGGCGGTCGGCTCGTCGGCCAACAGCAGCAGCGGTTCATGGGCAATTGCCCGAACGCAGGCGACGCGTTGGCGCTCGCCAATCGACAAGGCCTGGGGTTGTTTGTCCAACAAGCCTTGCAGGCGCAATACGTCAACGGCGTGGTCGATGTGATCGCTCTTCGCCTGCATCCCGAGCAAACGGCGCGGCAGGCTGATGTTGTCTCTCACGCTCAGGAACGGCAGCAAGCCGCCGCTCTGCAAAATGAATCCCAAGTGCCGTGAACGCACCGCTGCAAGCGCAGGCTGATCGTCAGTGGCCAGCAGTTGGGCGATATCCTGAGCGTGCGTCGGGCCCAGCCGGAAGCGCTCGAGTTCTACCGGTGCGAGCAACAGACCGATGGCTTCGAGCAACGTGCTTTTGCCGCTGCCGCTCTCACCTGTGACGGCGAGGATTTCTCCGGCGCCGATCCGCAGGTGCGGCAGTCGCACGTGATGAGCCTGTGCGCCTTCTCCACGGCGCACCAGCATGTTCTTGATTTCGAGCATCGGCGTCTCGTCAGGGCATCATTTCCAGCGGGACGGGGTAGACGTTGTCCCGCGCATCGCTGTCTTTGGCTAAGGCTACCCAACGGTCGACATCGGCGTTGTAACGCTGGTAATGCCGCAGTTTGGTGTTCAGCGTGCGGATGAATTTTTCTTGTGCCAGACCATCCCAGCTCTTCCAGGTCTCTTCATCCAGGTTCAGCACTTCACTCTGATAAGGCAGGTCTTCAAGGTATTCACCGAGCACGCCCATGTCCGCCAGTTTGGCGTTGCTGTTCTGTTTGAGCTGATTGGGATCGGCGCCCATGGTCGCCGCCACCGAGCGCAGGCGATTGAACATGTCCGTTGGCGAAATCAGGCCCTCGTTGGCGGCATCGAGAATCTGCTTCATCACGTCGCTCAAGTCGCTGAGCTGTGACTTGGTCAGCAGCACCCGCACGTCGGTGGTCGGAATGTTCTGCTTGATCAGGTCGCGGTCGGTGATCCATGCCTTGAACACTGGCGGGGCCTTGCTGTTGGTCCTCTCGCCGAGATAGGCGAGTTGCATGGCGTGGCCGATCAGCGCCGCGTCTTCGAGCATTTTTTTCTCGGCCGGGTCCTGCTTGGCGTTCGCCGCGCTGCCGATGGCGTCTTCGCCCATGTAGGCGGCTTTGACTTGTGTAGTGATCGCTGCGGCCAGTGTGTCGACCTTGCGCCCGAATTCTTGCACATCGCCTGCGTTTACCGGGTAGTACAGCGAAGTGTTGGTACCCGGGTAGGTCGACAGATTCCGGTATTGCGCCTCGGCCTTGGCATGGTCCTTGGCACCGGCCGGGGTTTTCAGGTGCAGCGTGTAAATCGCCACACCCGGGTTGGCGGCTTCGATACGCACCTGTGCAGCGCTCAAGCCGGTCTTCGACAGCTTGTCGTCGCCTTCGATGGCGCCCGCATCGGTGATCAGCACCACGTAGCGTGCGCCGAACTGGCTCCAGTCGACCTTGTCGATGCTCTCCATGACCCCGGCAAACGAGTCTTCATCGAAGCTGCTGCTCGACACGTTAGCCTGTTTGAGGTCTTTGATCCTGGCGAAAAAGTCGGCGCTGTCTTTCACCTTGGTAGGGTCGGCGTACATCTTGGTGGTGTATTCCAGCCCCGGTACTGCCTGGGTGTTGGAGCGGAAAGCCACCAGGCCGAACTTGACCTGCTTGCCGAGGTTCTGCGCTTCGATCTTCTGGTAAACCTTGCGGATCGCCTCGCGGGTGCGGTCGATATAGGGGTCCATCGAGATCGTCGAGTCGATGACAAATACCACGGCCGCGCTGAATTCCTTCAGCTGGTTGGCCTTTTTCTCTTCGGCTTCCTTGCTGCCGGCAGGGCTGTTTGCAGCCCCGCCCTTGGCGTTCTTGTCATCCGGCTTGCTGACGGAGGCCACATTGAGCAGGCGCGTGCGGAAACCGCTTTCGGTCATGACTTCTTCGCCACTGAGCACCGGCAGCAGGTAGAACTGCTTTTGCAGGTCGACGAAGTATTCAGGTTCTTCAGCCAGTACGCCCGGTGCTTGCAGGCCCTTTTTCAGCGTGGCCCGCAGCGGCGCGACTTTGCTGACCGGGTCCGGTGCATCGAGGATGCCTTCGACGGTGGCGCGGTCCTTGAAGAACAGCAGCCGG
The DNA here is from genome assembly GCF_019947335.1 of Pseudomonas sp. BF-R-24. Classification (NCBI taxonomy): domain Bacteria; kingdom Pseudomonadati; phylum Pseudomonadota; class Gammaproteobacteria; order Pseudomonadales; family Pseudomonadaceae; genus Pseudomonas; species Pseudomonas sp. BF-R-24. The sequence goes on from NZ_JAGYGG010000002.1 coordinate 22,303, forward strand.
TCGCGGTTGGCCGGGTTAGTGAAGGCCAGCGTCAGCTGCATCTTCCAGTCGGTGGTGCAGCTGGCAGGCAACCAGCCAATGGTTTTGCCATAACTGTCGGGACCAACTTTCAGCCATTCGGCATTGTTCGCTTGCGCACGTTCGTACACATAGAAGCGGCTGAAGACCGGTTGTGCTTCACCTTCGGCACCGCCCGCCGTCGAGCTGATTTTGCAGCCCGGTGTGGTCAGCACGCGTTGGAACAGGGTCTTTTTACCGGCCTGGATCAGCGGTTTGTCATCGGCCTGGGACAGCGGGCTGATGCACAGCGCGAGTAAGGCGGCACCGCTCAGCAGGAGTCGACTCATGGGTGAACGCATCACTTCTGCAACTCCTCGAAACGCTGCTTGGCTTCGGCATTGTTCGGGTCCTGGGTGAGGATGGTTTCATACCAGTAGGCGGCGGTGGCGTTGTCCGCAGCCGGGAAGCACTCGCTGGCCTTCAGGTATTTAGGGTCGTATTCACGGGCATAGGCGTTGGCGATCAGCACGTCACCAGCCTGGGCACGGTTGGCGTACAGGCGCTGGGCGACGCCGCAATGTTTACTGGCCTTGGCCTGGTCGATGATCTCCAACAACCTGGCACTGTCGGGTGCCGCCTTGATGCAGGTCTGGACGAAGGTCAACTCGGTCAGGCTGTTCATACTGTCGAGGGTGCAGGCTTGAGCATTGGCGCCGGCAGGTGCGCTGGCAGTGGCTGCAACCGCAGGCGCTGGGGTGCGTTTGTAGAACCAGAATCCGGCGCCCGCCGCCAGCAACAACACCACAATCAACAGGCCGATCAGACCTTTGTTGCTTTTCTTCACCGGTGCGGGAGGCGGCGTATAGGCGCGCTCGGTGAGTACCGATTCCAACTCCACTTCTGGCTCGGCGGTGGACAGGGTCAGTTCAGGCAAATCCGGGATCTCCGGGATCTCCGGTGCCGGTGCGCTCGGCGCCGTCAGTTCGGCACCGCCGTAAGTCGAGCGTGTCTGGCCGCCGGCCGTGGACGGCAGCAAGCCGACGCCTGGCCGAACCACGCCTTTGTCGGCGTGGCCTTGGCTCTGTTCACGCAGTTCGATCTGGAATTGCGAGTTGGCGCCGCCTTCCAGCAGTGGGTCAACCACGTCCGGTCCGACCTGGGTTTCCAAAGCTTCGCCGTTGGCCGCGAGGTTGAAACGCGAGACCTTGAACCAGAATGGATTGTTGCTCCAGGCCTTGTGGTCCTGAAGGTAAAAACCGTCCTGGTTGCGCTGAATGGAAAACTCCAGCTGTTCCTCGTCACCCTGCCATTTCTTCACAGTGAGGCGAGCCTGGCCAGGCACATTGGGCTCTAACGCGAGCAGGTCGACACGAATTGGCATTGCTTATCTCGCTGCGAAGGCTGTGAGCACTTGGCCCAGCCGTTCGTTCTGTTCAGGGGTGATTTCACGTCCGGCACCATGGCCAGCATTGTCCTGCGTGATGTAGGCCAGGCCCGAAAGCCAGTCGCCTAGATACCGTTGCGCCTGATTCGCCGGTTGCGCCGGCAGTACAGGCACTTGTCCAGGGCCAATGTCGGTGTAGAACGAAAACAAGGGCTCCTTGGCACCGGCGCGGCTGTTCGGACGCTCGCTTACCGGTTTCTGGAGGTAGCCGAACCAGGACACGAAATCGCGCAGCACACGCTGCACTTCCAGCACCTGGCGCTCAACCAGTTGATCGCGCCGCGCGCCACTTTGTGCGCGCTTGAGAACGGCGCGGCTCAGTTGCCCCGGCAAGTCCTGGCGATAGCCGGCGGTGATCAGTTCATCGACCACCGCTTCCAGCAAGGCCTTTTCCAGCCCCAGCAGGTTGAGCAGGCTTTGCCGGGTGGTCAGTTCACGCAAGTGCGCGATCCAGGCCTTGAACGCTGCTTTGGCGAAACGGTGCTCGTTGCTTTGCGGTTCGGGCGCCGGGGTGCCGGTTTTGCTGCTGACTGGCGCGTCGTGGCCCGGGTCGTCACTGAAATCGAAATTGAAACCGGTGTCATTGCCGTAGAGGCTCTGGCTCGGTGTCGGGGTGACCGGCTCGTCGTTCACGGCCGGCTCGTCATCGGTTTCGTACACGCCGCTGAGGTACAGGTCGCGCACCTCTTCGCTCGGTATGTCGAGTTGATCGATCAATTCGCCAAGTACCGCCGGGCGCCGGCCCAAGCTCGTCAGAATCATTTGCGCTTTGGCTTTCTTGGCGGCTGCGGCGCCGTCGTCGTCAGCGTGGTACCAGGTGCTCAGACCGTGAGTGGTCAGGCCTTCGAGGCATTCGCTCAATTGCTCGCGGATACGCTGCAATTTAAATTCGATATTGGCCACGCCTTTGAAACTGCCGCTGAAGTGGCTGATGCCACCGTCATCGTTGCGCAGCATTTCTGTCCAGGCGTTGACCGGATTCCTGATGTGTTTGCACACCAGAGCGTTGCTGGCGAAGCTGGTGCCCAGCGCGCTGACACGTTCCTGATAAATGGCATTGAGGCCGGTTTCCGCACCGGTTGCGTCTTGCCCGATGAACGCCGCATCCATACGCGGCTTGCGCACCAGGTAGGTGTTCTGGAACGGTGTACCGGCCCAGTCGTTCATCCAGCTCAGGCTACCGAAACGCTCCAGCATGGTCAGCTTGACCATGCCGTTCCAGCTCTCGTCGTACTGATCGGGTGTCAGGCTCAGGGAGTTGGTAATGCGCAGGTCGAGCATGGTCAGCGCCCAGATCAGGCCGGTATCGCGCTTGCTGCGAGCAGCCGAGTCGGCGCCCTGGGTTTTTTCGATCCAGCGGGTCAGCACCGGACCCACGTCGTTGACGTCGCTCTGCTTGGTCGAACTGGTGCAGACCACCAGTGCGTTCATTTCCTGGTTGTCGGTGTAGCGTTCGAACAGGTAGGCGACCTTGCCGCGCAGGATCAGCTGGGAAACGGAGTTGTCCTTGGTACTGGATTGCGGGTCGTTGGAATCGGCGATCTCGTGCAGTTTCTGGCGCCCGCGATAACCGGGGAAATCCAGCAGGTCGACCTGATTGACGATGTCATCCACCGGCGCTTCGATCAGGCGGAAGGTCATTTCGGCGGTCAGTGCCGCCAGTTGCGCGACCGCAATCGCCTGACTGTTTTGCAGGCGATCGCCAACCAGCGGTCGAACATCGATCGGTAAGTCCAGCGGGCTGCCGAAGCGTTCGAGGATGTCGACGTTCATGATGCTGTCGCGCTGGCTGTAGGTGTCGTTGTCGAAACTCACCAAGGCCTTCAACGGTGCGAACACGGTCTCGGGCAGCCCCAGCTTGTGCAGCGCGCCGGCCAGTTTCTGGTACACGCGTGTCAACTCGCTTTGTTCACCCCAGAGGATCGAAAACAGCTCGGCCCGTTCCTGGAAATTCAGGCGTGGCGCCAGCTGCAACGCTTTGGGCCAGAACAGGTGCTCAAGCTTCTTCACCGAGTTGCGAAAATTGTCGCGCAGGTAATCCCACAGCGACACTAGATCGTCGGCGTTGACGCCCGTTTGCAGCGGCCCGGTTTCGCGACCTTCGAACGGTTTGAGCACGCGCTGGATGCGCTCCTCGTCGATCTCGTAGGAAATCCGCTCAAGGTCGAAATCCTTGAACCAGGCGTTGGCGAGAATCTTCGCCAGCTCGATTTCCTTGAACAACGTAAGTTCTACCGGGAAGTCCTTGTCCTGACTTTCCGTCGCCCGACGGCTGAAGCGCGTTACCAGGCCGGTGGCTTCCTTGCCACCACCCACCGGGTTGATGTGCTTGATGAAGTCCAGGCGATGATCGCCGAACTCGGTTTCCAGCTTACCGTTCTGACCGGCGGCGAGGGCCGAAATCAGGTAGGACTTGCCGGCCTGGGACAAGCCGAAAAAGCCAATGGTCATCGGCGTGCAGGCCACGCGACCGAGGCTTTGAGCCAGGTTGCGGGCGCGGTGCAGGCGGATGTTCAGGTTGTCGGCTTCGCTGTCCAGGCGCGGCGCATTGCCGCGCGTCTGGTCAATCCAGTCCAGCGCCTGACCGGCGCCTTCATAAACAGCGGTCCAACTGGCAGAGAGCTGAGTTTGATCGGGGGTCAGGTTTTTCATTTGCGTTTCACACTTCCACTGTCGAGCCAGTACTTGGTCTCGCTCAGGCCGGCGTCGAGCATGGTGTTGAGTTCCAGCTCGAGGTCGCTGCGCGGGTTGAAGTTGACGTTGTTACTGTTGGATTCGATGTCGCGAACCGAGAGGCGGTCGCTGACCAGATCCTGCTTGCGCGTGTATTTGTCCGCCGGTTTGACCTCGAACCGCACCTTGAGCAGCGGGGCGCTGCCGTTTTCACCGGTTGCCCGGGAAAACTTCTCCCGACCCGCCTTGGTGAACCGCAAGGTATACAACGGCGAAGCGGCCCAGCGGTCAGCGGCCAACTGGCGAAAACCGAGGCGCAGGTCGCCGCGCATTTCCAGCTGCGGTGTGTCGGCGGCGTCGCCAACGCCAATTTCCGGTAGCTTGATTTTGTAGTCTTCGGACTGGATGTCGCGGTACAGCACGTCGGCATCCTTGATCACGTTGTTCAGATCGATGACGCCGATGTGCTTGACCGTTGAATACGGCTTGAGCGCCGATGCCCGGAAGTAGAAGTTCGGCACGCTGTGGTTGGCGCACAACAGGCAGAGCATGGCGCCGACCGAGGCGGTGCTTTTCGGGTCGTCGATCCGGCCGTTCTTGTGAAACGGATACCAGCCGCCGGTGCGGTAGTTTTGCAGCGCCAGAATACGTCCCGGTGGCAGCGGCAACAGCTTGCGAATGAACGCCTGGATGCCGGGCAGGCGCGAAGGGCGGCCGGTCAGCAGCAAGACATCACAGGGGTAATGCGCGACCACTTCACACAGCGCACCAAGGATCTTGGTGATGTTGATCTGGTCGTTGAGAAACGCGGCATGGAGCTTTTGCAGGTCGAAGCTGATCGGCGCGTCATACAGGTCGAAACCGCTCTGAGCGCCGACATCGCGACGCACGGCGACATTGACGTAGTCGAGCACGGTCTGGCTGATGGCATTGTCACCGAGCAATTGGCGGTAGCTTTGCGGGATGACTTCTTGCGGGACCTGCGGATCGTAATGCTCATACGCCTTGAGCAGCGCCAGGCCCAGCGGGGCGAACACCTGGAGGTTCAATTGTTGACGCAAGATCATGTCCTGGGCGCTGACCGATTCATCGCCACACAGCCGTGACATCAGTGAGTTCGGTGCCTTTACGCCGGCGTTCTGCAAGGCTTTTTCGAAACTCGGCAGGATGAAGTCCTGGATCACGTCCAGCAGGATGTCGTCGCCGGCCACTTTGAAGCCATCGCGAAAACGCTGTTCCGGCACGATGTGCACGTTGCTGCCGCTGCCGGTATTGCCCGCGCGGTCGAGGCGATAGTCGGTGATCACCAGGTCGGTGGTGCCACCGCCGATGTCGATGGTCGCGAGGGTGATGCGTTGGCGGTCGACCTTGTCCGGCCGGGCGATGGTGTCAAAAAACTCTTCCGGGTGACCGGCGAAGTTCTCGTTGACCTCAGTGTACAGGTACACCAACTGGCCGCAGGACGCTTCGTCCCATTCCACGCGGATACTCGGGATCGGCGTGCGCGGGCTGACGGCCTGATCCTGATGTGGATCTTCCTCGCCGGCATGCCAGCCGAGGCTTTTCCACACCAGGCCGATGGCTTGCAGCATGCGTTCGTTGAGGATGCTGCGCTCGGCCTGTGGCATGCCCGGTGGCACAGTCAGGGTAATGCTGTTGAGCTGGCGCGGCACGCGGGTGTGACCCTGGCGCGAACGCTGGGCCGGGCTGTTGATTTGCGACAGCGCCTGGGCCAGTACTTCGGCGAGCATGAAGGTCATTAGCGAGCTGCGTGAGTAACGCGGCATGAACACCGGCAGACGATCGTCTTCTTCGAGGCTGTAAAGCGCCTCGCCGGTTTCGTTGATCAGGTGCGAGAAGGGCGCGGCGGTGGCGTACGGCTCATTGTCGGTCTTTATATACGAGCAGTTGAAACGCCAGCCGTGGCCATAGGCGTTTTCGTCCCACAGATAGCGTTTCGGGCTGGACAGGCCAGTGGAGCCTTCGGTGCCGCGACGACGACTGGCCAGACGACTGGCCTCATTGCCGACACGGGCAATCGTCGCCCATTGGAACGCATCGTGGCGACCGCTCTTGACCGAGCAGTGGTCCTTGCCGAAGTACGCCTGGGAGAACTCCACGCGGCTTTCAAACGGCAGGTTATAGGTGTGTTCCGGGGTGATCAGGTCACGCAGTTCCAGCACATAATTCTGCTTCAGGCCGGAGCCGGCCTGACCGTGGTTTTCGATCAGGATGCCGCAGGTGCGCGAGTTGCCGACGTCCAGCACCAGGTCCACCGGTATGGGTTTGACCAGGCCATTGCTGTCGTTGGCGACCACTTTCAGCTCGGGGATTTCAACTTTCGCCCGGGCCTTCGACTCCTGGGCGGCTGACGGTTTGCTCAACAGGCTGAGCAAGTTGAGGTAGTGCGCCAGGTGATGGTTAGCGCGAATATCGATGTCCAGCTCTGCGCGCGAACGGTGGGCATTGCCCTCATTGAACACTTCCAGCAACCACTCGTTGACCCACGGCTGCGCCAGGAACCAGCGGGTTTCGCTAGCCTTGGTCGCCAGTTTGAAAGACACGCCGGAGCTGATGTCTTCATCGTTCGGCGCCAGATAGGCAGTGCCGTCACGTTTGGGCATCACACGGCTGTCGAACGCCATCGTCAGGCGGTGGGTATTACCGTCGATGTCAGGAGTTGCCAATTTCACCAAACGCATGCGCGACCAGTTGGTCGGACCTTCGTCGAAGCGATGCGGCGGCATGAAGCGGAAAAACGGGATCGGTAGCCAGATACCGTCGAGCAAATCGAGGCTGCTTTTCATGTCTACGCTGAACGCAGGTTTGGCTTTTTCGACCTTTTCCGGTTCGGGTTCGTAGAAAAAGAAGTCTTTCTCTTCGTTGTACGCCAGGCGGCAGATCAGCCCGCTGATCATCGGTGCGAACTCGCCCGCCGGTTCCTTGCGGGGATCCAGGCGCAGGGCGAAATCCATGAACTGGATGCCGGTGTCGCTGACCAGTGTGACGGTGTCTTCGAATTGAGTGACTTCAGGCAACATGTCAGGTTATTCCGTTTTTATTCGGCCACTTGCCGCATGGACATGGGGAATTGTTCTTTTCCGTAACCACCGGTGCAGTCTGCGATCGTGGTTGCCCCTGGGCGGCAGCTGACCTTGGGCATGTCGTAAGTGCTGCCATCGCCGCAAATGGCCTGGCCCTGGCTGTCGATGGCCAGGCTGCCACCCTTCATAGTAGCGCTCACCGGCCCGCTGCATTTCGAGCCGTCGGCCTGATGTACGGTGACTTGGCCCTTACCGTCCTTGAGTTGGTACTCCAGACGTAGCGGTTTGCCGGTTCGGCGATCCTGAATCCCGGCGCCTGCGCTGTACTGTCCATCGAGAAACCTGGCGGCACCGTCGGCGGCGTCTGGCGGGATGCTCAGGGGCGGGCCGGGTTTGGCAGCAGCGGGTTTTTCTGCCTCGGGCGATGTGACATCCGGCGGCGCGGTTTTGTTTTCTGGTGGCTCAGTTTTGTTTTCGGGGGGCGCAGTTTTGTTTTCAGCTGCCGGATTTATGGCCGGGTCTTTGGTCAAGTCGGCGGGTGCCATGTCAGCCTCGTTACCCTCGACGGCCGGCGTTTCCACACCATGCGTTCCAGTCACGGCGGTGCCGGTTCCAGTGGTCGAGCCTATAACGGTGCCTGTCACCGGAACGTTGTTGAGTGTCGTGACATTTCCGGTCAGTGGCGGCTCTTCCAGTCGTTTTTCTACTGGCACAACGCCGTCAGGCAGCAAATCTACCGCCACCAACGGAATCGGTACGCACCCTCGCAGGCCGAGCAACAGCCACAAAAGCAGCAGCAGGAGCGGCAGCAGCAACAGCCACCACCAACGACGCCACCACGGACGAGCAACCACCGGCACAACGGGCGGAACAACAGGCGCTTCGACCTCGGGTGGCAGCGTGAACGCGGGTGGTGCCTGATAGAGGCAGTGCAGGGGATTGCCATTGCCGGTGCCGGCATGCTCGAAACCCCAGAAAGTCAGCACCGGTTTGCCTTGCACCAGGTAGACGAAGTTTTCGTCCGGGAAATGAATCACGCGCTTGAGCAGCTTACCGAACACGGCTTTGTCGCCTTGCGGCTGTTCGGCGGAGTCCGTACCCAGGAAACGCTGGCTCAATTCTTCGAGCGCGGTCTTCAGCGCTTCAAGCTGGCGGCGGGCAGGGGCACGTTCTTCTTCGGTCGCGCTGCTCCACGGAATCACATCGCCGTCGAGAGCGCTGTACCAATCGATCTGGTTCCCGAGTTCATCGCTTTGAGGGATGGCCAGATGATCGACCAACTCGGGGTTCTTGCGGCGAATGGCTTCGCGCAATTGCAGGGCTGCTCGGTAGACCGGTTGACCTGTTTCGCCGAGGGCAGTGAATGACCCGCTCTTACCGCTGCGTAATAGTGCCCCGCGCATTCAAACTCCATACGATCCGTTGCGCAAAAATGACAGACAAATGTGTCTGTACTTGCTCCTGCATTTAGCGGGCGACCTTAGTGTCATAATGATATCGCCGTCAATCTGCCGGAGGTTCAAACCTTATGAGACTAACGTAAGCGTGCGGAGGTTGCATAAGGTCAAATTTAATTAGCTTGGGAAGGCTCGGGCGTAAGTTTTTTTAAGCTTGCTGAATCGTTTCATCGGCGCTATAAAAAATGCACAACTCCAAGAAAGGCTTTCCCCATGTCCCCGCTCAAACTCCTCGTTGTCCTTGGCGCGCTGTCCGCCTCCCACGCCATGGCCTGGGATTACGTCCTGCTCGACAGCGACAAGGCCGCGCAAAACTGGCAGATCACCAGCCAGCAACTCGGGGTGAAAACCGACAAACCCTTCTCCGTGACCCTGCGCACCTTGCACGGCGGTCGGCAGGAGGGCGTCAGCATCGTCGACATCGATAACGGCACGATGAAACTCTCGGTGGTGCCGACTCGCGGGATGAACGTGCTGCAGGCGTCGGTCGGTAATGTGCGCATGGGCTGGGATTCGCCGGTCAAGGAAGTGGTCAACCCGTCCTTCATCGAACTCAATGGCCGCGGTGGCTTGGGCTGGCTGGAAGGTTTCAATGAGCTGGTCACCCGCTGCGGTTACGAATGGGTCGGCCATCCCGGCATGGACAACGGTGAACTGCTGACCCTGCACGGCCGCGCCGCCAACATTCCGGCCAACAAAGTCACCCTGCACATCGATGAAAAACCGCCATACGCCATCAGCCTGCGCGGCGAGCTGAAAGAGCAGGCGTTCAAGAAAGTCGACTTCTCCGTGGCAACCGAACTGGTCACCGAACCCGGCAGCGTAACGTTCGCCCTCAACGACACCCTGACCAACAACGGTGACTATCCGAAGGAATACCAGGCGCTGTATCACAGCAACTTCAGCACGCCGTTCCTGGAACAGGGCGCCCGCTTCGCCGCGCCGGTGAAACAGGTCTCACCGTTCAACGACAAAGCCAAAGGCGATCTGCCGGACTGGCAAACCTACCGCGCACCGACCAAGGACTACGACGAGACGGTTTACAACGTGGTGCCGTATGCCGATGCCAAGGGCGATACGTTGACCGTGTTACATAACAAGGCCGGCAGCCTAGGGGTTTCGGTCGGCTTCAATACTCAGACACTGCCCGTGTTCTCCCTGTGGAAAAACACCGATACCCAGGGGCAGGGCTATGTCACGGGGCTGGAACCAGGAACGAGTTTTTCCTACAACCGCCGGTATCAGCGGCCATTGAATCTGGTGCCGACGATTGGGCCGAAGGAACACAAGCAGTTCCGCATCAGCTACAGCTTGTTGGCGGATAAGGCAGATGTGGATAAGGCCTTGAAGCAGGTGAGCGAGATTCAGGGTGGGCGGGAGACTGAGGTGCGGCAGACGCCGTTGGTTGATCTCAACAAGGGGTAATACTGACTAGAGTGTTGTCGGCCGATATTGCAGCGCCTCGGCCAAGTGTTCACGGGTGATGCCATCGACTTGCTCAAGGTCCGCCAAGGTGCGAGCTACCTTGAGCAGTCGATGGGCCGCTCGCAGCGACAAGGTCAGCCGTTCGCACGCCGTTTCCAGCCAGGTTTCGTCAACTGTGGATAACTTGCAGTGTCTGCGCAGGCCCGGCAAATCGAGGAATGCATTGGCGCAGCCTTGGCGCTTTTGTTGCCGTTCTCGTGCATCGGCAACCAACTCGGCGGCGGTGGCAGTATCGTCGCCGGGTTTCAACGCAGGATTCAGCGCCGTGGCTTCGCGAGCAACCGTAAGGTGCAGATCGATACGATCCAGCAGCGGCCCCGACAATTTGTTGCGATAGCGCTGAACCATGTCCGGCGTACAGGAGCAACGGCCGCTCGGCTCGCCAAGATATCCACAGGGGCAGGGATTCATCGCGGCGACCAGTTGAAAGCGCGCCGGGAAGCGTACGCGGTCCTTGGCACGGGAGATCACGATGTGGCCGGATTCCAGTGGCTCCCGGAGCACCTCCAAAACCTTGCGATCAAACTCCGGTAGTTCGTCCAGAAACAGGACGCCGTGATGGGCGAGAGTGATTTCGCCGGGCTGCGGTTTCGAGCCGCCCCCCACCAGCGCGGGGCCGGACGCCGAGTGATGCGGTTGGCGAAACGGTCGCTGCGGCCAATGGCTCAACGGCGAGCAACTGACGACCGACTGAATCGCCGCCACTTCCAGCGCTTCATTTTCGGCCAGCGGCGGCAGCAATCCCGGCAAGCGGCTCGCCAACAGGGTTTTCCCCGTTCCCGGCGGCCCGCTGAACAACAGGTTGTGAGCACCAGCGGCAGCGATCAGTAGCGCACGCTTCGCCGCGAGTTGCCCCTGCACTTCATTCAAGTCGGGGTAGGGTTTGCTGGCGTAGAGCAGGCCATTGGAGACATAAGGCTCAATCGGTGTATGCCCATTGAAATGCGCAACGGCCTCAAGCAGATGATCCACCGCAATTACTTTCAGTCCCGAGGCCAGGCACGCCTCTTCAGCGTTAGCTCGCGGCACCATCAACCAGCGCCCGGCCTTGCGCGCTGCCAGCGCCGCTGGCAAGACCCCACGAACCGCCCGCACGGCACCTGATAACGCCAACTCCCCAAGGCATTCAGCATCATCGAGCGTCAACGTAGGCACCTGCACACTGGCCGAGAGAATCCCCAGGGCAATCGCCAGATCGAACCGCCCGCCATCCTTGGGTAAATCCGCCGGCGCCAGATTCAACGTGATACGCCGCGCCGGAAATTGCAGCCCCGAATTGATGATCGCGCTGCGCACCCGATCCTTGCTTTCCTTCACCGCCGCCTCGGGCAGGCCGACCATGGTCAGCGATGGCAAACCATTGGCCAGGTGGACTTCAACGGTGACAGCGGGCGCATCCACGCCAATCTGGGCGCGGCTGTGGACGATGGAGAGGGACATGGTCGTTCCTTGAGATGACGGGAGCCGCTTCCTGCGGGTTTTTGAAGGGTAGTCGTGGAGTCCGGTCGGATAGGAGGGAAACTTTCGCAGAATGTTGCTGAAGCCACGCACTGTAACATCAGCCAAACGCTGAGTTCGGCTGCGCAGCTGTCGTAAACCTGCTGGCAAAGTCAGCCTGACACACCCCTGCGCATTTATTTCGCGTGTAAATCAAGCAACTTATGTTGAGGCAGCTTGCTTGGAAGAGGTTGTGTCGTCAAACAAGCTATTATCGCCGTCCAGGATTTTGCTGGCGAAGCTCTCGGCATCCATCTTCTTTTTACCTTCTGCGACATTCGTAAAATAGTTGAAGTCTAAATCTATCCAGTGCTTAAGTTTGGCTTCGTAGTTGTTTGGATACTGTGCTTGCAGCACCGGGGGCAAGCCCTTGTAATGGTCAAGGACACTTTGGGAGAAGTTTGTGAGTTTTCCAGTGCTGTTATATTCAAACTCTGCTTCGGCCACCACTTTCTGTCGCCATGCAAATTCTTGTTTGGCTGACTCTTCCAGTGCTGCCCGCCTTTCATTCACTGTAAAGGTGCCGCTATCATCGTAAGTAATTAAAGCCAGCTGATCCATGGGCATCCCCGAAAACGGATTTTTGCCGAGTCCGTTTGTATACTGTGTCGCACTTTTGGCGCGCGCTAGTAATGTGGCACTATCTGTGTCGGGAACTTCAGAGTCGTATTTTGATTTGTTGGCAGTATAATTAGTGCCCTCCAATTCGTTGAATGTGTTATTAGCCATCGAACTCAGTTCCGTTCTAGTTAGGCGTGCATCCCGGGCCTGTGCGCGTACTGAGGCTTCGCTCAATTGGCTCGCTAGCGTGGAAACGGTACTGCTATCTCGTGCGTTGCCAAATGGGACTTGGGGTGTGCTTTGGTTGACGCCTGGGTTTTTGCCGGGAGTCGCTGTCAATTTTTTTGTTTCAGCCAGCGTTTGGCCGCTGTTAGCTGCAAAATTGTTTAGTGAGTTAACCATTTTTTGCCACTCCCTGTTCGATGACTAAAATATAATATGTTGCCTAATAGATGTTGATGTTTTGGCAAGATCTTATAAGCCGATTAAGGCGCTACATGCTTTATTTCATGGTGATTACTATTGACCAGGCATAGGTGGACGGATTTGCTTTGGTTACCTTGATGGTGCAGGTGGCCCCACCACTAGGCGTGGCCGTATTATTCCATTTTGGAATTTTACTCGCACCAAAGCCAGGAGTAGTCACAAATGTAGCTAAATAAATACATTTCTTGTTGCCAATTTGATATCGCAAATTAGCATGATTGTAATCAGGTGATATCTGGCTTTGTATGACGTACGTATCTGAGCCATTTGCAATCACGGACGCTTGTGGAGTAGGTGATGCGTTTGCTTTCGTTATAGCTTCGTTGTTTGTTATGGGGGTATACGTAGCAGTCTGTGTTCCAAGGTTCTTGAATGTGACTGTAACAGACGGCCCAGCGACCGCTGAACTTATGTGAAATGCAGTCAATGCGAAAGCGGCAATTAAAGACTTGGATATTTTCATGGGTGTTGCTCCTTGTGGTGTTGCTAACAGTATTCCATTTAAAAAGTTGTGCTCATCACAAACTATTATCTAAGCCATGTAACATGGGCTTAAACTTTTTCGAGCGAATTGGCGAACCGAAGCCTGCGGAAATACTGGCAGGCCCGAAGGTCTTCCATGCACGGCCGTAATTCGAGAAAGGAATAAATCTCTGGTTCGAACGTGGTCACGGTGCGTCGGGTGCTGTTCGAGTCGCTAAACCCATTGCTGGCTAACCAGTTGGGAGTGAGCTTAGGAACCGGAGCTTTGCTGCGCAATCGGAAGGGGAGTGAGATCTTCGTAGGAAGTTGCCGGGATTCTTGCGGGCTTGAAGAGCGCAGGTTGCGGCAATTCCTACAGGTGAGTCTGAAGGTCGTGGCGACCATTTCGCGAGCAGGCTCGCTCCCACAGTGGATTGGGTTCCACAGTGAGCATTTGCGGTGTTATTCGGTTGGTGGATTCAGTTTCGCTTCCAGCTCGGCGACTTTCGCTTCGAGGCTTTCGAGGCGGGCGCGGGTGCGTGCCAGTACGACCATCTGGCTATCGAACTCTTCCCGACTCACCAGATCCAGTTTACTGAAGCCGCTCTGCAGCAACATTTTGAACTGGCTTTCGATTTCGGCTTTCGGCAGAGGCGTGTCGCCGCTGAAAAGGCGGGAGGCGGTGCCGGTGAGGGCGTCGAGGAAGTCTTTTGGCGCGAGCATGGGCAATGTCCTGGAAACAATGACGGGCAGTGTATCACGCAGTGTCTATAGTCATTTGCGCGGGCAAGGGATGCACGATTTTCGCGCATGGGGACGGACGCTGTCGCACCGTTGTAGTGCGTATCGCGTCGGGTATTGTTGCGAAGTAGCAGTCATCTGCGGGTAAAGGCTTGAAAACAGTAGTTTTTATGGAGATGGCAAGCTTTCTGCTTAGACCCTGATGACCCATGCACTGATGCAGTCACTGTGACGAACGCAGTGCGCCAAGCGAAGCGGGGGGAGTGTTTCGTGAGGGGCGTCGGACGGGCAGGTCAGGGCCGACGATGCGTTACAAAGCCAGGCACTGCGCTTAGACTTGAGACGGGTTTGTTTTCCTGGGGCAAGTCCACCAAATTCGGGAGAGAGTTTTCATGAAGCTAGTCACTGCCATCATCAAGCCGTTCAAGCTGGACGACGTACGCGAGTCGCTGTCCGAGATCGGCGTGCAGGGCATTACCGTCACCGAAGTCAAAGGCTTTGGTCGGCAGAAGGGTCACACCGAGCTGTATCGCGGCGCGGAATACGTGGTCGATTTCCTGCCCAAGGTGAAGATCGACGTCGCCATCGACGACAAGGATCTGGACCGGGTAATCGAGGCCATCACCAAGGCTGCCAACACCGGCAAGATCGGTGACGGCAAGATCTTCGTGGTCAATCTGGAACAGGCGATTCGCATCCGTACCGGCGAAACCGATACCGACGCTATCTAAGCCGCCACAAACCCAACGCCCCAGGAGAAAACAATATGACTCTGCGTAAATTCGCAGGGCTAGGAGCCCTGTTGTCCATCGTAATGCCCAGCCTTGCTCTGGCGGCAGACGAAGTGGCGGCCCCAGTCCTCAACTCCGGCGACACCGCCTGGATGTTGACATCGACAGCTCTCGTGCTGTTCATGACCATTCCCGGCCTCGCGCTGTTCTACGGCGGCATGGTTCGGTCGAAAAACATTCTTTCCGTGATGATGCAGTGCTTCGCCATTACCGGTCTGATCAGCGTCCTGTGGGTCATTTATGGCTACAGCATCGCGTTCGACACCACGGGCATGGAGCAGGGCGTCGTCAACTTCAACTCGTTCTTCGGCGGCATGGGCAAGGCGTTCCTTGCGGGTGTCACGCCAGCGAGCCTGACCGGCCCGGCAGCGCTGTTCCCCGAGGCGGTGTTCATCACCTTCCAGATGACCTTCGCGATCATCACCCCGGCGCTGATCGTCGGTGCGTTCGCCGAGCGGATGAAGTTCTCCGCGATGCTGATTTTCATGGGTATCTGGTTCACCCTGGTGTATGCGCCGATTGCGCACATGGTCTGGTCCGGCAACGGTGGCCTGATGTGGGACTGGGGCGTGCTCGATTTCGCTGGCGGCACCGTGGTGCACATCAACGCCGGTGTAGCAGGCCTGGTTGCTTGCCTGGTGCTGGGCAAGCGCAAGGGTTTCCCGACCACGCCGATGGCGCCGCACAACCTCGGTTACACCCTGATGGGCGCGGCCATGCTGTGGGTTGGCTGGTTCGGTTTCAACGCCGGTTCCGCCGCTGCGGCCAACGGCACCGCCGGCATGGCGATGCTGGTGACGCAAATCGCTACCGCTGCTGCTGCACTGGGCTGGATGTTTGCCGAGTGGCTCACCCACGGCAAGCCTAGCGCACTGGGCATCGCTTCGGGCGTGGTTGCCGGTCTGGTGGCAATCACCCCGGCTGCCGGCACCGTTGGCCCGATGGGCGCGTTGGTAATCGGTCTGGCGGCTGGCGTGGTGTGCTTCTTCTGCGCTACCACCCTCAAGCGCAAGCTCGGCTATGACGATTCCCTGGATGCCTTCGGCGTGCACGGTATTGGCGGTATCCTCGGCGCAATCCTGACCGGTGTGTTCGCTGCTCCGTCCCTGGGTGGCTTCGGCACCGTGACCGACATCGCCGCACAAGTGTGGATTCAGTGCAAAGGCGTGGGCTTCACGGTGATCTACACCGCGATCGCTACATACATCATCCTCAAGGTGCTGGATGCGGTCATGGGCCTGCGTATCAACGAAGAAGAAGAAGCGGTCGGCATCGATCTGGCGCTTCACAACGAACGCGGCTACAACTTGTAAGCAGGCGCGTAAAAAACTGCCCGGCTTGCCGGGCATTTTTTTGTCTGGAATTTGTCGTTGAAGGCCGAGCTGAAAGGTTTTTTCCTACAGGTTTTATGATGTTTACGTCGGGTGTTTTTGTGCAGCCAAAGGCTTACAGGATTGAAGGAATATTAGGGCCTTTGTTTTTTCACAGAGCGCGCTAGAATGCGCCCCGAACGTGCGGAGAACTGTATGTGGCAACAGACTCTGATTACCTTGCGGGCGAGGCCCCGGGGCTTTCATCTGGTAACGGACGAGTTACTCGCCGGCCTGCCTGAACTCAAGGCGTGTCGGGTCGGTCTGTTGCACTTGTGGCTGCAGCATACCTCGGCGTCGTTGACTATCAACGAGAACGCCGATCCGGCGGTACGTCGCGACTTCGAACGATTTTTCAATCGTCTGATCCCACAAGGAACAGACGGCTATGAGCATAACGACGAAGGCCTGGACGACCTCCCGGCGCACTTCAAGGCCAGCGTGCTTGGCTGTCAGCTCAGTTTGCCGATTGCGGCAGGCCGGTTGGCGTTGGGGACCTGGCAAGGCGTTTATCTGGGCGAGCACCGTGATCATGGCGGTGCCCGTAAAGTCCTCGCCACCGTGCACGGTGAAGGGGCATAACCGCTGGTCAGCAGCGGCTGTTGATTTTTTTCCGGCAGCCTTCGACAGAGGGCAAAGCTGGGCTATAACTAATCTGCTTTTCGCAAGTCATGAGGTAGAACATGAGCGACGATGATCTGGAAAACGACGACCTCGAAGTAGGCGACGACGACGAAACCGAAGAAGGTCTGGAAGCAGCGGCGGAAGACGTCGCTGAAGACGACGGTGGTGATGCGCCGGTTCCGACCGCCAAAGGCAAGGCCAAGGCAGCGGTATCGGTCGATGAGCTGCCGAGTGTCGAAGCCAAGAACAAGGAACGCGATGCTCTCGCGCGGGCCATGGAGGAGTTTTTGGCCAAGGGTGGCAAGGTGCAGGAAGTGGAGGCCAATGTGGTCGCCGATCCGCCCAAGAAGCCGGACAACAAGTACGGCAGCCGGCCTATTTGAGCCTGCTACCCGCTTACTGAAAAAGCCCGCCGTCGCTGCGGGCTTTTTCATGCCTGAAACAAAGAACATGAAACCTGTGGTGATCCCACAGGTTTTTTGTCAGGTCGATACCGAATTCCACCGCGCCAGCAATGCCGGCAAATCGCTCAGGCTGCGAATCTCCGCATCCGGCAACCGTTCGGCTTCCCAGACCTTGCCCGCCGGGTTGAACCAGATCGCCCGCATTCCCGCCTGCTGCGCACCGGCAATGTCATCACCTGGATGATCGCCAATGTGCACCGCCGATTCAGCGGTCGCGCCACCGCGTTGCAAGGCCTCCTGGAACAATCGCGCATCGGGTTTGGCAATGCCGATGTCTTCGGCGCAAAGCGCAAACTTGAAGTAATCCGCCAGGCCCAGCCGACGCACATCGGCGTTGCCATTGGTGACCACGCCGAGGGCGTAATGATTGGCGAGGATTTCCAGGGTCGGTTCGACCTCCGGAAACACTTCGATCTGATGCCGGGCATGCAGGAATACTTCAAAACTCTTGTCCGCCAGGTCCGAGGCTTCGTCATGCCCATAACCGGACTCTTCCAGTGCGTGGAACAGCACCCGCCGACGCAGGGCGCTGATGCGGTGCTTGAGGCCAGGCTCGTTGCTCAATACGCGCTCACGAATGGCCCACAAATGTTCCACCGGCACTGCTCCCAGGTTGGGCGCGTGCTCGGTCAGCCATTCACGCAAAACGGCTTCGGCGCTGACGATCACCGGGGCGGTGTCCCACAGGGTGTCGTCGAGGTCGAAGGTGATCAACTGAATACTCATGAATCGTCGCCTTTCATGCGTTTGGCCCGTGGGTGGGCGCTGTCGTAGACGGCTGCCAGATGCTGGAAGTCCAGGTGGGTGTAGATCTGTGTGGTCTTGATGTCCGAGTGTCCGAGCAGTTCCTGCACCGCGCGCAGGTCCTGGGACGATTCCAGCAAATGGCTGGCGAAGGAGTGTCGCAACATGTGCGGATGCAGGTTCTGCCCCAGTTCGCGCTCGCCGGCAGCCTTGACCCGCACCTGGATCGCCCGGGGGCCGAGGCGGCGGCCTTGCTGGCTGATGAACACCGCATCGTCCGTCGGGTTGGCCATGGCTCGCAATGGCAGCCACTGCTCCAGCGCTTCGCGGGCCTTTTTTCCTACCGGCAGCAGGCGGGTCTTGCTGCCTTTGCCGAGCACCTGGACCATGCCGTCAGCCAGATCGAGCTGATCGAGATTGAGCCCCGTCAGCTCCGAAAGCCGCAAGCCGGAGGAATAGAACAGCTCGAGAATCGCTTGGTCCCGACGTGCCAGAAAGTCATCCTCGACCCCACCTTCCAGCAGTTGCAGGGCGCGGTCGGTGTCGAGGGTTTTCGGCAGGCGGCGTTCGCCTTTGGGCGGCGCGAGGCCATTGGCCGGATCGTGGTCGCACAGGCCTTCGCGGTTCAGGTAGTGATAGAGCCCGCGAACGGCTGACAGTAATCGCGCCAGGCTGCGGGACGATTGGCCTTGGGCATGCAGACGGGCAACCAGGCTACGCAGGCGCTGGATGTCCAGCGCCGCCCAGCTGCCGATATTCTGTTTGACGCACCAGCCCAGCACTTTATCGAGGTCGCGGCGGTAGGCCGACAGTGTGTGCGGCGACACCTGCCGCTCACTGCGCAGGTGTTCGCAGTAAGCGTCCAGTTGTCGTTCCATGTTCAGCGTACCGAGCGCAGGGAATTGTTGACCCGTGGCAGCACGCGACCCATGACTTCAGCGATGTAGCTCAGGAACAAGGTGCCCACCGAGCTTTTGTAGTGCTGCGGATCACGGCTGGCGATGGCCAGGATGCCGTGGATGCCCTGGTGGCTGATGGCGACAACCGCGGTGGAGCCGATCTGCTTGCGCTGTTCTTCGCCGAAAAGGAAGTCCAGTTCATGCTCGCGCAGGCTGCCGCTGACGCTTTTGTCTTCCGAGAGCAAACCGCCGATGGCCACTTGAGCTTCGGCGTGGGTGACCCAGCGGCCCACCGGCATGGCGTTGTCGCCGAGCAGGATGAGGCTGACGAAGGGCACCTGGAATTCCTGGCGCAGGCTGTCTTCGACGCACATCACCACGTCTTCCAGGCTGGCAGCATCCATCAATGCCAGGATCAGGCGACGGGTCTTTTCGAACAGGCGGTCGTTGTCCCGGGCCACGTCCATCAAATGCGACAGGCGATGACGCAGTTCAATGTTGCGGTCGCGCAGGATGGTCATCTGACGCTCGACCAGCGACACGGTATCGCCGCGCCGATGGGGGATACGCAGGGACGGGAGCAGTTCTTCGTGCTCGACGAAGAAGTCCGGATGAGCCTCCAGGTACGCGGCTACAGCCGCCGCCTCGAGGCTTTCGGACGGTGATTCGTCAGCTTGTCGTGCGGGTACCTGAGGCTTGTCGGTCATGGATTTCGCTCACTCAAAGACGCACTTGTCCTTCATATACGCGCACTGCCGGGCCGGTCATCATCACCGGTTGGCCAGGGCCTGCCCATTCGATGGACAAGCGCCCGCCAGGCAGGTCGATCAATAGCGGCGAATCCATCCACCCCTGGCTGATCGCGGCCACTGCGGCGGCACAGGCGCCGGTTCCGCAAGCCTGGGTTTCCCCGGCTCCACGCTCCCAGACGCGCAATTGCGCGCGGCTCCGGTCGATGACCTGGAGAAAACCGACATTGACCCGTGCCGGGAAGCGCGGGTGATGTTCGATTTTCGGGCCCAGCTCATGCACCGGCGCGTTGTTGATATCGCTGACCCGCAGCACGGCATGGGGGTTGCCCATGGACACGGCGGCCAGATCGACCGGGGTGCCATCGACGTCGACCTGATAACTCTTGGCCTGCTCCGATGCCTGGAACGGAATATCCGCCGGCACCAGGCGCGGGGCGCCCATGTTGACGCTGATCTGGCCGTCGTTACGCACGTCGAGCTCGATGACGCCGCTTTTGGTCTCGACGCGAATCACACGTTTTGCAGTCAGGCGCTTGTCGAGCACGAAACGGGCGAAGCAGCGCGCACCGTTGCCGCACTGTTCCACTTCGGAGCCGTCGGAGTTGAAGATCCGATAGCGGAAATCCACGTCCGGGTTGCTCGGCGCTTCAACGATCAGCAACTGGTCGAAACCGATGCCGGTGTGCCGGTCACCCCATTGCTTGGCATGCTTGGGCAGAATGTGCGCGTGCTGGCTGACCAGGTCGAGGACCATGAAATCATTGCCCAGGCCGTGCATCTTGGTAAAACGCAGCAGCATGGTTTTACTCCGGCAGCAGGCTTTCGCCAGCATACAACTCGGCTACCGTTTCACGGCGACGCACTTCAAATGCCTGATCACCGTCCACCAACACTTCTGCGGCACGGCCGCGGGTGTTGTAGTTGGAACTCATGACAAACCCGTAGGCACCGGCCGAATGCACGGCCAGCAGGTCGCCTTCCTCCAGCGCCAGCTGACGATCCTTGGCCAGGAAGTCGCCGGTCTCGCAGATCGGGCCGACGATGTCGTAGGCGCGGGCAGCGGAGGTGCGCGGGCTCACGGCAGTGACGTCCATCCAGGCCTGATACAGCGCCGGGCGGATCAGGTCGTTCATGGCGGCGTCGACGATGGCGAAGTCTTTGTGTTCGGTGTGCTTGAGGTACTCGACCTGAGTCAGCAGCACGCCGGCGTTGGCGACGATGAAGCGGCCCGGCTCGAACACCAGCGCCAGGTCACGACCGTCGAGACGTTCGCGCACGGCCTTGATGTAGTCGGCAGCCAGTGGCGGCTCCTCGTCCTTGTATCGCACGCCCAGGCCACCACCGAGATCGATGTGGCGCAGGTAGATGCCGCAATCGCCAAGGCGATCGACCAGGCCCAGCAGGCGGTCGAGAGCATCGATGAAAGGCGGCAGGGTGGTCAGTTGCGAGCCGATGTGGCAATCGACGCCGACCACTTCCAGGTTCGGCAGCTGCGCGGCACGCACGTACACGTCTTCGGCGTCGGCGATGGCGATGCCGAACTTGTTCTCTTTGAGACCGGTGGAAATGTACGGGTGGGTGCCGGCATCGACGTCCGGGTTCACGCGCAGCGAAATCGGCGCGCGAACGCCCAGTTCGGCGGCGACCACCTGCAGGCGTTCCAGCTCGTCGGTGGATTCGACGTTGAAGCAGTGCACGCCGACTTCCAGGGCGCGACGCATGTCGTCACGGGTCTTGCCGACGCCGGAGAACACAATCTTGTCGGCGCTGCCGCCAGCGGCCAGTACGCGTTCCAGCTCGCCACGGGAGACGATGTCGAAACCGGCGCCAAGACGCGCCAGGACATTCAGGACGCCCAGGTTGGAGTTGGCCTTGACCGCATAGCACACCAGGTGCGGTGTGCCGACCAGCGCATCGGCGTAAGCCAGGTATTGGGCTTCGATGTGTGCGCGCGAGTAAACGTAGGTGGGTGTACCAAAGCGCTCGGCGATGGCAGACAGGGCAACACCTTCCGCGAACAGTTCACCGTCACGGTAGTTAAAAGCGTCCATGAGGTTCCCTTATTATTGGTAGACGTCGTGCTTGTGTGCTTTGGAGGCAGGCTGCTGCTGCGACGACTTGGCTTGCTCCACAGGGTCCTGGTCTTCATCGGGCAGGTACAGCGGGCCTTTTTGACCGCAGGCCGACACAAGGCAGGCAACCGCGAGGAGCGCAGCAAGGGAAGAGATCAGGCGCTTCATGGCGAAATCCTTGAAAATGCATTAATTGCGCCGGAGTATACCGGCCACCCGGCAGCTTGCCTATGCAACGGACCGCCCGTCCGGCGGGGCTCGGCCCGATGCCGGTCGGTATCATGCAATCCTTGTGGGAGCGGGCTTGCTCGCGAAGGCGTCGTGTCAGTCGACATCAATGTTGAATGTCAGTCCGTATTCGCGAGCAAGCCCGCTCCCACAGGTCGTTATCCTTTGCAATCGACGGAGCTCGGTCGTATCTTGCGGCGCTTGAGCCTGATCAGACACTTTTTGAGGTTGCCGTAATGAGTTTGTCCGAAGCGCGTTTCCATGACCTAGTCGATGCCACCCAGCAATCCCTGGAGGACATCTTTGACGAAAGCGACCTGGATATCGACCTCGAAAGCTCGGCCGGTGTGCTGACGGTCAAGTTCGAGAACGGCAGCCAGTTGATCTTCAGTCGCCAGGAGCCGCTGCGCCAGCTGTGGCTGGCGGCGGTGTCCGGTGGTTTCCACTTCGACTACGACGAAGAAAGCGAGCGCTGGATGTGCGACAAGAGCGAAGAGCAGTTGGGTGAAATGCTTGAGCGTATCGTCCAGCAGCAGGCCGGTGTCGAACTCGATTTCGAAGGCCTGTGAGATCGTGACCCAGCCTGCGCCTGTCCGTGCGCCCAAACCGCTCTACAGCAACGTCAGCCCGGCGGTACCGTCGCCCTGCAGCGGTGTGTGCCGGCTGGACGAGCAAAAAGTGTGTCTGGGCTGCTTCCGTCATGTCGAAGATATTCGTGAGTGGCGTTCGGCCGATGATCAGCGTCGGCGCGTCATTTGCGAGCAGGCTGCCCACCGCAAAGCTTCAGCCTAGTGAGTCATTGTGGCGAGGGGACTTGCCCCCGTTGGGTCGCGTAGCGGGCCCAAGTTTTTACGGCTACTGCGCAGCCGAACGGGGGCAAGCCCCTCGCCACAGGAGTTCTCTACAAGTCCATAGCGTCGGTTTGGCCATGACTTGTATATTTTTTGAGCTGTGATAGTGTCCAGAAACGCCTCAACCCATCGAGGCTTGTGAAAACCCCGCCTTTTTCTGGCGGGGTTTTGCTTTTTTCGTGCAGAAGAAAGGAGTCTGCCCAGATCATGACCTCACCTTCCATCACCCTTACCCGTCTGGACGTCCAGCGTCTGGAGCGTCTGATCGACAGCCTGGACGACACGCTGCCGGGCGTTATTGCGCTGCAAACCGAACTGGATCGCGCCGATACCGTGGTCGGTCACGATGAAGTGCCGGCGGATGTCGTGACCATGAATTCCCGAGTGCATTGCCGCGAAGAAGGCAGTGGCAAGGACTACCACCTGACCCTGGTGTACCCCAAGGATGCGAACGCCGACGAAGGCAAGGTCTCGATCCTGGCGCCGGTGGGCAGCGCGCTGCTCGGCCTGAAGGTTGGCCAGCACATCGATTGGCCGGCTCCGGGCGGCAAGACCCTGAAGCTGACACTGCTGGAAGTCGAATCGCAGCCGGCCAATGGCGGCGCGTTCCCGGAGTGACTCCCCCTCAGACCTGATCGAGCGCCTCGTTCAATGCGTGCTCCAGGTCGGCTTTGTAGCGCAGGTACAAATGGGTGGAACTCTGACCTTCGCCGAGCAGGCCTGACAGGTCGAGGTCGGTGATGTAGCAGCGGTAGCGTTCGGTTTCCCGGCGCTGCCCGACGATTTCCCGGGCGACCACGCGGAACAGCTGGTCGCCATGTTCCAGCTCGGAAAATTCCCGTTGATTGCAATACAGCGTCACCTGCACCTGACCCGGTGCGGCTTTGCCGACGATCGCCTGCACGTCGTAGAACGGCTTGTTCACTGGCGTCTGCGGCACCGGCCGGGCTTCGATGCGGCGTGCGCGGCCAGGGCCTGACGGCAGCAACTGGCAGTACAGGGTGTCGAGGTTCAGCGGGTGGGCTGCGTCCATCGGCAACAAGGCATCGCGACGGTACTGGATCGATTGCAGGAAACGCTGCAGCGGCACCAGCAGGCTTTGCTCATCGTGCCAGGGCAGGCGTTGCTGCCACAGGGCGTTGAACTCATCGAGCACGTACAGATCAGCCTGATCTTCGTTGACCCTATAGAACACTTGAATGCAGTCCGGTTGGCCCGTTGGCAGGAACAGCGCGAGGTCGTGGTCTTCCAGTGCCTTCGGATCGAGGTGCAACGGGCTGTAGCTCGCCATTTCTTCGCCCAGGTAATCGATCAGTGCCGGCAGAGTGGCCAGCGCGATGTGCTGGACCTGGCCCGGCACCAACTCCAGCACGTGGTAGTGCTGCTGGACCTGGATCAGGTAACGATGATTGAGCCGGCTCAGCAGCAGGTTCTGTGCGGTATCGAGGATTTCCTCGACCCGTTGGGCAATGAACTGCGCGCGGTTATGGCAGAAGCAACGCACTCGCAGCTTCGGCTGTTGCGGCCCGGCCGGCAGGTTGTTGAGGTAGTCGCGGATGCAGTCGAGCAGGGCGTGGGGGCCGTCGTAACGGCCAACCAGCACTTCGTTCCAGCTATTGAGCGTGACCTGGTCCAGAGTCAGCACCAGATTTTCCCGGACACCCGCGTAGCTCAGTGAGTCGGTGCGTTCGGTGGTCATGAGGATGTTCAGGTCGCGATGGTGCTTGAGCGGATCGATGCCGACATTCACCAGGATCAGCACTTCACTCGGCACGCTGGCGCGCAACAGAGGTTCCTCGGCGACGGTGGGCAAGGGCAGGGCGATGGTCTGTTGCAGGCTGCCGAGCAGGTTGAACAGTTCGAATTCGCTCAAGTCGCTGGTGCCGGGGTGCAAGGCCAGGCGGGTACTGCTGTCGATCACGCCATTGCGGTGGCACCAGGTCAGCAGTTCGAGCAAGTGACGGCTGCGTTTGATCGGCGCGAAATGCTCCCACTCCAGTGCCGTCAGGCTGCCGTTGTACAAGCCCCACTGGCTTTGCCCCGGCTCTTTCCTGTTCGGTGCGTGCACAAGCGTCAGGGTGTCTTCAGCCAGGTCCGGGGCGATGCCGGGATTGATGAATTCGACTTTACCGGCCTTGCGCTCGAAAGCGGCGTACAGGCGGCGGCCGAGGACACTCAGGTCGCGCTTGTTGATGCGGCTGACCGTTTGTTCGTGACGGGCAAACTGCGTGAGGAAGCGGTAGCTGTAGTTCAGCTCGTTGACCAGTGCCCGCCGCTCGGAGCTGACCTGGCGGACTTTCCACTGGCTGCGGCTGTCGAGCAGGGTCAGTTGACGCTGGTCCCAATGCCATTCATGGGCCAGGCGTTCGAGCAAGGAGCGCTGCCAGCTCTGGGTGCGGCTGTTGCCGGTGAGTTTTCGATTGACCTTCAGGTACAGCGCGCGCCGCACCAGTTCCAGACGTTCCGGTTCGTTGCGGGCGATCAGGTATTCCTCGATGCGCCGATACACCACGACATACGGATCCAGTTCGTCGAGGTCGAGGCGGTTGGCGAACACCGCTTGCTTGAAGCGCAGGCTCAGGCAATGGACCCTGGGGTGTTCGCTGGCGTAAACCTCGGTCAGCAACAGCTTGAGCACCGACTTGTAGGGCGACTCGATGCCCTTGAACAACTGCCAGAGCCCGGCACCGATGAATTCGCCGGGCGGGATGAAGGCCAGGTTGCCAAGGTCGAGGGTTTCATCGCCGCGGATAAAGCGTTTGGAGATCAGGGTATGGGTGTAGCGGTCGTAGCTCGACTCTTCATAGACCGGCACCAGCCACCAGATCGGCGTACGCCCGGCCAGCCAGATCGCGGTGCGGTAGAACTCGTCCAGCAACAGGTAGTGCTGGGTGGTGCCGCAATCCTCCGAACTCAGTTGGGTATCGCGCTCGCCACGGACGAAACGGGTCGGGTCGATCAGGAAAAAGTGCGCTTCGGCGCCCTGGCTGGCGGCCCAGGCTTCCAGCAACTGGCATTTCTTGCGCAGTTCGGCGAGTTCGTTCTCGGTAAGGTCCGGCCCATGGCAGACCCACACATCCATGTCGCTCTGGTCGGCCTGGGCCAGGGTGCCGAGGCTGCCCATCAGGAACAGTCCGTGAATCGGCCTCGGCGGGTTGCTGCCGTGGCGCGGCTTGTAGGAAAACGAGCGGGTCAGGCGCTGGGCTTCAGCGAGGACATTGGCATCCGGCTCGAAATTCGACAGCCCGGCCGGCGTACTGCCGGAAACGTAACCGGGCAACAGCGGATGGTTAACGTGGAAAAAAAGCGGCAGCAAGGTCAGGACCCCTTGCTGGCGGGTCGACAACCCTTCCATGGCGCGAGCCATGCGCCCTTCGTTGAGTTTCAGAAAACGTGCGCGCAGCTGGCTGAGAACCTTGCGGTCGATTCCCTCGTCCAGATCGGGGCGGATTTCGTGGGTGCGCGTCATGTCAGCTCAAACCGGCTCGCAGGGCTCGGACGTGGGGCTCTTCGGATGAGGGGCAGTTTAGCGCCTTGAGGCGAGGACTTTTAAGTTGATTTTGTTTTTCTGGCGTCAGATTTCTATCGGCTGCAGACAGGAATCAGGGGGAATGTGCCCGCGGAAATCCCTGGATCGGGGTCTCCGTGGGCGATGCGGCAGAATTCAGGCTGTTACTTCGGCGTTAAGAATGGTCAGCACGGTTTGCACATTTTGCGCGGCGTCACGACCCAGGCTGGTCAGGTAACCGCCATCAGGCTGGTCGGTCAGTTCTTTTTCAAAAAGGCGTTTGGCGGCGGCAACGTGTTTCGGGGCAGCGGTCTGATGAATTTTCAGACCTTCCTGGGAACTGTCCAGGTTGAAGAGTGCGAGGACTTCCAGTTCGGCAACCAACTCAGGGGTAAGCGACATAAGGACTCCAGACTTTCTAGGAATTGGACGACAGCGCCCCTAAGGTGAACCCGCTTGTCCGGCATGTCCAGTGCTCGCGACAGGGTTTTTTTCTCTGTAGGAGCGAGCTTGCTCGCGAAGGTCGTCAACGATGACGCGTAAAACCAGATGCCCCGTGGCGCTCTCGGGTTTTTCGCGAGCAAGCTCGCTCCTACAGGGATGTGTGGGCTTACTGCTTTTCCGGCGGCAACTCGGGCAAGGCGCGCAGGGCAGCTTCGTACCATTCGGTGTTGAACGCGCGGTCTTCTTCGAGGATCGCGTCGATTTCTACCGCCAAAACGTGGGCCATCAAGTTGAGGATTTCTTCCCGCTCGTAACCCACCAGCGTCAGCTTGTTGAACGTCGCCTTGGCAGCCGGCGGGTTGTCGCTTTCGATCTGGTTTTCGATGGCCTGGATCAGGGTGGTTTCGGCGAACTCTTCTTCGTCGTTGTCGATATCGGTTGGCTCGCTCATGGCAGGCTCCTCAGGGAAAGGCGGCCAGTTTACCCGCATTCAGCGGCGTGATGCTGCTGGCAAGAATCCCGGCAGCGTTCTATAAACAGGCACTGCCCACCCCGCATGGCCTGGAGGCTTTGTGATGATCAAGCTTTATGGATTCTCCGTCAGTAACTACTACAACATGGTCAAACTGGCGCTGCTGGAAAAAGGCCTGCCCTTTGAAGAAGTACCGTTTTACGCTGGCTCCAGCCCCGAGGCACTGGCCATCAGCCCTCGCGGAAAAGTCCCGGTGCTGCAGGTAGAGCAGGGCTTCATCAATGAAACCAGCGTGATCCTCGAATACATCGAGCAAAGCCAGAAAGGCACGCCGCTGCTGCCGAGCGATCCGTTCGAGCGCGCGCAGGTGCTGGCACTGGCCAAGGAAATCGAGCTGTACATCGAATTGCCAGGCCGGGCCTGCTATCCCGAAGCCTTTTTCGGCATGACCCTGCCGGATGCGATCAAGGAAAAAACCAAAGCCGAATTGTTGCTGGGGATGGCTGCGCTGGGCCGGCATGCCAAATTCAGCCCTTACGTGGCTGGCGACAGCTTGAGCGTGGCGGATCTGTATTTCCTGTTCAGCGTGCCGCTGGCGTGTGGGGTCGCCAAGAAGTTGTTTGGCATCGATCTGTTGGCCGAGATGCCAAAGGCCAAGGCGCTGTTGGAGTTTTTGGGGGGGAATCCGAATGTGCAGCGTGTGGCGGCGGACCGGGAGGCCGCGATGCCGGCGTTCATGGCGATGATTGCTGCCAAAAAGTAGTTCTGTTGCGCTCTGAAGATCGCATTCGCGAGCAGGCTCGCTCCCACGAGGTATGCGTCAGACACGGATTTTGTGTGTGACGATCAATGTGGGAGCGGGCTTGCTCGCGAAGCTTTTGGCGATTTAGCGGCTGGCGAGCAACGCCTGACCGCGAGCCACTGCAGCCTTCACCTGCGCCGGCGCGGTGCCGCCGATGTGGTTACGGGCATTGACCGAGCCTTCCAGGGTCAGCACGGCGAACACGTCCTGGTCGATCTGGTCGCTGAACTTGCGCAGTTCTTCCAGGCTCATTTCTGCCAGATCCTTGCCGCTGTCCACGCCGTACTTCACGGCATGGCCGACGATTTCGTGGCAGTCACGGAATGGCAGACCGCGACGCACCAGGTAGTCGGCCAGGTCGGTGGCGGTGGAGAAGCCGCGCAGGGCCGCTTCGCGCATCATCGCGTGCTTGGGCTTGATCGCCGGGACCATGTCGGCAAAGGCCCGCAGCGAGTCGCGCAGGGTGTCGGCGGCGTCGAACAGCGGTTCCTTGTCTTCCTGGTTGTCCTTGTTGTAGGCCAGGGGCTGGCCTTTCATCAGGGTCAGCAGGCCCATCAGCGCGCCGAACACGCGACCGGTCTTGCCACGCACGAGCTCTGGCACGTCCGGGTTTTTCTTTTGCGGCATGATCGAACTGCCGGTGCAGAAACGGTCGGGCAGATCGATGAACTGGAACTGCGCGCTGGTCCACAGCACCAGCTCTTCGGAGAAACGCGACAGGTGCATCATCGCGATACTGGCCGCCGAGCAGAATTCGATGGCGAAATCACGATCGGAGACGTTGTCCAGCGAATTGCCGCCAACCGCGTCGAAACCCAGGAGTTGGGCGGTGTATTCGCGATCGATCGGGTAGGTGGTGCCGGCCAGTGCCGCGCTGCCCAGTGGCATGCGGTTGGTGCGCTTGCGGCAGTCGACCAGGCGTTCGTAGTCGCGGCTGAGCATTTCGAACCAGGCCAGCATGTGGTGCCCGAACGTCACCGGTTGTGCGGTCTGCAGGTGGGTGAACCCCGGCATGATGCTGGCGGCTTCGCGCTCGGCCTGCTCCAGCAGGCCTTTTTGCAGGCGGGTGATTTCAGCCAGGATCAGGTCGATCTCGTCACGCAGCCACAGACGGATGTCGGTGGCGACCTGATCGTTACGGCTGCGGCCGGTGTGCAGTTTTTTACCGGTCACGCCGATGCGGTCGGTCAGGCGCGCCTCGATGTTCATGTGGACATCTTCGAGGTCGATGCGCCAGTCGAACTGACCGGCCTCGATTTCACCCTGGATGGTGTTCAGGCCATCGATGATGCTGTCGCGCTCGGCATCGGTCAGCACGCCGACCTTGGCCAGCATGGTGGCGTGGGCGATCGAGCCCATGATGTCGTGGCGATACAGGCGCTGGTCGAAGGTGACGGAGGCGGTGAAGCGGGCGACGAAGGCGTCGACGGGTTCACTGAAGCGGCCGCCCCAGGACTGATTGGTCTTGTCAGTGCTCATGAATTCGCTCGTATCGGCTTGAAGTAAGAAGGCGTGGAACGCTGGCGCGGATAATAACAGGGTTGCCAATCCTGTCGCTGACACTGGTCGATACGTTTTTTTGGGGGAGGGAAAGTCCGGGCCGGGGCAAGAGCCGCGCATTTTTGCCGAACGATATTTTCCAATTGAGCAATATCGTCCCGGCAACCGTCTACAGTTGGACAGTAGGATCAGCGCATTTCTCGGTGCAGCCGCTGACTATAAGAAGAGTGGGGTGTTCATATTGCGTATCAGCAAACCCTGTGGCGATGCATCGCCAACGCGGGCCTGGGCCGCCAATCGCCCGGTAGATGAAAATTTAGCCGTCGGACCAGCGGCACTTTTTGACGCTCGCGCTAGTCTTAGCGTGGATCGCGGTGACGGACGTCACTTCACCTGTCTACGCTATCCTTGTGCGAGACTCACGCAGGAATCCAGCGCAATATGAATGTCCTGATCGTTGATGACGAACCCTTGGCCCGCGAGCGCCTGAGCCGAATGGTTGGCGAACTCGAGGGGTACAGTGTCCTGGAGCCTAGTGCCACGAATGGCGAAGAGGCGTTGGCACTGATCGACAGCCACAAGCCGGATATCGTGCTGCTCGATATCCGCATGCCCGGCCTGGATGGCCTGCAAGTGGCTGCTCGGTTGTGTGAACGCGAAACTCCCCCCGCCGTGGTGTTCTGCGCCGGGCCCGATGAATTTGCCGTGGAAGCCTTACAGGCCAGCGCCGTAGGCTATCTGGTGAAACCTGTGAGAACTGAACAATTACATGACGCATTAAAGAGAGCCGAGCGCCCCAATCGTGCCCAGCTCTCCGCCCTGACCCGCCCTGCTGCCGAAAGCGGCAACGGCCCGCGCAGCCATATCAGCGCCCGAACCCGTAAAGGGATCGAGCTGATTCCGCTGGATCAGGTGGTGTATTTCATTGCCGACCACAAATACGTGACCTTGCGCCACGAAAGCGGCGAAGTGCTGCTCGATGAGCCGCTCAAGGCCCTCGAAGATGAATTCGGTGACCGTTTCGTGCGTATCCACCGCAATGCACTGGTTGCCCGCGAGCGTATCGAGCGATTGCAACGCACACCCCTGGGGCATTTTCAGCTGTTCCTCAAAGGCCTCAACGGTGATGCGCTGATCGTCAGCCGTCGTCATGTGGCTGGGGTGCGCAAAATGATGCAACAGCTTTAAAAAGCTGTTCGCAGACCAATTTCACACCCGATTGCCGGACATCCGGGGCCAGGGAGGCCGAGTAGTATCTGATACAAGTCAAAGTGGATTTGGCTGAGCTGTTATTATCCGTCATATCTATTCAGTACGGATTGATCCATGTCCTCTCGCCAGATCCGCATCGCCACCCGCAAAAGCGCTCTCGCCCTGTGGCAGGCCGAATACGTCAAGGCCCGTCTTGAAGCAGCTCATCCGGGCCTGCTGGTGACCCTCGTCCCCATGGTCAGCCGTGGTGACAAGCTGCTTGACTCTCCGCTGTCGAAAATCGGCGGCAAGGGCCTGTTCGTCAAGGAACTCGAAACCGCGCTGCTGGAAAATGAAGCCGACATCGCCGTGCACTCCATGAAAGACGTGCCGATGGACTTCCCCGAAGGCCTCGGTCTGTTCTGTATCTGCGAGCGGGAAGACCCGCGCGATGCCTTCGTTTCCAACACTTACACCAACCTGGATGAGTTGCCCCAGGGCAGCATCG
The DNA here is from genome assembly GCF_019947335.1 of Pseudomonas sp. BF-R-24. Taxonomy (NCBI): domain Bacteria; kingdom Pseudomonadati; phylum Pseudomonadota; class Gammaproteobacteria; order Pseudomonadales; family Pseudomonadaceae; genus Pseudomonas; species Pseudomonas sp. BF-R-24. Next base: position 53,373 of record NZ_JAGYGG010000002.1, read on the forward strand.
TCGGTACCTCCAGCCTGCGCCGCCAGGCTCAATTGCTGACCCGTCGCCCGGACTTGGAAATCCGCTTCCTGCGCGGCAACGTCAACACCCGCCTGGCCAAGCTCGATGCCGGCGAATACGACGCCATCATCCTCGCCGCTGCCGGCCTGATCCGTCTGGGATTCGAAGACCGCATCACCTCGGCCATCAGCGTCGACGACAGCCTTCCGGCCGGTGGCCAGGGCGCGGTGGGTATCGAATGCCGCAGCGCCGACAGTGAAATCCATGCGTTGCTGACACCCCTGCATCACCAGGACACCGCCACCCGCGTGACCGCCGAACGAGCCCTCAACAAGCACCTCAATGGCGGCTGTCAGGTGCCGATTGCCTGCTACGCCGTGCTGGAGGGTGAGCAGGTCTGGTTGCGCGGGCTGGTGGGCGATCCAGGCGGTGGCCTGCTGCTCAGCGCACAAGCCCGCGCCCCTCGCGGCGATGCCGAGGCATTGGGTGTACGAGTCGCTGAAGACCTGCTCAGCCAGGGTGCCGACGCCATCCTCAAAGCGGTCTATGGCGAGGCTGGTCACGAGTGATCGGCTGGCGCCTGCTGCTGACGCGTCCCGCCGAAGAAGCGGCGGCGCTGAGCAGTTTTTTGGCCGAGCAGGGGATATTCAGTAACAGTCTGCCGCTTTTGGACATCATGCCCATTGAAGCCACTGACACAATGCGCCAGGTGATTCTGGCGCTGGATCAGTTCTGCGCCGTCATCGTGGTCAGCAAGCCGGCCGCCCGGATCGGCGTCGAACTGCTCGAGCGGTATTGGCCAACACCGCCCGGTGTGAAGTGGTTCAGCGTCGGCGCGGCGACCGCGCAGATCCTCGGGGATCACGGGCTGGACGTGAGCTTCCCGGCAGAAGGCGATGACAGTGAAGCCTTGCTCGAACTTTCCCGACTGCGCGAGGCTATCGCACAACCCGATGCACGAGTGCTGATCCTGCGCGGGGAGGGCGGGCGCGAGTTGCTGGCTGAGCGTTTGCGTGAGCTTGGTGCTAGTGTCGAGTATCTGGAACTGTACCGCCGGGGATTGCCGATTTACCCGCCGACGCTACTGCCGCAACGGATCCAGGCGGAACGCCTGAACGGGCTGGTGGTCAGCAGTGGACAAGGTTTTGAGCACCTGCATCAACTGGCCGGCGATGCCTGGCCGCAGTTGGCGCGGTTGCCGTTGTTTGTACCGAGCCCCAGGGTTGCCGAGCTGGCGCGTGCCGCCGGGGCCAAAACAGTTGTGGATTGTCGTGGTGCCAGTGCCGCGGCCTTGCTGACGGCGTTACGGGAGCATCCCGTACCCGTTTTCTAATGCAAAGGATGGATACGTGAGCGAAACAGCCTTGCCTAAAGATGACTCGCGACCGGTGCTTGATGCACCTGTTGATGCACCTGTTGATGAAATGCCGCCGCCGCCACCTGCTGCCGAGCAGCGTCGAGGCAATGGTCTGGCAATCATCGCGCTGCTGTTGGGCGCGGCCGGTGTAGCGGTAGGCGGTTGGGGTGTCTGGCAGGTGCGTCACCTGCAGGCCAATAATCAGCAGCAACTGAGCCAGGTGCAGGCGCTGAATGACCAGGCGCAAAACCTCAAACTCAATGAGGAGCGCCTGAGCGCACGCTTGGCGCAATTGCCTCCAGCCGATGAACTGGAAGCACGCAGTCGTCTGGTGATTCAGCTGCAAGGTGATCAGCAGCGGTTGAACCAACGGCTGGAAACCGTTCTCGGTGCCAGCCGCAAAGACTGGCGTCTGGCCGAGGCCGAGCACCTGCTGCGTCTGGCCAGCCTGCGACTGTCCGCCTTGCAGGACATCAGCAGTGCCCAGGCACTGGTCCAGGGTGCCGACGAGATACTGCGTGAGCAAAACGATCCGGGCTCCTTTGCCGCTCGCGAGCAGGTGGCCAAGACCCTGATCGCCTTGCGCAGCACCGAACAACCGGATCGCACCGGGCTGTTTCTGCGTCTGGGCGCGCTGCGCGATCAAGTGGCCAGCCTCACCGAGCTGGCACCGGAGTACAAGGACCGTGGCGATTCGCTGCTGGGCCTGACTGCCGATGGCGACGGTGCCAGTCGCTGGGCGCAATGGTGGGATCAGATTTCGCGCTACATCCGCATCGACTTCAATGCCGACAAGAACGTTCGCCCATTGCTGGCCGGCCAGAGCCTGAGCCAGGTACGCCTGGCCCTGAGCCTGGCGCTGGAGCAGGCACAGTGGGCCGCACTCAATGGCCAGCCGGCGGTTTACTCCCAAGTGCTGGACGAGGCGCGGGACATCCTCAAGGGCAACTTCAATCCGGACAACGCACAAAGCAAAGTCATGCTTGAACAGGTGGCCGAGTTGAGCGTGCAACCTGTCACCGTCGTCACGCCGGATATGACCGGCACCCTGAGCGCGGTGCAGGGGTACCTGGAGCGGCGCAACGTCAACGCCGAGGATTCGGTCAAGCCACTGGCCAGGCCTGCCGCGAGCGCCGCGCCGGAGGCCACGCCATGAGACGCCTCTATGTGATCGTGTTCCTCGTGATCGCCGCTGCCGCTGCGCTGGGGCTGGCGATTGCCGAGCATTCCGGCTACGTGCTGATTGCCTACAAGACCTTCCGTTATGAGTCGAGCCTGTGGGCTACTTTGGCGCTGGTGGCTGTGCTCTGGCTGGTGATCTGGGGCATCAGGTCGCTGGTCGAACTGGTGATGGCTTCCAGTGGCGTGGTCAATCCGTGGTCACGGCGTAACCGCAGCCGTCGAGTGCAGGTGGCGATCGAGCACGGTCAGCTGGACCTGGCCGAGGGTCGCTGGGCCAGCGCGCAACGTCACTTGCATCGGGCTGCCGAAGCCGAGCGTCAGCCGCTGCTTTACTACCTCGGCGCTGCCCGTGCCGCGAACGAACTCGGCAATCACGAAGAAAGCGACAACTTGCTGGAGCGCGCCCTCGAACGTCAGCCCCAGGCCGAGTTGGCGATCGCCTTGAGCCACGCCCAGTTACAGACCGATCGCGGTGATACCGCAGGCGCCCTGGCCACCCTGCAAGCCATGCGTGAACGCCATCCTCATAACGCACAGACCCTGCGTCAATTGCAGCGCCTGCTTCAGCAGCGTGGTGACTGGTCGGCAGTGATTCGCCTGCTGCCGGAGCTGCGTAAGGACAAAATCCTGCCGGCGGCGGAGCTCGCCGAGCTGGAGCGTCGGGCCTGGGGGGCGAACCTGTCCCTGGCGGCGCAACGGGAAGAAGACGGAACAGTGGGGAAGCAATCGCTGGAGCGTGCCTGGCAACAACTGACTTCGGCACAGCGTCAGGAGCCGCAACTGGTGCTGGCGTATGCCGAGCAGTTGCGGCAACTGGGGGCTCAGGTCGAGGCCGAAGAAGTGCTGCGCACCGCGCTCAAGCGCAGCTACGACAGTCATCTGGCACGTCTCTACGGACTGGTTCGCGGCAATGATCCGGCCCGCCAGCTGCAGGCCGCCGAAGGCTGGCTCAAGGACCATCCGGCCGATCCGGGCCTGCTGCTGACACTGGGTCGTCTATGCCTGCAAAACAGTTTGTGGGGCAAGGCCCGGGACTATCTGGAAAGCAGCCTGCGTGTACAGCGCAATCCGGAAGCCTGTGCCGAGCTGGCACGCTTGCTGGCACAAATGGGCGATGCCGAGCGCAGCAACCAGCTGTTTCAGGAAGGCCTGGGGTTGTTGGATGAGCGCTTGCTCGCGGCCCCTCTGCCAACGCCAGTCGGCGCTTGACCCACTCGCAGGCACCGGGCTCCGGCGCCTGAGCGATGACCTGCGACGAGGGAGCAATCACCCTCGCCGCAGTGCGATGATTAGTTGAAATTCAGTCGCGAAATCTCATCGCAGACAAAGTCCTACAGAGAACTACATTTTATCCTCTCGCCTGCGTCGGGATTTCCCTACACCTGCGCTGAAGTCTCTGTGGGCACTTGCCTTGAAAGGCTGTCGCGCTTTCCTCTACCGTAATGGTCTGTCACTACTTTTACGGAAAAGCCATGTCTTTGGCCTGCTCACGCTCCTTGTTTTTCATGGCTTTCATTGCGGGTGCCCTGGCGATGGGTGTTTCCTACTACCTGGAATATGCAGTCGGCCTGCGGCCTTGTGGCTTGTGTCTTGTGCAGCGGTTTTGCCTGGCGCTCCTTACCGGCGTCTGCCTGATGGCTTCGGTCCATGGCCCCGGTCGCATTGGAAACGTTCTCTATTGGCTATTCAGTCTTTGTTGCAGCCTGGCCGGCACTGTCACTGCATGGCGACAGGTCCTGCTGCAAAGCCTTCCAGCGGAACAGGTAGCGGCGTGCTCGACTCATCTGGCGGACCTGTTGGCCAATTCTCCGTGGCTTTCAGTCGTACTGAAAATGTTCAAGGGCGCTGCCGATTGTGTGGAAATTTCCTGGACGCTGTTCGATCTGAGTCTCACCGAGTGGAGCCTGCTGCTCTTCGTCGCGATGATGATTCTGGCCGTTTACCAGTCGCTGCGACTGGTCTGGACCGGCTATCAGCGACCACTCAGCGGCGAGTCGTCGCACCGGGCCTTTGCGGGTGATTAAACACTTGTATGAACTTTATCGCCTGCGTACCTTGAAGCCAGTGTCGTGCGGGCATAATCTGGCCCGCACGTGTCATTGGAATTATGTTGCTCGATGACGCTCTGCCTGACCGCCCACCGACGTTACAAGAGGCGAGCGGGCATAGAGCAGCTGACCCACAAGGGAAGAGAGATCACCATGCTCGAAAGTTGTCAGAATGCTCAGGAACGCTGGGGCGGAGTGCACCTGCTGATCGATCGCTGGTTGCAGGAACGACACGAACTGATCGGGGCCTATGACGCTCTCGGCGCAAAGCCTGAGGCGCTGGGTGAGAACCGCAAGCCCTTGCAGGAATTCTGCGGCGTGCTGGTCGATTATGTATCGGCCGGGCACTTCGAGATCTACGAGCAGCTGACGGGGGAGGCCAAGGCCTTCAACGACAAGCGTGGCCTGGAGCTCGCCGAGACCATCTACCCGCGTATCGACGTCATCACCGAAAAGCTGCTCGCCTTCAATGACCTGTGTGACGCAGGTAAGTGTGTCGCCGAAGAGTTCAAGACACTCGGCGGACTGTTGCATGAGCGCTTTGAACTCGAAGACTGCCTGATCGAAGTGCTGCACACTGCCCACAAGGAAGCCGACTCGGTTCAGGCCTGAAGCACTTCCTGCAAGATCCCGAAACGGCGTGCCAAGGCACGCCGTTTTTCGTTTGCATCGTCAGCTGGTGGCACCGCGCAGTTCGACTTCGAACACCAGTGGTGTGAATGGTGCGATCACGTCACCGGCACCGTCGGCGCCATAGGCCTGAGCCGATGGAATCACCAGTCGCCATTTCGCCCCGACCGGCATGTTTTGCAGTGCACTGCGCCATCCGGCGATCACGCTGTCGAGACTGAACCACTGTGGCTGACTGTTCTGATCGAACACAGTGCCGTCGGGCAATCGACCGATATACAGCACCTGCACCTTGCCGTTCGGTCCGGCCTTGGCGCCGGTACCTGGCGTCAACTCGGTCAGCAACACGCCATCAGCCAGTTCGCGCACGCCGGGCCTGGCTTTTTCTGTGGTGAGAAAACGCTGTTCTTTTTCCAGTGCCATTTCGCTTTGCGGCTCGTCGGACTGCATGGCGATGCGGGCTTCATGCTCGGTCAGTATCTGTTGGATCTGCTCGTCCTTCAGCGCCAGCGGTTTGCCCTGATAGGCTTGCTGCAATCCTTCGACCAATGCCTGGAGTTGCAGGTCGGGAACCTCCTGGCGCAAGCGTTCGCCAAGGCTTGCACCGAGGCTGTAAGCGAGATCGTGGGCTTCATTTTCCTGCGTTGTTTCGCCGGCCTGGGCCACCGAAAAAAACACGCACAGCGATAAAAAAAGGTAGCGCGACATGAGCACTCTCCGACCTGAATTGCGGGCGATTATGCCAGTGAGAATGCGCGCAACGGTGAACTGCTTTTGCGCCGAGGCAGAAGTTTTTCAATCCTTTGCAACACAGCGCTTTCGATAGTGTCAACATGCCCTAGCGGCGGTTGCAGCAGAGGTCTAGTATGAGCCGCACTCACTTCAGCCAGGAGGTAAACCATGTCGGCCACCAAGAAGCCAGTAAACACTCCGTTGCACTTGCTCCAACAACTCTCGAGCAGCCTGCTCGAGCATCTGGAAACCGCTTGTTCCGAAGCCTTGGCTGATGCTGAAAAACTGCTCGCCAAGCTGGAAAAGCAGCGCGGAAAAGCGCAAGAAAAACTGCACAAATCCCGCACCAAATTGCAGGACGCTGCGGCGGCCGGAAAAGCCAAGGCACAAGCCAAGGCCAAGGGCGCAGTGGCCGATCTTGAGGAGCTGCTCGATGCCCTCAAGGATCGTCAATCGGAAACCCGCGGCTACATTCTGCAACTCAAGCGCGATGCTCAGGAAAGCCTGAAACTGGCCCAGGGCGTCGGTCGTGTACAAGAGGCTGTCGGCAAGGTGTTGTCCTTGCGTGCGGCCAAGCCTGCTGCGGCACCTGTGAAGAAAGCCGCTGCCAAACCGGCTGCTGCAAAAGCACCGGCCAAACCTGCCGCAAAACCTGCAGCTGCCAAGCCAGCAGCTAAAGCTGCCGCAGCCAAACCTGCAGCCAAACCGGCTGCGAGAAAACCGGTTGCTGCCAGCGCTGCAAAACCTGCGGCTAAAACCACGGCTGCCAAACCAGCCGCCGCACGACCTACCGCTGCAAGAGCCGCTGCTGCCAAGCCAGCCGTGGCTAAAACCGCCGCCGCTAAACCGGCTGCAAAACCAGCCGCTAAACCCGCAGCAAAACCAGCAACCAAAACTGCAGCAGCGAAACCTGCTGCGAAGCCGGCCGCCAAATCTGTCGCGGCTAAAACCGCTGCAAAACCTGCTGCAAAACCTGCGGCCAAACCTGCGGCCAAACCCGCTGTAAAAGCAGCGGCCAAGCCGGCCGCTAAACCAGCCGCTAAACCGGCAGCCAAACCTGCTGCGGCTAAACCAGCCGCTGCTGCCAAACCGGCCACCGCCAAGCCCGCTGCCAAGCCAGCGGCGGCGAAGCCAGCTGCAAAACCAGCAGTGAAACCTGTTGCCGCCAAGCCGGCCGCCGCGCCAGTTGCCAAGCCAGCCAATCCGGCTCCGGGTGCACCGTCTGCTTTAGCAGCAGCCACCTCGACAGGCACGCCAGCGCCAACGCCGGCCGCCGCATCGATCGCAGCAACCACCCCAACCAGCGCTTCCTAAGTGCCGGTTACCGCGACGCGCAGCTGATGCAGCGCGTCGCGGTCCAGGTGGGCGGCGCCTGCCGCCACACCATTGAGCCAGGCCGATAGATCGGTCGCCTCACCTTGCGGCCAACTCAACGCCGTTCGTTCCAGTCGTACCAACAGATGTCGCTCGGCTTCCAGTTCGAGTGCTTTCACTTGCTCGCGCAAAGCATTCAGTTCGCCGTCGTCGGCGGCAACGACCTTCCAATTCACCCGCAAGGCTCGCAGCGGTCGCACCACGTCTGCGTCCCATGGCTCGGCCACGCTACGCAGTTGCTGCAATCGGTGTTCGTTAAAGGCGACGCCACGTTCTCCCAGCCACAGTCCGCAGAGTAGCAAGCACACATTGATGCCCGCCGACTGCAATTGCAGGCATGCGGGTTCAACGCCGGGCTGGGCATAAGTACTTAGGGAAAAGCTCCACAGGTCAGAGGACATAGTGCTACTCGCGCCAGTTGCGAGCGAAGCTGGTAGACTCCGCCGCCATTATGATTCGACTTCAGAACCTGACTTTACAGCGTGGCCCGCAACGTCTGCTAGAAGACGCCGAGCTGACCCTGCACGCCGGCCAGAAAGCCGGCCTCATCGGTGCCAACGGCGCCGGCAAATCGAGCCTGTTCGCCTTGCTTCGGGGTGAGCTGCACCCGGACTCGGGTGATTGCTTCCTGCCGGCCGACTGGCGTATCGCCCACATGCGCCAGGAGGTCGACACCCTCGAACGACTGGCGGTCGACTACGTGCTCGATGGCGACCTGCGCCTGCGCCAGGTGCAACGCGACCTGGCGGCAGCCGAAGCGGCCCATGACGGTGCCGCTCAGGCCCGACTGCACTCAGAACTCGACAGCGCCGACGGTTACACCGCCGATGCCCGGGCGCGCAAGCTGCTGGCCGGACTTGGATTCACCAACGAGCAGATGGATCGCCAGGTCGGGGATTTCTCCGGTGGCTGGCGGATGCGCCTGAACCTGGCGCAGGCCTTGATGTGCCCATCGGACCTGCTGCTGCTCGACGAACCGACCAACCACCTGGACCTCGACGCCATCATCTGGCTCGAAGAGTGGCTCAAGAGTTATCCCGGCACTTTGATGCTGATTTCCCACGACCGGGACTTCCTCGATGCCGTGGTCGACCACGTGGCCCACGTCGATCAGCGCAAGATCACCCTGTACCGCGGTGGCTACAGCGCTTTCGAGCGTGCCCGTGCCGAACGCCTGGCCCAGCAACAGCAGGCGTACGAGAAGCAGCAGGTGCAACGTGCGCACATGGAAAGCTACATCGCCCGCTTCAAGGCCCAGGCTACCAAGGCCCGTCAGGCCCAGAGCCGGATCAAGGCACTGGAGCGGATGGAAGAGCTGACCGCTGCCCACGTCGATTCGCCGTTCGACTTTGTCTTCCGTGAATCGCAGAAGATTTCCAGCCCGCTGATCGACCTGTCCGATGCCCGCCTGGGTTACGGCGACAAGGCCGTGCTGGAGAAGGTCAAGCTGCAACTGACCCCGGGTGCGCGAATCGGTCTGCTCGGCCCGAATGGCGCCGGTAAATCGACCCTGATCAAGAACCTTGCCGGTGAGCTCTCGCCATTGGCCGGCCGCTTGACCCGTGGCGAGAACACCGTTGTCGGTTACTTCGCCCAGCATCAGCTGGATTCGCTGGACTCCAAGGCCAGCCCGTTGCTGCACCTGCAACGCCTGGCACCGACCGAGCGTGAGCAGACCCTGCGCGACTTCCTCGGCGGTTTCGACTTCCGTGGTGCGCGAATCGACGAGCCGGTACTGAATTTCTCCGGTGGCGAAAAGGCGCGCCTGGCGTTGGCCTTGATCGCCTGGGACCGACCGAACCTGTTGCTGCTCGACGAACCGACCAACCACCTGGACCTGGAAATGCGTCTGGCGCTGACCATGGCCCTGCAGGAATTCAGTGGTGCGGTATTGGTGGTCTCTCACGATCGCCACTTGCTCAAAAGCACCACCGACAATTTCTATCTGGTGGCGGACGGCAAGGTCGAGGAATTCGACGGCGACCTGGAGGACTACACCCGCTGGCTGGTGGAGTATCGCCAGCGCAACGCACCGGTCAGCAACACGCCGGTCAACCCGGACAAGACCGACAAGAAAGCCCAGCGTCAGGCCGCTGCTGCGTTGCGTCAGCAACTGGCGCCGCACAAGCGCGAAGCTGACAAGCTTGAAGCCGAACTCGGCAAGCTCCACGAAAAGCTGGCGAAGATCGATGCCAGCCTCGGCGACAGCGACATCTACGAGCCGGCGCGCAAGAACGAATTGCGGGATCTGCTGGCCGAACAGGCCAAGCTGAAGGTGCGTGAGGCGGAGCTGGAAGAAGCCTGGATGGAAGCCCTGGAGTTGCTGGAAAACATGCAGGCGGAGCTGGAGGAGCTGTCCTGATGGACGCCTTCAAGCTGCCGCTGCCGGCGGTGTGGGTCGAGCCGATCTGGCTCGGCGTACAAATCCTGCTGATCCTGCTGGCCGGATACATCGCCCAGCGTTTCGTCGCCAAATGCCTGACCCGTCTCGGCGAGCGCTACCCGTTTCCGCCGCAGTTGCTGATGCCGCTGCGCGGTGGTCTGCGCTGGCTCATCATGGGCAGTGCATTGATTTTCGTGCTGGAGCGCCTCGGTGTTTCGGCCACGGTGCTCTGGACCGCGTTGTCCGGTTTCGTCGCAGTCGCGGCGGTGGCGTTTTTCGCCATGTGGAGCGTGCTCTCGAACCTGCTGTGCGCGATCCTGATCTTTACCGTCGGCCCGTTTCGCATAGGTGACGTAGTCGAGTTGGTGGACACCACCGACAAGCCCGGCGTCAAAGGCCGGGTAGTGGCGATCAATCTTCTTTACACCACGCTGGTCGAGGCCGAAGAACTCGGCACTGGCAGCGCCATGGTGCAGGTGCCCAACAGTTTGTTCTTCCAGCGTTCGGTACGACGCTGGCGCGGGACGGATGTGTTTCCTTCCAGCGGGTTTGAAAAGTAAGCCTTCTGCTGTCTGATAGATTGCCTTCGCGAGCAAGCCCGCTCCCACATTTGCTCTTCGGTGGACACAAAACTTTGTGAGCAGCGTAGATCCAGTGTGGGAGCGGGCTTGCTCGCGAAGGGGTCATAACGCCGAGCACGCTGGTCGGCAGTCGTCATGTCCTGCAAAAAATCGGTAGTCATCCAATCAAAGCCGCATTAGCTTAGACATCTGTCACGAGTCTGAGTCGAGGTGTGCAATGGAGCTTCAAACATGGCTGGCGTTTTTTGCCGCCTGCTGGGTGATCAGCCTGTCCCCCGGTGCCGGCGCCATTGCGTCGATGTCCAGCGGCTTGCAATACGGTTTCTGGCGCGGCTACTGGAACGCCCTGGGCCTGCAACTGGGCCTGGCTTTGCAGATCGCCATCGTCGGCGCCGGTGTCGGCGCCATTCTCACGGCGTCGGCCACGGCCTTCTACGCCATCAAATGGTTTGGCGTGGCGTATCTGGTTTACCTCGCGATCAAGCAATGGCGTGCGCTGCCCAGCGATATGAGCGATGACGCGGCGCTGCGCCAGATCGGCAAGCCGATGGCCCTGGTGTTCCGTGGTTTTCTGGTGAACATCAGCAACCCCAAGGCGCTGGTGTTCATGCTGGCGGTGTTGCCGCAGTTCATCGACCCCCATGCGCCACTGCTGATTCAGTATCTGATAATCGGTGTGACCATGGTTTGCGTCGACCTGATCGTCATGGCCGGCTACACCGGTCTGGCGTCCAAAGTGCTGCGTCTGTTGCGCACACCGAAACAGCAAAAGCGCATGAACCGGACCTTTGCCGGGCTGTTCATTGGGGCGGCGGCGTTCATGGCGACGTTGCGCAAAGCTGCTGTGTAAATCGGCGATATACAAAAAAGGCGACCCTGGAGGTCGCCTTTTTTGTTTGGAGGAGCCGCTCTCGAAACTGATGCAATTACGAAGAGATATCAACAAAGCTTGAGCGAAACCCGTCTGGCGTTAACAATATGTAACTTCGTATTTCCAATTGAGATTCATTCATGACTGCCCCCTCCCGTTTCCTGGCCTGGCTGTTGCTGCCGCTGTTGGCTGCGTGCAGTTTTCAGCTACTGGCCGCTCCCGCCGAAGGTGCGCCGCAGGCGCTGCACTTGCTCGATTACATCGGCGCGGATTACCCGGACACGGTGCAGGTGGGCAGCATCACGGACCAGGCCGGATTTCGCGCGCAGCAAGACTCGGTCAAGACGCTGGGAAGTCTGATTGCAGCCATGCCGGCCAAGCCGGAAAAAGCCGCTCTGGAGCAAAGCCTGGCCGCGCTGGGAAATTCCATTGACGCCCATCAGGACGGTGCCGACGTCGCGCGCCAGGCCCGGCAACTGGGTGCGAAGCTGGCCGTGGCCTATGAAGTCAGCCAGGCCCCGGTCATTACGCCGGACCCGGTGCGTGGTGCGCCGCTGTACGCTCAGCATTGCTCGGTCTGCCATGGCGATACAGGGGCCGGCGACGGCCCGGCAGGTGTCGGCATGACGCCGCCGCCATCCAATCTGCGTGATACCACACGACTGGATCGACTGAGCCTCTACGCGGTCTACAGCACCCTGGGCCTGGGGGTCGAAGGGACTGACATGCCGGCCTTTGCCGATCAACTGGATGATCGTCAGCGTTGGGACCTGGCCACCTATATCGCCAGCTTCAGTGTCGACCCGGCGACGGCCAAGGCTGAAAAGACCTACAACATCGCCGACCTCGCTCGTCAGACCCCGGCCGAAGTACAGGCCGTCGAAGGCCTGCAAGCCGCCGCGACCTTCCGTGCCCAGCGAGCGCAACCGCCGCAGGTCAAGCGTGGTCCGGCGCAACTGCTCGACTACACCGCGGCCACTTTGGACAAGAGCATCGCGGCGTATCGTGCCGGTGAGCATGATCAGGCTTATGACTTATCGGTAGCGGCGTATCTGGAAGGCTTCGAGCTGGTTGAGAGCTCGCTGGATAACATTGACGCCAACGTGCGTAAAGACACTGAAAAATCCCTGATGGCCTACCGTCAGTCGTTGCAGGACGGCTTGCCGGTGAGCGAGGTCGAGCAGCGCCTGGACGTGGCCAAGGACAAGTTGAAGGCATCGGCCGGCCTGTTGGGCAACGAGGGTTTGAGCTGGTCGCTGAGTTACATTTCCGGCCTGCTGATTCTGCTGCGCGAAGGTCTGGAAGCGATTCTGGTGCTGGCGGCGATCCTTGCTTTCCTGCGTAACACGGATCAACAGGCGGCGGTGCGCAGCGTTAACGTCGGCTGGGGCCTGGCGTTTGTGGCGGGGCTGGGCACCTGGGCGCTGGCAGCCTATGTGATTGATGTCAGCGGTTCCCAACGCGAATTGCTGGAAGGTGCGACGGCGTTGTTTGCCAGCGTCATGGTGCTGTGGCTGGGCGTGTGGATGCATGACCGTCGTCACGCCGCGGCCTGGCAGGATTACATCAAGACCAGCCTGGTGGGCGGTGGCGGGCGTTTCGGTTTTGCGACCCTGGCGTTCTTCTCGGTGTATCGCGAACTGTTCGAAGTGATCCTGTTCTACGAAACCCTGTGGTTGCAGGCAGGTCCCGCGGGGCACAACGCGGTGCTGGCCGGTGGGGCCACGGCGCTGGTGTTGCTGATCGGCCTGGCCTGGGTGATTTTGCGCGGTTCGGCGAAGTTGCCGCTGGCGTTGTTCTTCAGCATCAACGCCGGTCTTTTGTGCGCCTTGTCGGTGGTGTTTGCCGGGCACGGCGTGAAAGCGCTGCAGGAAGCCGGGATCTTCGGTACGCGGCCGGTGCCGTTCTTTGACTTTGAATGGCTGGGGATCCATGCCGATGCCTATTCGTTGAGCGCCCAGGCTGTGGCGATCATTTCGATTGTCGTGTTGTACGGTCGTAGCCGGGTAGTTGAGAGGCAGCGGGTGCAGGTTTCTTAAACGGCATTCGCTTCGCTCACTTTCGCGGGCAAGCCACGCTCCCACAGGTTTCGCGTTAACCTGTGGGAGCGTGGCTTGCCCGCGATGCTTTTCAACAGAGGAAAATTCAATGCGTGTGTGGATCGATGCCGACGCCTGTCCTCGGGCAGCCAAGGATCTGGTGGTGAAGTTCGCTCTCAAGCGCCAGTTCGAAGTGGTGCTGGTGGCCGGGCAACCGCAGACCAAACCGGGGCTGGCACTGGTCAAGCTGATCGTGGTGCCGAGCGGCCCGGATGCGGCCGATGACTACCTGGTGGAACACGCGGTACCTGGTGAGCTGGTGATCTGCAGCGATGTGCCGCTGGCCGATCGTCTGGTGAAGAAGGGCGTGGCAGCGCTCGACCCACGGGGCAAGGAGTTTGATGCGCAGAACATGGGCGAGCGGCTGGCGGTTCGCAACCTGTTCACCGATTTGCGCGAACAGGGGCAAATGGGCGGAGGGCCAGCGCCGTTTGGCGACCGTGAGAAGCAGGCGTTTGCCAATGCGCTGGACCGGATTCTCACTCGTCTGACGCGCAAACTGTAGGAGCGAGCTTGCTCGCGATGGACGTCAACGATGACGAGTGCTGACTGGATGAACGCGGCGCTCTCACATCCATCGCCAGCAAGCTCTCTCCTATAGTGTGTCAGGCGTCGTTTTCGTGGGTCAGTTCCAGTACCCGGTCTACCAGTTTGTTGATGCCTGAAGCCGCTTCACTGATCGATTGCGCCAGCATGTAAGCCGGTGTGCTCACCAGTTTGCGCGCCTTGTCCTCGACGATGTCACTGACCGCGCAATCGGTATGGGTCGCGCCCATCTTGTTCATCGCAGCTGCCGTGTCGGTGTCGTTGCCTATGGTGCAGGTGACGCCAGGGCCGTAGATCTTTGCCGCCAGGGCAGGGGAGATGCACATCAACCCCACCGGTTTGCCGGCCTCGGCAAAGGCTTCGGTCAGTGCCAGGACATCCGGTTGAACGGTGCAGGCGGCACCTTCGATGGCGAAGCTGGACAGGTTCTTGGCCGAGCCGAAGCCGCCGGGCACGATCAGCGCATCGAACTCATCGACGTTCGCGTCTCGGATATCCTTGATGTTGCCCCGGGCAATCCGCGCCGACTCCACCAGCACGTTGCGCGATTCGGGCATTTCTTCGCCGGTCAGGTGGTTGATCACATGCAACTGCGCGATGTCAGGTGCGAAACACTGCACCTGGGCCCCGCGCTGGTCCAGGCGCAGCAGGGTGATGACGCTCTCGTGGAGCTCGGCGCCGTCGTACACGCCACAACCGGAAAGGATCACTGCAACTTTTTTGCTCATGGGCTTTTCTCCAGATTCATGGCGTTAAATGTCCACTAATTTGTCCCGCGTTGCCATAGGGTTAATTCACGGCTGCACATAGCATCTGTCCTCAAGATTCCGATCAGGGCGCGTCATGGACTTCATTCTGTATGCGGTGCCGTTTTTCTTTGTGCTGATCGCCGCCGAGCTGTTGGCCGACCGTTGGCGCGGGGTGAGCAATTATCGGGTGGCAGACGCGATCAACAGCATCAGTACCGGCGTGCTGTCGACCACTACGGGTCTGTTGACCAAGGGGGTGGGGGTGGTGACCTACGCCTTTGCCCTCAAGCACTTGGCGTTGTTCGAGTTGTCGGCCGACAGCATCTGGACCTGGGTGTTTGCCTTTGTCTTCTACGATTTCTGCTACTACTGGCTGCATCGCATGGGTCACGAGCGCAACATCCTCTGGGCCGCCCATTCGGTGCATCACCAGAGCGAGGACTACAACCTGTCCACGGCCTTGCGCCAGTCCAGTACCGGCTTCCTGCTGGGCTGGATCTTCTATCTGCCGATGGCAGTGTCCGGCGTGCCGCTGCTGGTGTTCGTCAGCGTCGCGGCGCTGAACCTGCTGTACCAGTTCTGGGTGCACACGCGGCACATTCCCAAGCTTGGCTGGTTCGAATGGTTCTTTGTCACGCCGTCCAATCATCGGGCTCACCATGCACAGAACGCTCTCTACATGGATCGCAACTACGGCGGCGTGTTCATTATTTGGGACCGTCTGTTCGGCTCGTTCCAGGAAGAAGACGACAACGAGCCGGTGATCTTCGGCGTGACCACGCCACTGGCGAGCTGGAACCCCGTGTGGGCGAACGTGCAGTTCTACGCGCAGTTGTGGGCAGATACGCGTCGTGCCGAAAGCACCTGGGACAAGCTGCGGATCTGGTTCATGCGCACCGGCTGGCGCCCGGCGGAGGTGGCTGCCAGATACCCGATGAACAAGCCGGACCTGAGCCAGTTTCGCAAATTCGAGGTGGCGCTGGACGGGCGTCAGCAGCTCTACGTCCTCCTGCAGTTCTGCGTCTATATCGCGCTGGGCAGTTACTTGATGAATCTTGAGCCGAAGCTGTCCGTCGTCGCCCTGGCGTTGGGCTGGGGAGCGGTGGCGTTCGGTCTGTTTGTGCTGGGCGTGGCTCTGGAGAATCGCCCGTGGGCGTTGAAGCTGGAGCTGGTGCGGCTGGCGTCGAATCTGCCATTGGTATGGCTGGCCCCGATGGTGGGGCTGTGGCCGGCCAGCGCCGTGGGCTGGGTCGGCCTGTTCAGTTACAGTCTGTTGAGCGGCATCGGTCTCTACTGTTGCAGAAACCGCATCACTCGGCTGGCGTAGTAGGGCCTTCGGCTTTGGTTCGTTCGGCCTTCAGGGCTTGTTCGTCGGCGTAGACCTGCTTGGCCAGGCGGGCATTCTTGAAGCGCCGACGCAGCCACAGCACGAAGCCCAGGACCAGCAGCGCACCGAGCACCCAGAGTTCATACTTCTTCACACTGCCGAGCATGCCTTCGAGCACCGTGCCGAAATGGTACGCGGCGGCCGCCAGGGCTGTGGCCCAGATCGCTGCGCCAATGCCGTTGAGCAGCAGGTAACGGCCCGGCGGATAGCCCGACAGCCCGATGGCCACCGGCATGACCGTGCGCAAACCGTAGACGAAGCGGAAGCTCAATACCCAGATGTCCGGATGCTTGCGAATGTGTTCCAGCGCCCGGTCACCCATCATCTGCCAGCGGGGTTTGCGCGCCAGCAGTTTGCGGCCGTGTTTGCGTCCCAGGAAATACCACAGTTGGTCGCCGGCATAGCTGCCGAAGAAGGCCACGACCACCACCAGGTTGATGTCCATGTATCCACGGAACGCGAGGAAGCCCGCGAGTACCAGGATGGTTTCGCCTTCGAAGAACGTGCCTAGAAAAAGGGCAAAATAGCCGAAGTCATGCAGAAATTGTTGGAGCATTGTCTGGGTGCTGGCGAAATGAACGCGCAGCCTAACCCTTCGGACACATTCAGGAAAGTGTCCAAATGTGTCTCGACGTGAACATTTCCTACAACGACAATGGAATGCGGCTACCTGTCACAGGGGTGCACACAACTGTAATACGTTCGTCATAATGGCCGCTTATAACTGTCACGCTCGCACGCCTGCGGGCTCAGGAGTCTGCCGTGAGCTTTACCCCCGCCAACCGTTTGTTCCCAGCAACCCGCCTGCGCCGCAATCGTCGTGACGACTTCTCGCGTCGTCTGGTCCGTGAAAACGTCCTGACCGTCGATGACCTGATCCTGCCGGTGTTCGTTCTGGACGGCGAAAACCGTCGCGAAGCGGTGGCTTCGATGCCGGGCGTCGAACGCCTGACCATCGACCTGTTGCTGGAAGAAGCGGCCAAGTGGGTCGAGTTGGGGATTCCGGCGCTGGCGCTGTTCCCGGTGACACCAGCGGAACTCAAGTCGCTGGACGCCGCCGAGGCGTGGAACCCCGAAGGCATCGCCCAACGCGCGACCCGTGCGCTGCGTGCACGATTCCCTGAGCTGGGCGTGATCACCGACGTTGCCCTGGACCCGTTCACCACCCACGGCCAGGACGGCATTCTTGATGAAGAAGGCTACGTGCAGAACGACATCACCGTCGACGCACTGGTCAGGCAAGCCCTGTCCCACGCTGAAGCCGGCGCTCAGGTCGTGGCTCCATCGGACATGATGGACGGTCGCATCCAGGCGATCCGCGAAGCTCTCGAAGTGGCCGGTCACGTCAATGTGCGGATCATGGCCTACTCGGCCAAGTACGCCAGTGCCTATTACGGCCCGTTCCGTGATGCCGTCGGTTCGGCGCTGAATCTGGGCAAGGCCAACAAGGCCTCCTATCAGATGGACCCGGCCAACAGCAACGAAGCCCTGCACGAAGTGGCGGCGGACTTGTCAGAAGGTGCAGACATGGTCATGGTCAAGCCAGGCATGCCGTACCTGGACATCCTGTGCCGGGTAAAAGAAGAATTCAAAGTGCCGACTTTTGTTTATCAAGTCAGCGGCGAATACGCCATGCACATGGCGGCGATCCAGAATGGCTGGTTGAGCGAAGGGGTTATCCTCGAGTCCCTGACCGCTTTCAAACGTGCAGGGGCTGATGGCATCCTGACGTATTTCGCCGTTCGTGCCGCTCAATTGTTACGAGAGCAAAAATAGCCCTCCCAGGAACATTCGATGAATACCGAAGTGCTCACTGAAGTTGCCGTAAAAGACGCTCAACCTGTGGTGGAGCAAGTCGACGAGACCCCGCCGGAGCTGGAGCCAGCTCCGCCCGCGGCGGTCGTCGAAACCGCCGTGACAGCGCCGGCGCCAGCGCTGGCCATTCCCGGCCTGGATGACAGCAGCCTGTACATCCACCGCGAGCTCTCGCAACTGCAGTTCAACATCCGCGTGCTGGAGCAGGCGCTGGACGAGTCCTATCCATTGCTGGAGCGGCTGAAGTTTCTGTTGATCTTCTCCAGCAACCTGGACGAGTTCTTCGAAATTCGTGTCGCCGGCCTCAAGAAGCAGATCACCTTCGCCCGTGAACAGGCCGGCGCCGATGGTCTGCAACCGCATCAGGCCCTGGCCCGCATCAGCGAACTGGTCCATGGTCACGTCGATCGCCAGTACGCGATCCTCAACGACATCCTGTTGCCGGAACTGGAAAAGCATCAGGTCCGCTTCATCCGTCGCCGTAACTGGACGGCCAAGCTCAAGACCTGGGTCCGTCGCTATTTCCGTGACGAGATCGCGCCGATCATCACCCCGATCGGCCTCGACCCGACGCACCCGTTCCCGTTGCTGGTGAACAAGAGCCTGAACTTCATCGTCGAGCTCGAAGGCATCGACGCCTTTGGCCGCGATTCCGGTCTGGCGATCATCCCGGCGCCACGCCTGTTGCCGCGCATCATCAAGGTGCCGGAAGAAGTCGGCGGCGCCGGCGACAACTATGTCTTCCTGTCGTCGATGATCCACGCCCACGCCGATGACCTGTTCCAGGGGATGAAGGTCAAGGGCTGCTACCAGTTCCGCCTGACCCGTAACGCCGACCTGGCGCTGGACTCCGAAGACGTCGAAGACCTGGCCCGTGCCTTGCGCGGCGAACTGTTCTCCCGTCGCTATGGCGATGCGGTGCGTCTGGAAGTGGCCGACACCTGCCCGAAACACCTGTCCGACTACCTGCTCAAGCAATTCAACCTGAGCGAGACGGAGTTGTATCAGGTCAACGGTCCGGTGAACCTGACGCGGCTGTTCAGCATTACCGGCCTGGACAGCCAGCGCGAGCTGCAATACCTGCCGTTCACCCCGCAGATTCCAAAACTGCTGCAGAACAGCGAGAACATTTTCAGCGTGATCAGCAAGCAGGACATCCTGTTGCTGCACCCGTTCGAGTCGTTCACTCCGGTGGTCGACCTGCTGCGCCAGGCCGCCAAGGACCCGCACGTGCTGGCGGTGCGCCAGACCTTGTACCGCTCCGGCGCGAACTCGGAAATCGTCGATGCGCTGGTGGATGCGGCGCGTAACGGCAAAGAGGTCACCGCGGTGATCGAACTGCGCGCACGGTTCGACGAAGAGTCCAACCTGCAACTGGCCAGCCGTCTGCAAGCGGCCGGTGCGGTGGTGATCTATGGTGTGGTCGGCTTCAAGACCCACGCCAAGATGATGCTGATTTTGCGGCGCGAAGCGGGTGAAATCGTGCGTTATGCGCACCTCGGTACGGGTAACTACCACGCCGGCAACGCCCGCCTGTATACCGACTACAGCCTGCTGACCTCCGACGACGCCTTGTGCGAAGACGTCGGCAAACTGTTCAGTCAGTTGATCGGCATGGGTAAGACGCTGCGCATGAAAAAACTGCTGCATGCGCCGTTCACCCTGAAAAAGGGCATGCTCGACATGATTGCCCGCGAAACCCAGTTCGCCCTCGACGGCAAACCGGCGCACATCATTGCCAAGTTCAACTCGCTGACCGATCCGAAGATCATCCGCGCACTGTACAAGGCCAGCCAGTCGGGCGTGCGTATCGATCTGGTGGTGCGTGGCATGTGCTGCCTGCGACCGGGCATCGCCGGGGTTTCCCACAACATCCACGTGCGTTCGATCATCGGCCGCTTCCTGGAACACACCCGGGTCTTCTATTTCCTCAACGGTGGCGACGAGCAGATGTTCCTGTCCAGTGCCGACTGGATGGAGCGCAACCTCGACAAGCGCGTCGAGACTTGCTTCCCGGTGGAGGGCAAGAAGCTGATCATGCGGGTCAAGAAAGAGCTGGAGTTGTATCTGACCGATAACACCCACAGTTGGAGCCTGCAGTCGGACGGCCGTTACATCCGTAACACTCCGACCGGCAACCAGAACCCGCGCAGCGCCCAGGCGACATTGCTGGAGCGTTTGGGCAGTCCGATCCTGGCCGTCCGGTAACGACTGCAACCTGTGGGAGCGAGCTTGCTCGCGATGACGGTGTGTCAGGCAACGATGTGTTGATTGACCATCCGCCATCGCGAGCAAGCTCGCTCCCACAGGGGAATAGTGGCGTTTGCAGAATCGCAGACAAAAAAAGGCCTTCCGAAGAAGGCCTTTTTTCAATTTCAGCGAGCGCTCAACACGATGTCGACCCGGGTCAGCCATTGCGCTTCGATTTCGAAGTCGGCCTGGGTCAGCTGGTTTTCGTCCAGCCAGTTCTCCGGGAACACCACTTCCAGGCTATTGCCATTGGCATTCAGTTCCACCTGGGGCATTTGCTGGGTGCCACGGATGTGGTGGAACAGGATCGCAAAGCGCAGCAGTACGCACAGGCGAATCAGCTTGATGCCGTCATCGCCGAAATCGGCGAACTTGTCCTTGGGAATGTTGCGTCGGTGACCGCGTACCAACAGCGCGAGCATCAACTGGTCTTCGCGGGAGAACCCGGCGAGGTCCGAGTGCTCGATCAGGTAGGCGCCGTGCTTGTGGTACTGGTAGTGAGCGATGTCCAGGCCCACCTCATGGACCTTGGCCGCCCAGCCGAGCAATTCGCGCCAGACGCCGTCTTCCAGATCCCAGTCCTCGGCCACCTGATCGAACGCATGCAGTGCCTTGCGCTCGACCCGTACCGCCTGTTCCTGGTCGACGTGGTAGCGTTCCATCAGCGAAGTGAGGGTGCGTTCGCGCACGTCTTCGTGATGATGGCGGCCCAGCAGGTCATAGAGCACGCCTTCGCGCAGGGCACCTTCGCAGTGATCCATGCGTTGCAGTTCCAGGGAGTCGAAGATCGCCTCGAGGATCGCCAGGCCCGCCGGAAAGATCGCCCGGCGATCCGGCTTGATACCTTCGAAATCGATTTTTTCGACGTCGCCCAGCTTGATCAGTTTGCGCTTGAGCCAGGCCAGGCCCTCGGCGTTGACCTCGCCGGTGCCGTAGCCGCCAGCCTTCAGCGCCAGGCCGATGGCGCGGATGGTGCCCGAGGAGCCGATGGCTTCATCCCAGGTCAGGCGATGCAGGGCATGCTCGATGCTCATGATCTCCAGCCGTGCTGCCGTGTACGCCTGGGCGTAACGGGCCGGGGTGATCTTGCCGTCCTTGAAATAGCGCTGGGTGTAGCTGACGCAACCCATCTGCAGGCTTTCGCGCAGCAGCGGTTCGAAGCGCTGGCCAATGATGAACTCGGTACTGCCGCCACCGATGTCGGCCACCAGGCGCTTGCCCGGGGTGTCGGCGAGGGTGTGGGACACGCCGAGATAGATCAGGCGCGCTTCTTCACGACCGGAAATGACTTCCACCGGGTGGCCGAGAATTTCTTCGGCGCGACGGATGAATTCGGCGCGGTTGCGGGCTTCACGCAATGCGTTGGTGCCCACGATTCGCACGGCGCCGGTGGGCATACCGCTGATCAGTTGGGCGAAACGCTTGAGGCAATCGAGCCCGCGTTGCATCGATTCTTCGTTGAGATGGCGCTCTTCGTCGATGCCGGCGGCCAGCTGAACCTTCTCCCCGAGGCGCTCGAGAATGCGGATTTCAGCGTTCTGGGCCTTGGCCACGACCATGTGAAAACTGTTGGAGCCCAGGTCGATTGCGGCGATCAGGGACAGATTCTTGGCTTGGGATTGCGGCATGGTCTGGGGTCTCGGTCGATAACCTCGACATCGTGCCACGATCAACGGCTGGCGCCAACGCGCAGTGTTCAAAGCCTTGATCCAGCACAGCAAAGACGGTGACCGCTGCGCGGTCAATCGCGAGCAGGCTCGCTCCCACAAGAATTTCGCCATCCTGTGGGAGCGAGCCTGCTCGCGAAGAGGGCATCACAGACACTTGAGCTCTTTCAGGCTGTCGCCTCCACGGTCCCAATGAAATTCGCCAGCTCCGCCGTCTGCGGGTTGGCGAACAGTACTTTCGGATCCCCAACCTCATGCACCTTGCCCTGGTGCATGAACACCAACTTATCCCCAACCTCCCGGGCGAAGCGCATTTCGTGGGTGACCATGATCAGCGTCATGCCTTCCCTGGTCAGTTGCCGGACCACGCTCAGCACTTCGTTGACCAGTTCCGGGTCCAGTGCCGAGGTGATTTCGTCACATAGCAAAACCTTCGGCGACATCGCCAGTGCCCGGGCAATCGCTACCCGCTGTTGCTGCCCGCCCGACAGCCGATCAGGGAATGCATCGAACTTTTCCCCCAGTCCGACCCTTTCCAGCATCTGCCGCGCCAGTTCGGCGGCCTTGGCTTTCGGCACTTTTTGCACCACTTGCGGCGCGAGCATGACGTTTTCGCCCACGGTCAGGTGCGGGAACAGATTGAACTGTTGGAACACCATGCCGACTTTCTGCCGCAGGCTGCGCAGGTCGGCGCGGGCGGCGTCGAGGTACTCGCCGTCGACTTCGATCACTCCGTCGTTGATTGACTCCAGGCCGTTGAGGGTGCGCAGCAAGGTGGACTTGCCCGAGCCACTACGGCCGATGATCGCCACCACCTGGCCTTCCTCGATGCTCAGGTCGATGCCTTTGAGCACATGGTGATCGCCATAGTATTTATGCAGGGCGGAAATTCTAAGCAGAGGCATGCAGTCTCCTTTCCAGGTATCGCGCACTGAGCGACAAGGGGTAGCAGAGCAGGAAGTAGCCGAGGGCGACGAGGCCGTAGACCATGAACGGTTCGAAGGTGGCGTTGGCGAGCATGCCGCCGGTCTTGGTCAGCTCGGTGAAGCCGATGATCGAGGTGACGGCGGTGCCTTTGACCACTTGCACCGAAAACCCCACTGTCGGCGCCACGGCGATGCGCAGGGCCTGGGGCAGGATCACATAGCGCAATTGTTCCAGCGGGTTCAGCGCCAGGCTCGATGAGGCTTCCCACTGACCGTTGGGAATCGAATCGACGCAACCGCGCCAGATCTCCGCCAGATAAGCACTGGTGAACAACGTCAGTGCAATCGCCGCGGCCATCCACGGCGAAATCTCGATCCCGGCCAATGCCACGCCGAAAAACACCAGGAACAGCTGCATCAATAGCGGTGTGCCCTGAAACAGTTCGATGTAAGTGCGGGCGAAACTGCGCGGCAGGGATTTTTTCGAGATGCGCATGACCATGATCAGCAAGCCAATCAGTCCGCCGCCAATGAACGCCACCAGCGACAGCGCCAGCGTCCATTGCAGGCCCGTGAGCAGGTTGCGCACGATGTCCCAGAAAGTGAAGTCGCTCATCGGCTGCTCCTTGCGATGAAGCGGTGGCCAAGCCAGTTCAGCAACTGACGGATCAGCAGCGCCATGCACAGGTACAGCAGTGTGGTCAGGGCGTAGGTTTCAAAGGCGCGGAAGTTGCGCGACTGAATGAAGTTGGCGGCGAAGCTCAGCTCCTCCGTCGCGATTTGCGAACACACCGCCGAGCCGAGCATCACGATGATGATCTGGCTGCTCAGGGCTGGCCAGACTTTGCCCAGTGCTGGCAGCAGCACCACATGACGGAACGCTTCGAAGCGCGTCATCGCCAGTGCCGCTGCGGCTTCCAGCTGACCCCGAGGGATCGCCTGGATGCCGGCGCGGATGATCTCGGTGGAATAGGCGCCGAGGTTGATGACCATCGCCAGCACCGCCGCCTGCCATTCGGAAATCTGCACGCCCAGGGACGGCAAGCCGAAGAAGATGAAAAACAACTGCACCAGAAATGGCGTGTTGCGGATCAACTCGACGTAAACCGCGAAAATCCCCGCGAAAGGCCGGATGTTCCACGCCCGCACCAGCGCCCCGACGATGCCCAGCCCCACGCCGAGCACAGCGCCGATGGCGGTCAGCTCAAGGGTGAACAGCGCACCGCGCAGCAACAGATCGGTGTTGTCCACCACCGGCAGGAAATCGAACTGATAAGCCATAAAACGTCTCCAGCGCGCCGAATCAGAGATCGGCCGGCAGCGGTTCTTTCAGCCAGGTCAGGGCGTTCTTTTCCAGCGCGCCGTCGCTCTTGGCGGTCACCAGAATCTGGTTGACCTTGTCCAGCAGCGCCGACTCGTTCTTGTTCACGCCGACGTAGACCGGTGAGTCCTTGAGCTTCACTTTCAGCGCCGGCACGCGTTTCGGGCTCTTCTCGCTGATGGCGACCATCACCACGTTGCCGCTGGCGATCAGGTCGACTTGCCCGGCCAGGTACGCGGCAATGGTCGAGTTGTTGTCTTCGAAACGCTTGATGGTCACGCCTTCGGGGGCGACCTTGGTCAGCTCGATATCTTCGATGGCACCACGGGTGACGCTGATGGTCTTGCCCTTGAGATCGTCCAGGCCCTTGATGTCGGCGTCTGGCGGACCGAACACGGCAAGGTAGAACGGCGCGTAGGCGCGGGAGAAGTCGATGACTTTTTCGCGCTCCGGGTTCTTGCCGAGGCTGGAGATCACCAGGTCGACCTTGCCGGTGGTGAGGAACGGGATGCGGTTGGTGCTGTTGACTGGCGTCAGTTCGAGTTTGACCTTGAGTTGGTCGGCCAGCAGTTTCGCGGTGTCGATATCGAGGCCGCGGGGTTTCATGTCCGGGCCGACCGAGCCGAATGGCGGGAAGTCCTGGGGCACGGCCACCTTGAGGACGCCGCGCTTGACCACATCCTCCAGACCATCGGCGTGGGCGGGTGCCTGGCTCAGCATCAGGCTGGTGAACAAGGCTGCGAGGAGGGCGCTGTAACGCTGGGTCATGGCAAATCTCCGGATCGGCAAGAAGTGATTTCTGCGGATCGACAGAGCATGGGCCATGCCAACATGGGGTTTTGAGGGCGCCAGGGCACGGTTTTGCTGGCGTCGCACGGTCTTACTGGTCTGAACAGTCAGGTTGCTTTTCGCACCCCGATGGCGCAGCCGTGAAAATCTCCGAACCCCCATGGGGCACGACTTGCCGGGCGTCGCGAATAGCTTTACAACTGAGCGCACATTGGCCTGGTTCGTCTGGAAAACCATGAACTCGATCTCCCGCGCCGTACCTGAAGTGGCGCTGCAAGCCATCCGCAAACTGATTACCGAACAGGGCTTCGGGCCGGGGGATGCCTTGCCCTCGCAACGGGACCTGGCGGTGCAATTGGGGGTCAGTCGGGCGTCGTTGCGCGAGGCGTTGTCATCGCTGAGTGCGCTGGGGGTCATCAGTATCCAGCCGGGCAAAGGCGTATTCGTGCAATCGCCCGTGGAGCTACCGCGGGGCGATGCGGCGCCGGGCTGGCCGTTCGCGGCGCAGGCTTCGCCGTTGGACATCTTTCAGTTGCGCTATGCGCTGGAAGGTTTTGCTGCGGGGTTGGCGGCCGTAACCTTGAGCACCGACGAACTCGATGCGCTGGAAGACAATGTCGCCGCCATGCGCAATGAGCTGAAGTCCGGCGACTTCGAAGCCGCGGCCCGCCTGGATTTCGAATTCCACCGCCGCATCCTGCTGGCCAGCGGCAATCAGGCGATGCTGAGCATCCTGACCGCCAGCGCCGACATCTTCCTGGAAAGCCAGAAGCTACCGTTCATCCGGGTCGAGCGGGCCATGGAAACCTGGCAGGAACACCGCAAAATCCTTCGTGCGCTGGCTCGCCGAGCGTCTGGCGCCGCGCAAAAGGCCATGCAAGAGCACGTACGTAACGCCGCGTTGCGCACCGGAATCGCGTTCATCGCTCCCGCCACTTCATGACCTGAGCTATACCCAAACTCATGGATCACCATAGCGAGACTCAATCATCTGCACCTTCCTGAACGAGGGAAGGACCGCTATGATGGGCCACGTTTTTTTGCTTACAACCTGGAGAATTCCATGAGCAGCGATCTTATCAAACACGTTAGCGACGCTAGCTTCGAGGCCGACGTACTCAAGGCCGAAGGCGCTGTACTGGTCGACTACTGGGCTGAATGGTGCGGCCCTTGCAAAATGATCGCTCCGGTTCTGGACGAAATTGCCGAGACTTACAAAGGCAAGCTGACCGTTGCCAAGCTGAACATCGACGAAAACCAGGAAACCCCGGCCAAGCACGGCGTGCGCGGTATCCCGACCCTGATGCTGTTCAAGAACGGCAACGTTGAAGCGACCAAGGTCGGCGCACTGTCGAAGTCGCAACTGGCTGCCTTCCTCGACGCCAACATCTAAGCGTCGTTGCAAAGTGTCCTGAAAAAGCCCCGCAAATAGCGGGGCTTTTTGCGTATTCAGGGCTAGACGCTCCTAAACTCAGGTGGTACATTCGGCCCCGCACTGGTTTCTCCATTGCCCCCTGCTAGCCGTCGCCGACGCACTCCTTTTCGAATAAGTACGCGATCCTGTCGCCTTCTCTGCGGCGCGGCCTCATTAAGCCAAAAGCTTAATTTCCCCCCTCCATAAATGATTACGTCATTCCTATATGAATCTGACTGAACTCAAGCAAAAGCCGATTACCGAACTGCTCGAATTGGCCGAACAGATGGGCATAGAAAATATGGCCCGTTCGCGCAAGCAGGACGTGATTTTCTCCCTGCTCAAGAAGCACGCGAAAAGCGGTGAGGAAATCTCCGGTGATGGCGTGCTGGAGATTCTCCAGGACGGCTTCGGCTTCCTGCGCTCCGCTGACGCTTCCTATCTCGCAGGTCCGGACGATATCTACGTCTCGCCGAGCCAGATCCGTCGTTTCAACTTGCGCACCGGTGACACCATCGTTGGCAAGATCCGCCCTCCAAAGGAAGGCGAGCGTTATTTCGCGCTGCTCAAGGTCGACACGATCAACTTCGACCGTCCGGAAAACGCGAAGAACAAGATTCTCTTCGAGAACCTGACCCCGCTGTTCCCGACCGTGCGCATGAAGATGGAAGCCGGTAACGGTTCCACCGAAGACTTGACCGGTCGTGTCATCGACCTGTGCGCCCCGATCGGTAAAGGCCAGCGCGGTCTGATCGTTGCACCGCCGAAAGCCGGCAAGACGATCATGCTGCAGAACATTGCCGCGAACATCGCGCGTAACAACCCTGAAGTTCACCTGATCGTGCTGCTGATCGACGAACGTCCGGAAGAAGTAACCGAAATGCAGCGCACCGTGCGCGGTGAAGTGGTTGCCTCGACGTTCGACGAGCCGCCAACCCGTCACGTGCAGGTTGCCGAAATGGTGATCGAGAAGGCCAAGCGCCTGGTCGAGCACAAGAAAGACGTGGTGATCCTGCTCGACTCCATCACTCGTCTGGCGCGCGCCTACAACACCGTGATCCCGAGCTCCGGCAAGGTACTGACCGGTGGTGTCGATGCCCACGCCCTGGAGAAACCGAAGCGTTTCTTCGGCGCCGCGCGGAACATCGAAGAAGGCGGCTCGCTGACCATCATCGCCACCGCGCTGGTTGAAACCGGTTCGAAGATGGACGAAGTGATCTACGAGGAATTCAAAGGCACCGGCAACATGGAGCTGCCTCTGGATCGCCGCATCGCTGAAAAACGTGTGTTCCCGGCCATCAACATCAACCGTTCCGGCACCCGCCGCGAAGAGTTGCTGACCGCCGACGACGAGCTGCAGCGCATGTGGATTCTGCGCAAACTGCTGCACCCGATGGATGAAATTGCTGCCATCGAGTTCCTGGTCGACAAGCTGAAAACGACCAAGACCAACGACGAATTCTTCCTGTCGATGAAGCGCAAGTAACATCGCCCGTTGAGTTCAAGAGAATGGCGCCCCGGTGGGGCGCCTTTTTTTTGCCTGGGCCATGGGAGGTTTTTGATTGGCCAAGGTCAGTTGGTTAGCACTTCAACCAGCCGCGTTTGCGGTCATCTCCGGGGGCGATGCTCAAGCGCGCTGAAAATAACGATCTGACCGGTTTAATGTTTATGAGCTCACTGGCTTATCGAAGGGATATCGACGGCTTGCGCGCAGTGGCGGTGATCGCCGTCGTGCTGTTTCACTTTGGCGTTCCTGGGGTTACCGGCGGCTTTGTCGGCGTGGACGTGTTTTTCGTGATTTCCGGTTACCTGATCACGTCGATCATCTGGAGTCAGCGCCAGGCCGGGCAATTCAGCTTCGTCGATTTCTGGGCCCGGCGTGCGCGGCGGATTTTGCCGGCGTTGTTCGCGATGGTCATTGCGGTGCTGGCGGTCGGCTGGTTTTTGCTGGCACCGAAGGATTACGAAGAGCTGGGACGATCGGTGCGTTACCAGGTGATGTTCGTCTCCAACATCCTGTTCATGCGCCAGGACGGCTATTTCGACGTCGCCTCCGATCTCAAGCCCCTGCTGCACACCTGGTCGCTGGCGGTGGAGGAGCAGTTTTACATCGTCTTCCCGTTGCTGCTCACACTGCTGTCGAGCCGTCTCAAGCATTGGCGACTGGCGCTGTTCAGCGTATTGCTGCTGTCCTTTGGTTTGAGCGTGTGGGCTGTCGCCCATCATCCGGAAAAAGCTTTCTTCCTGTTGCCTATGCGTGCGTGGGAGCTATTGGCCGGTGCGATGCTGGCGGTAGCGCCCAGGTCTGCATGGCGTCTCAAGCCGATGGCAGCGCAATGGCTGAGTCTGCTCGGTATGTTGCTGATCTTGTTGGCGGTGTTCGGTTATGACAAGGCCACGCCATTCCCGGGTGTCGCGGCGTTGCTGCCCGTGCCGGGTGTGGTGCTGTTGATTCTGGCCAACGGTCATCGTGAAACCTGGGTTGGTCAGTTTTTGAGCAGTCGGATAATGGTCGGCCTCGGTCTGATTTCATACTCCTGGTACCTGTGGCACTGGCCGGTGTTCGTATTCTCCAGCTATGCCAGCGTCGGTGAAACGAGTGTTTTCGACAGTGTCGGGTTGATTTTACTGACGCTGTTGCTGGGTTATCTGTCGTGGAAATTCGTCGAAACCCCGTTTCGTGAGCGTCGCCTGCTCGCCGGGCGCCGGCAGATTCTGCTCGCTGGTGCCTGCGGCGTCCTGGTGCTCGGCCTGGCCGGACAAGCCTTGCGATGGACCGACGGCTTGCCATGGCGTCTGTCTGACCAGGCCCTGCAATACGCCAAGGGTCGCGAATGGCGGCCAGAGCTGATGGCCTGCCTGGCCGATGACAAGACGCCGGATGACAAGTTGTTCTGCCGTTATGGCGCGCAAAACCGCCTGCCCCCAGCGCTTGTCTGGGGCGATAGCCATGCCACGGCGTTGATTCCGGTTTTCGACGAGGGTGCCAAGGCCCATGGCGTCAATGTGATGCTCGCCAGTTCTGCTGGCTGTTTGCCTGTCGAAGGCCTGGAGCACGATGCGCGTTGTGCGCGGTTCAATCGACGTGTTGAACAGGCCCTGAAGCCGCAAGCTGTCAGCGATGTGGTGCTGGTCGCGCACTGGAGCCTATACCTCTATGGCGATGCCAAAGGTGATCTGGGCCACGTTCTGAAAAGCGCTGACGGGCATTACGACCGCGCAATTGCCGAACAACGTCTGGCCGATGGCTTGCGTACCCGAGTCGCGCAATTGCGTGCCGGCGGGCATCGGGTCTGGCTGGTAAAAGAGGCGCCGTTGCAGGCCTTCAGCCCACCGTATCGCCTCACCCGTCTGGCAATGCTGGCCCGTCCGGTCGACGATGTCGGGCTGGCGCTCGCAGAGCATCACAAGCGCCAGGCATTCATCAGTCAATTGTTCGCACAATTGGCGCAGGACCCGGCGGTACAGGTGGTGGACCCGGCGCCAAGACTGTGTGATGCCAGCGGCCTGTGCCGCGCCGAACGCGGCGGCTACTCGTTGTACACCGATGACAATCACCTCTCGGAAGTCGGTGCGCGGTTCGTGGCGCCGATCCTCGAACCGCTGTTTGTCAGTCTGCAAGCCAGGGCAAACGAGGGGAAACCGCAGGTGAATGCATCCAGATAAGCAGCGATAAGCTGCCAGCGGCCGGCAGAGCAGGTAGGATGTACGCCTATTTTTCGGGTGCCATCATCAATGAAATTCAAGGATCTTCGGGATTTCGTGCAGCAGCTTGAGCAGCGCGGAGAGTTGAAACGCATCCAGATCCCCGTCTCTCCAGTGCTGGAGATGACCGAGGTGTGTGATCGCACGCTGCGTGCCAAAGGCCCGGCGCTGTTGTTCGAAAAGCCGACAGGCTATGACATCCCGGTACTCGGCAACCTGTTCGGTACCCCCGAGCGGGTCGCCATGGGCATGGGTGCCGAGTCGGTCAGCGAGCTGCGCGAGATCGGCAAGCTGCTGGCGTTCCTAAAGGAACCCGAGCCGCCCAAAGGCTTGAAGGATGCCTGGTCCAAGCTGCCGATCTTCCGCAAGATCATTTCGATGGCGCCGAAAGTCGTCAAGGACGCGGTGTGCCAGGAAGTGGTCATCGAAGGCGACGACGTCGACCTGGCCATGCTGCCGGTGCAGACCTGCTGGCCGGGCGATGTCGGTCCGCTGATCACCTGGGGCCTGACCGTCACCAAAGGCCCGAACAAGGATCGCCAGAACCTCGGAATCTACCGTCAGCAAGTGATCGGTCGCAACAAGGTCATCATGCGCTGGCTGAGCCACCGTGGCGGCGCGCTGGATTACCGCGAGTGGTGCGAAAAGCATCCGGGCCAGCCGTTCCCGGTTTCCGTGGCCCTGGGCGCTGACCCGGCGACCATCCTCGGTGCCGTGACCCCGGTGCCCGACAGCCTTTCCGAATACGCCTTCGCAGGCCTCCTGCGCGGTAACCGCACTGAGTTGGTGAAGTGTCGCGGCAACGACCTGCAAGTGCCGGCCACCGCCGAAATCATCCTCGAAGGCGTGATCCATCCGGGCGAGATGGCCGATGAAGGCCCATACGGCGACCACACCGGTTACTACAACGAAGTCGACAGCTTCCCGGTGTTCACCGTCGAGCGCATTACCCATCGGATCAAGCCGATCTACCACAGTACCTACACCGGCCGTCCGCCGGATGAGCCGGCGATCCTCGGCGTGGCATTGAACGAAGTGTTCGTGCCGATCCTGCAGAAGCAGTTCCCGGAGATCACCGATTTCTACCTGCCGCCGGAAGGTTGCTCGTACCGCATGGCCATCGTGACCATGAAAAAGTCGTATCCGGGTCATGCCAAGCGGGTAATGCTGGGTGTCTGGTCGTTTTTGCGACAGTTCATGTACACCAAGTTCGTTATCGTCACCGACGACGATATCAACGCCCGGGACTGGAACGACGTGATCTGGGCCATCACCACGCGCATGGACCCCAAGCGGGACACCGTGATGATCGACAACACGCCGATCGACTACCTCGACTTCGCCTCGCCGGTTTCCGGCCTGGGGTCGAAAATGGGCCTCGATGCCACGCATAAATGGCCGGGCGAAACTACTCGCGAATGGGGCCGGGTCATCGTCAAGGACGATGCCGTGACCCAGCGGATCGATGCCATCTGGAATCAGTTAGGAATAGATTGATGCGTGTAACCTTGCAGCCCTCCGGAGCAGTACTTGAGATATTGCCCGGCGAGCGGATTCTCGATGGCGCACGACGTCTGGGCTACGAATGCCCGCAAAGCTGCCGCAACGGCAATTGCCACGTGTGCGCGGCGCTGCTGGTGGAAGGCCGGGTCGAGCAGGCTGGCAATGTGCGTGACCATGGCGAGTTCTACACTTGCATAGCGGAGCCGCTGGAAGACTGCATCGTGCTGTGGGATGGCGTGCTCGCGCTGGGAGAACTGCCGGTGCGCAGCGTGTCGTGTCAGGTCATTGAGTGTAAGGAGGTGGGCGGCGACACCTGGCGCGTGCGTCTGCGGGCTCCGGCCGGCAAACCGCCGCGCTACCACGCTGGCCAGTACCTGATGATCGAACGGGAGAGCGGCGAAAAGTCCGCATTCTCCCTCGCCTCGGCACCGCATGCGGGGCGCGACCTGGAAATCCACGTACTGGCGCGCGAATCCAGTGCGCTGAGCCTGATCGAACAGCTCCAGCGCAACAGCATGGTGCGGGTCGAATTGCCGTTCGGCGATACCCACCTGGAGGAGTTGCCGGAAGGTTCTCTCGTGCTGATCGCCGCGGGTACCGGCATGGGCCAGATCCATAGTCTGATCGAGCATTGCCGGGCCTCAGGTTTCAAGCACCCGGTGCATCTGTATTGGGGCGTGCGTCGTCCTGAAGATTTTTATCAAATCGAGCATTGGGACGAATGGCTGAAGTTGCCCAACCTGTTCCTGCACAAGGTCGTCAGCGATCAATGCGGTTGGGAAGGGCGGTGCGGCATGTTGCATGAAGCGGTCTGTGAAGACTTCCCTGACCTCAAGCCGCTACACGTGTACGCCAGTGGCTCTCCGGCCATGGTCTACGGCACGCTGGATGCGCTGGTGGAAGCGGGAATGGATGCCCACCAGATGCGTGCCGACGTATTTGCCTACGCACCAAGATCCTGATGCTGCACACCCTGTAGGAGCGAGCTTGCTCGCGATGGGCCCAAGAACACCGCGGGCAGCCTGACTTCCCGCGTAATCGTTAACGACCATCGCGAGCAGGCTCGCTCCTACAGGTTATCCTGTTATAACTCTCTATATAGCCCATCGGTATTTATAAAAGTATGTAAATGCCGGTAGGTTATATTCCATCCAGGCAATTCATTAAGAACTGTGCCATGGCACTCAAATTGCCTTAAAACTTATGTGCCTTATTGTTACAGCCGTGCGTTCTATTAAGTAATTCTTCACCCGCGGGGAGCTGAACGCTATTCGCCATGAGCGCCATTGAATCTGCTTTTTTGAATCTGGCTTACCCTCCGCGGCTCGATCTGGGGCCGCAGCTCACTCACGAACAACTGCTCAGCTCGATGCAATCGACCATGGCGCGCCACAAGGGCGGGCCGGTGTGGCTGTTTGCGTATGGCTCGCTGATCTGGCGCCCTGAATGCACGGCGGTTGAGCGGGTTCGCGGCCGGGTGCATGGCTACCATCGCGGGTTGTACCTTTGGTCCCACGAACATCGCGGCACCCCGGAAATGCCCGGCCTGGTGTTTGGCCTGGATCGCGGCGGTTCTTGCAGCGGTTTCGCCTATCGCTTGCCCGAAGAGCAACTCGAAGCCTCGCTCTACGCACTTTGGCAGCGCGAGATGCCTTTCCCTTCCTACCGCCCGCACTGGCTCAACTGCCGCCTCGACGATGGCAGCCAGGTTCAGGCATTGGGTTTTGTGCTGGAACGACACCTGCCCAGCTATGCCGGCAACTTGCCGGACCATGTGCTGAGCCATGTGTTCGAAAACGCCTGCGGGCGCTACGGCACCACTCGCGATTATGTCGAGCAGACCGCGCACGCCCTTCGTAGCCACGCCATGCCAGACCGGAATCTGGAGGCGCGGCTCAAGCGCTGTAAATCAAAGGCCGATCAAGCGAGTGCTTCGCGGCCCTGACTGGCGATTTGTTTGTGCCGTAGTGTCGGGGCCAGGAAGGCCATCGCCAACAGGCAGGCACCGACCAGCAGCACGAAACCGCCGTCCCAACCGAAATGGTCCACGGTGTAGCCCATCGCTGCACTGGCCGCGACCGAACCGCCCAAGTAACCGAACAGACCGGTAAAGCCCGCCGCCGTACCGGCAGCTTTCTTCGGTGCCAGTTCCAGCGCCTGCAGGCCGATCAGCATCACCGGGCCGTAGATCAGGAAGCCAATGGAAAGCAGCGCGATCATGTCGACCATCGGATTGCCGGCCGGGTTGAGCCAGTAAACCAGCGTCGCGACCGTCACCAACGCCATGAACACCATGCCGGTCAGGCCACGGTTGCCACGGAAGATCTTGTCCGACATCCAGCCGCACAGCAGCGTGCCCGGGATACCTGCCCACTCGTAGAAGAAGTACGCCCACGAGGTTTTATCCACAGTGAAACCCTTGGCTTCCTTCAGGTAGGTCGGTGCCCAGTCCAGCACGCCGTAGCGCAGCAGATAGACAAAGACGTTGGCCAAGGCGATGTACCAGAGCATTTTGTTGCGCAGCACGTATTTGACGAAGATTTCCTTGGCGCTGAATTCCTCTTCGTGGCTGGCGTCGTAGCCTTCCGGGTAGTCGTTCTTGTATTGCTCGATCGGCGGCAGGCCAACCGATTGCGGGGTGTCGCGCATGGTCACAAAGGCAAACACCGCTACTGCCAGCGCCACGGCTGCCGGTACGTAGAACGCGGCGTGCCAGTCATTGAACAGCCCCATGCCGATCAGGAACAACGGGCCGATCAGGCCACCGCCGACGTTGTGCGCCACGTTCCAGACGGACACCACGCCGCCACGTTCCTTCTGCGACCACCAGTGCACCATGGTCCGGCCACTCGGCGGCCAACCCATGCCCTGCGCCCAGCCGTTGATGAACAGCAAAATGAACATCATGGTCACGCTGGACGTCGCCCAAGGCGCGAAACCGAAAATGAACATCACCCCAGCCGACACCAGAAGACCGAATGGCAGGAAGAAGCGCGGGTTGGAACGGTCGGACACCAGGCCCATGAGAAACTTCGACAGACCGTAGGCAATCGCGATGGCGGACATCGCCAGACCCAGCTGGCCACGGGAGTAGCCCTCATCGATCAGATACGGCATGGCCAGGGAGAAGTTTTTGCGCAGCAGGTAGTAACCGGCATAGCCAATGAAAATGCCGGCGAAAATCTGCCAGCGAAGGCGTCGGTAGGTGCTGTCTATTTTTTCTTCAGGCAATGGAGCCTGATGTGCGGCAGGACGAAAGAAAGCAAACATTCAAGAGCTCCAGATTTCTTGTTTTGACTGCGGATACGAATGTTACAGTTTCGTTACCGAAAATAGCACCGGTTCTCATCGGCAAAACAGCGGAAATGTTGGAAGTCGCGCATTCCTTTATGAACATGTCGCTCAGATGTAAGTGAAGGGCGTTGTAGGAAGCGTTACCTGTTTTCGTTTGGGGCATTTGATCTGCCCGGAATGGGGCAGGACTTTAGGAAAGATCCTTCGTTTAAAGCAGAAGTCATGGCGTTATGTCGAATGGCCCGGCGCTTTAACCTTTGTGCTGTTGCCAAGTCTGGCGTTGCAGACGAAGGGAGAGGGACATGCGGTGGTGGTTGGTTGGAATTTTGTTGCTGGTCTCTGCGGATATCAGGGCCGGGGAGGTATTTCTGATACCCGAGAACAACCCAAAGCCGATTTATCCGAAGGCGCTGCATCGGGCGGGTGTCACTGGCATGGTGCGTGTCAGCATGACTGTGAAGGCCGATGGATCAGTCAGTAATGCCGGGATTGCGCAAAGTGCACATCCCGAACTCGAAGAGGCGTCATTGGCCGCAGTCAACCAATGGCGATTCAAGCCGTGGACAATTACCAAGGGTCAACCTGCGCAAATCATCGTGGTCGCACCCATGGAATACAGGCTGGACAGCGAACATCCCTTCCACGTCAACAAGGAGCTGGAGCGGCTGAAATGCAGTGCTATCGCACGGGCATCGTTGAGCATCGCCACTTCCTCGTGGGTGGACCTGCCGGTTTTCAGCTGGACCCGCAGTTACCTGACCCACTCGCTTTCACCGACTCAATTGCCGGAAGAGAAACGTCTGGCTCTGATTGCCAAGCTCAATGCCAGCGTCCGTTCGATTGTACAGCGGTGTAGCGCACATCCGGCGAGTCGGTATGTGCGGTTTTTGCCGGAGGAGATTCGGGTGTTGCTTTGACGGCAATAAAAGCGCGGCTACATGGCCGCGCTTGTTTGCAGAGAAATTCAGCGAACCTGCACCACCACTTTCCCCACCGCTTTACGCTGGCCAAGGTCATTGATCGCCTGCGCCGCATTGCTCAGCGGATACACCTGGGACACCAGAGGCTTGAGCTTGCCTTCGGCAAACCAGCCAAACAACTGCTGGAAGTTCGCCGCGTTGTCCTGCGGCTGGCGTTGGGCGAACGAGCCCCAGAACACGCCGAGCACTGCCGCACCTTTAAGCAAGGCCAGGTTGACCGGCAATTCGGGAATGCGTCCGCTGGCGAAGCCGACCACCAGCAAGCGGCCGTTCCAGGCGATGGCGCGGATGGCCTGGTCGAACAGGTCACCGCCGACCGGGTCGTAGATCACGTCGGCACCCTGGCCGTCGGTCAGACGCTTGATTTCGTCCTTCAGGCTGGTTTCGCTGTAGTTGATCAGTTCGTCGGCGCCGGCGGCCTTGGCCACGGCGAGTTTCTCTGCGCTGCTGGCCGCCGCGATCACCCGGGCGCCCATGGCTTTGCCGATTTCCACCGCCGCCAGGCCGACACCGCCGGAAGCACCCAGTACCAGCAGGGTTTCGCCCGGTTGCAGGTTACCGCGCTGCTTGAGGGCATGCATCGAGGTGCCGTAGGTCATGCTGAAGGCGGCGGCGGTGTTGAAGTCCATCGATGGCGGGATCGGCAGTGCGTTGTAGCCCGGCACGGCGACCTGCTCGGCAAAGCTGCCCCAGCCGGTCAGGGCCATGACCCGGTCACCGACTTTCAAGTGGCTGACTTTTTCACCCACTGCGCTGACCACGCCGGCCGCTTCACCACCCGGCGAAAACGGGAAGGGCGGCTTGAACTGGTATTTGCCTTCGATGATCAACGTATCGGGGAAGTTCACCCCGGCGGCGTGCACGTCCAGCAGGATTTCATTCTTCTTCGCGACAGGACTGGCGACGTCTTCCAGCACCAGCGATTCGGCAGGGCCGAAGGCTTTGCACAGCACGGCTTTCATCAGGGCTATTCCTTTGGGAGTGATGGCCGATAAGTGTAGGTGTGTGGGTCGATGGGTCAACGAGCATGCCCGGCCCTGATAGTCAGCCATAAGCTTGTGCTTGCGCGGCGGGTCGTTATGCTAGGCCGCAAACCGGATAAGGAGCGAATTTTGAAAGCGTGGATCATGTTGATGCTGGCCCTGTCTCTGCCTGTGGCAGCGGTGGCCGAAGAAGCCAAAGAAGATGCAGCTCCGAAGGTCAGTTACATCACCCTGAGCCCGCCGTTCGTGGGTAACTACGGGCTGGACGGCACGCCGAAACTCAAGGTCTACAAGGCCGATGTGGCGTTGCGGGTGACCGGTGACGAGGCCGCCAAGGCGGTGAAGGCCAATGAACCCTTGATCCGCAATCAATTGGTCGCACTGTTCGCCCAGCAGACCACCGAGACGATGAACAACGTCGAGGCCAAGGAAAAGCTGCGTCAGGAAGCCCTGAAACAGACCCAACAGGTGATGAGCGACGAAACCGGTAAGCCGGTGGTTGAGGATTTGTTGTTCAACAACCTGATCATTCAGTAAGAACTCTGCTGTCCGGGCCGGCCTCTTCGCGGGCAAGCCCGCTCCCACAGTTTTCTTTGGTGTATACGTGATCGTTTTCCAACACAAATCCATTGTGGGAGCGGGCTTGCCCGCGAAGAGGCCGGTACAGGCAATGAATGACTCAAGGCTTTAAAGCAATCACCGCCGCCCACTGCTCCGGGGTTACGGGCATCACCGACAGTCGCGAGCCTTTCTGCACCAACGGCAACTCGGCCAGCGCCGTCTGCTGTTTCAGATAATCCAGTTTCAGCACCCGGGCAAACGTCTCGACATGCGCGACATCGATCGCACTCCAGGCGTTTTTCTCCGGAGTGGCCTTTGGGTCAAAATAATGGCTCTCTGGCTCCAGCGCCGTCGGGTCCGGATACGCGGCTTCGACAATCTTGCCGATTCCGGCGATGCCAGGCTCGGGGCAGCTGGAATGATAGAAAAAGAACTCATCCCCCACCGCCATGGTCCGCAGGAAATTGCGTGCCTGATAGTTGCGAACCCCGTCCCAGCGCGCTTTGCCGAGCTTTTCCAGCCCTTTGATCGAGAGTTCGTCGGGCTCGGATTTCATCAGCCAATAGGCCATGTCTTTTGCTCCTTGCGTGGTGATTGAGCAGCTTG
Source organism: Pseudomonas sp. BF-R-24 (assembly GCF_019947335.1). Lineage (NCBI taxonomy): Bacteria > Pseudomonadati > Pseudomonadota > Gammaproteobacteria > Pseudomonadales > Pseudomonadaceae > Pseudomonas > Pseudomonas sp. BF-R-24. Next base: position 91,126 of record NZ_JAGYGG010000002.1, read on the forward strand.
TTGGCGATTTTATGACAAACCGACAGTCGGTTGACGTCAGCATTTGCGCAGCGGTTCAGGTTGTCGCAAAATGCCGGCCTTTAAAGCTTGACGCTGCTGCACGGCCTACAAACGGAAACCGCTGCTGTCATCGTGTTGATGTGCCTTTGGGGGGCAATCGATGAAACGCAAACCGGATTTACTATGGATTTTGGTCATTTTGTTTGGCCTTGGCGTCGTGACCACTGGCTATGCCCAAAGCCTATGGGCCAACAAGACCGATGCGCCGGTCGAACTCGCCCAGTTGCAGCAACAGTCGACAGCCTTCAAGCGCTGATCCTGTTGTCTCGGCGCCACTGATCGAAGTGGCGCCTAGCCTGCGTAATACCAGGCCTTGTCCGTCACCGTTCCTTGCAGCGGCACATCCCAGCTCGCCTGAGCCAATCGCGCCACTTTCTGACATTCATGGGCCAGCCCCAACAGCGTCGGCTTGCGCCAGTCATTTCGTCGCGCCAGGTAGGCCAGGCTCCGGTCGTAGAAACCACCGCCCATTCCCAGGCGTCCGCCGACATCGTCAAAACCCACCAATGGCAACAGCACCAGATCCAGCGCCCAGATCTTGCGCTGCCGGGCGAGGTTGGCCCGTGGTTCGAGAATACGGAAACGGTTGGGTTTGAGTTTTTCCCCGGGACGGATGCGCTGGAACACCATTTTGGTTCGCGGCCAGGCGCTCAGCACCGGTAGATAGGTGGCTTTGCCCCGGCGTTGCGCGGCGCGCAGCAACAGACGCGGATCGATTTCACCATCGGTCGGTAGATAGAGCGAGATGTGCCGGGCGCGGCGGAACAGCGGTTGCTGGGCCAATTGCTTGTACAGCCCGCGAGCGGCCTGGCGTTGCTGACTGGGTGTCAGTGCGCGGCGGGCCTTGCGCAGCATGCGTCGAAGTTGCGGGCGGGGGAGCAGCGCAGGTTCGGTCATGTATTCGGGCTTCAACAATGCGGATACGTGAAGCGTACCCGTAAAAACGCCAATGCCGGTATCAAAACCGGCATTGGACTGAAATCAGGCTCCCCGAATGTGCCGCTGTCGACTTAGCCCTTGAACCCGAAAGTTCAAGGTGGAAGATGCAGTAGGCTTTAAGGCTTTCCGTCTAGCGGACATGCACACCAGCCCAACGTGCAACCTCCAGGGTATAGCAAATCGGCTCAGGGACATCGCCAACTGGCAAGCACCCCAGGGAGTGAGGGGATTATACCGCAAGCGGCGGCGCGAATCAGCCTTTGGTGACATCCGGATCGGTGGCGAGCGCCAGATCGACGCGATCGAGCAGGTCACGCACTTGTTCGCGGGTCGAGCCGCTGGCCTGGATATCCGGCCGTTCTTCCTTGTGCAACAGGTCGTGGGTGATGTTCAGCGCGGCCATCACGGCGATACGGTCGGCGCCGATGACTTTGCCGCTGCTGCGGATCTCGCGCATCTTGCCGTCCAGATAACGGGCGGCGCTGATCAGATTACTGCGCTCTTCCTGAGGGCAGATGATCGAATACTCTTTGTCGAGGATCTGCACGGTGACGCTATTGCTTGAACTCATGAGTCTTGCTCCAGGGCCTTGAGGCGCGAAATCATCGATTCGACCTTACGCCGGGCGATTTCGTTTTTTTCAATGAGGTGCGCGCGTTCCTCGCGCCAGGTCTTTTCCTGAGCTAGTAAGAGTCCGTTTTGACTCTTAAGTTGCTCGACTCGGGTAATCAGCAGTTCGAGTCTGGCCATCAGCGCTTGCAGGTCGGTGTCTTCCATTGTCTTCACTGTCTGATGGGTGACGGACTGTAGGAGCGAGCTCGCTCGCGATGAACCCGAGAACGCCGCAGGGTGTCAGGTACCCAACGTTATCGTTGGCGACCATCGCGAGCAAGCTCGCTCCTACAGGGGTAGTCGATGTAGGATACAAGGCCTTCATTCTAGACATAGCGCCGTCTGGCGCCTAGCTGCCCATGACCATTCAGAATTCCCCGTACCAAGCCTTCGCCACCCTGCTGACTTCCAGCGGTCATAACGTCTCGCCTGCCGAACTGCATGGCCTGCTGCTCGGCCGCAGCTGTGCCGGCGCCGGTTTCAATGCCGAAGAGTGGTTGATCGATGCCGCCGAACTGCTCGAAAGCGAGCCGCAGGACAACGTTCGCAACGCCTTGATCGGCTTGCAAGAGATGGTCAAGGGCGAGCTAACGGGCGATGACGTGACCGTCGTTCTGCTGTTGCCGACCGATGACGCCCCCCTCACCGACCGTGCTGTCGCACTGGGCCAGTGGTGCCAGGGTTTCCTCAGCGGCTTCGGCCTGAACTGCCGTGACAGCAGCGCCCTGAGCACCGAGGCCACCGAGGTGCTGCAGGATCTGGCGGCCATTTCCCAGGTGCAGGATGCCCTGGAAGAGTCCGACGACGGCGAAAACGACTACATGGAAGTCATGGAATACCTGCGCGTCGCTCCGCTGCTGCTGTTCTCCGAGACCAAAAAAGACGTACCGGCCGCCGCCAAACCGTCGCTGCACTAATCGTTTGCCAGGGAACGCCATCTGCCCATGATCCATATCCCGAAATCGGAATACAGCCGTCGCCGCAAGGCCCTGATGGCGCAGATGGAACCCAACAGCATCGCCATCCTGCCCGCCGCCGCGGTGGCTATTCGTAACCGCGACGTCGAGCACGTTTACCGCCAGGACAGCGACTTCCAGTACCTCAGCGGCTTTCCCGAGCCCCAGGCCGTACTGGTATTGATGCCGGGGCGCGTGCATGGCGAATACATCCTGTTCTGCCGCGAACGCAATGCCGAGCGCGAGCTGTGGGATGGCCTGCGTGCCGGGCAGGAAGGCGCGATTCGCGACTTCGGCGCCGACGACGCCTTTCCGATCACTGATATCGACGACATCCTGCCGGGCCTGATCGAAGGCCGTGACCGGGTATATTCGGCCATGGGCAGCAACCCCGAATTCGATCGCCACCTGATGGAGTGGATCAACGTGATCCGCTCCAAGGCCAACCTCGGTGCCCAGCCGCCGAACGAATTCGTTGCCCTGGATCATCTGCTGCACGACATGCGCCTGTATAAATCGGCGGCAGAAGTGAAAGTGATGCGCGAGGCGGCGCGGATTTCCGCCCAGGCGCATGTACGGGCAATGCAGGCCTGTCGCGCCGGATTACACGAATTCAGCCTGGAAGCCGAGCTCGATTACGAGTTCCGCAAGGGCGGGGCGAAGATGCCGGCCTACGGGTCGATCGTCGCGGCGGGGCGCAACAGCTGCATCCTGCATTACCAGCAGAATGACGCGCTGCTCAAGGACGGTGATCTGGTGCTGATCGATGCCGGTTGCGAGATCGATTGCTACGCCAGCGACATCACCCGGACCTTTCCGGTCAGCGGCAAATATTCAGCGGAACAGAAAGCGATCTACGAATTGGTGCTGGCCTCCCAGGAAGCCGCCTTTGCCGAAATCGCCCCGAACAAGCACTGGAATCAGGCGCACGAGGCCACGGTCCGGGTCATCACGGCCGGGCTGGTCGAGCTGGGTCTGCTGCGTGGTGACGTTGACGAACTGATCGCCAGTGAAGCCTACAAGGCGTTTTACATGCACCGCGCCGGCCATTGGTTGGGCATGGATGTGCATGACGTCGGCGAATACAAGGTCGGCGGCGAGTGGCGCGTGCTGGAAGTCGGCATGGCGCTGACCGTTGAGCCGGGGATCTATATCGCCCCGGACAACCAGAATGTTGCGAAGAAATGGCGCGGCATCGGCGTGCGCATCGAGGACGACGTAGTGGTTACCAAAACCGGCTGTGAAATATTGACGAGCGGCGTGCCGAAAACCGTCGCCGAGATAGAGGCCCTGATGGCCGCCGCGCGGACACAGGCAGCATGAGTCGAGTCAATCTGGCAATCATTGGTGGCGGGCTGGTCGGTGCAAGCCTGGCACTGGCGCTTCAGGCCGGGGCCAAAGCCCGAGGCTGGAAGATCGTGTTGATCGAGCCGTTTGCTCCTGGCGACACCTGGCAACCGAGTTACGATGCCCGTTCCTCGGCGTTGTCCTTCGGCTCGCGGCAAATCTATCAACGGTTGGGTGTCTGGCAGGAAGTCTCGCGCCGAGCCGAGCCGATCAAGCAGATTCATGTTTCCGACCGTGGTCGATTCTCGACGGCGCGGTTGTCGGCGATGGAAGAGGGTGTTCCAGCGCTGGGTTATGTCGTTGAAAACGCCTGGCTCGGCCAATGCCTGTGGCAAGGCCTGGACAAGGACGTGATCAGATGGCACTGCCCGGCAGAAGTCACCCGCATGGAGCCGCTGACCGACGGCTACCGCCTGACCCTCAATGATGAAACCACCCTGGAATGCGACCTCGCGGTGCTCGCCGATGGTGGCCGCTCCGGCCTGCGCGAGCAACTTGGGATCGGCATCCGCAAGCGTCCATACAACCAGAGCGCGCTGATCGCCAACATCACCCCGAGCGAAGCCCACAACGGCATGGCTTTCGAGCGCTTCACCGACGAAGGCCCGATGGCGTTGCTGCCGCTTCCGGATAATCGCTGCGCATTGGTCTGGACCCGCCTGGGCATGGACGCGCAACGCCTGGCAGCCCTCGACGAGCGCAGCTTCCTCAGCGAGTTGCAGGGTGTGTTCGGTTATCGCCTTGGCACATTGAAGCAGGTGGGTGCGCGGCATCTGTATCCGCTGACACTGGTCGAGGCCGAAGAACAGGTGCGTCCGCATCTGGCGGTCCTCGGCAACGCGGCGCACAGCCTGCATCCGATTGCCGGCCAGGGATTCAACCTGTCCCTGCGCGATGCCCAGGCTTTGGCCAATGCCTTGCTCGCCAGTGAAAAACCATTGGGCGACTTCGCCACGTTGCAGGCCTATCGCGAACACCAGCGACTCGATCAGGACCTCACCGTGGGCTTCTCCGATCAGGTTACGCGCCTGTTCGGCAGTACCCAGCCGCTGGTCTCCCTGGGGCGCAACATCGGCTTGCTCGGCCTCGATCTGCTGCCACCGGCCAAACGCTGGTTTGCCCGGCAGGCGATGGGGCTGGGTACGCGTCCAGATGCGTAACTGGCTGATCCGCCGATTCGGCAAGGCGCGATTGATAAAATACCTGCCTTGCAGGTTCGACATTCATGACAGCGCCGGCCACTTGGTGGCGCGGGTCGGGAAACCCCTTTACGTGCGGCTCGAGCCGCAAGAGAGACAGGCTTAAAGCATGGAAATGCGCGCAGATCTGCTGATTGTCGGGGCCGGAATGGTCGGCAGCGCCCTGGCGCTGGCGTTGCAGGACAGCGGGCTGGAAGTCCTGCTGCTGGACGGCAGCCCCATGAGCGTCAAACCGTTCAACGCTCAGGCAGCGTTTGAGCCACGGGTGAGCGCCTTGTCGACTGCCAGCCAGCGGATTCTCGAGCGCCTGGGCGTGTGGGACGGCATCGCCGGGCGGCGCAGCAGCCCCTACACCGACATGCAGGTCTGGGATGGCAGCGGCACCGGGCAAATCCACTTCTCGGCGGCCAGCGTGCATGCCGAGGTGCTGGGGCATATCGTCGAGAACCGCGTGGTCCAGGATGCCTTGCTCGAGCGCCTGCACGATTGCGACCTGGGGTTGCTGGCCAATGCTCGCCTGGAGCAGATGCGCCGCTCCGGCGATGACTGGCTGCTGACCCTGGCCGATGGCCGCACCCTGCGCGCGCCGCTGGTGATCGCGGCAGATGGCGCCAACTCGGCGGTGCGACGCCTGGCCGGAGTGGCGACCCGCGAATGGGATTATATGCACCATGCCATCGTCACCAGCGTGCGTTGCACCAAACCGCATCAGATGACCGCGTGGCAGCGCTTCACCGATAACGGTCCGTTGGCGTTTCTGCCCCTTGAGCGGGACGGCCAACAGGATTGGTGTTCGATCGTCTGGTCGACCACACCCGGCGAAGCCGAACGCCTGATGGCGATGGATGAGCAAGGTTTCTGCAAGGCATTGGAGCGGGCCTTTGAAGGTCGGCTCGGCGAAGTACTGAGCGCCGATCCGCGCCTGTGTGTGCCCCTGCGTCAGCGGCATGCCAAGCGGTATGTGGCTGAAGGCCTGGCATTGATCGGCGACGCGGCCCACACCATTCACCCGTTGGCCGGGCAGGGGGTGAATCTCGGATTCCTCGATGCCGCCGTGCTGGCCGAAGTGTTGCTGCAAGCGGCAACACGTGGCGAACGCCTGGCGGATGTGAAAGTCCTCAGCCGTTACGAGCGTCGACGCATGCCCCACAACCTGGCGTTGATGGCGGCGATGGAAGGCTTCGAGCGGTTGTTCCAGGCCGATCCGTTGCCGGTGCGCTGGTTGCGTAATACCGGATTGAAAATGGTGGAGAAAATGCCGGAAGCCAAGGCGTTGTTCGTGCGTGAAGCGCTGGGGTTGATCGGGGATTTACCGGCACTCGCCAAGGCCTGAGATTTTTGTTGAGGTTAAGGGCCCCTTCGCGAGCAAGCTCGCTCCCACAGGAATTCAGGTGTTAATGCAATTTGTGTGAACGCTGAAGAACCCTGTGGGAGCGAGCTTGCTCGCGATGGCGGCAGTTCGGCCACCCAATATTCCAGCTTGTGCAACATCTGGTAACTCCTCCGCAAGCGGGTTCGATTGAGAAGCTAAATGTGAGTCCTTATCATTTGTCCTCATTTTTCAATCGAGAGACCGCTCCCATGTTGGCACCGAAGCGTCTACTGACTGCACTGGCCTTGACCCTGATCGGCAGCACCGCCGCCCAGGCCGCTGACGAAGTGGTGGTCTACTCCTCGCGAATCGACGAGCTGATCAAGCCAGTATTCGATGCCTACACCGCCAAGACCGGCGTGAAGGTGAAGTTCATCACCGACAAGGAAGCGCCGCTGATGCAGCGGCTCAAGGCCGAGGGCGCGAATACGCCGGCCGACCTGCTGCTCACCGTCGATGCCGGCAACCTCTGGCAAGCCGAGCAGATGGGCATCCTCCAGCCGTTCACCTCGAAAACCATCGACACCAATATTCCGCTGCAATACCGGGCAGCCTCCCACGCCTGGACCGGCCTGAGCCTGCGGGCGCGGACCATTGCCTACTCCACAGATCGGGTGAAGCCGGGTGAACTGACCACCTACGAAGCGCTGGCCGACAAGCAATGGGAAGGCCGCCTGTGCCTGCGCACGGCGAAGAAGGTCTACAACCAGTCCCTGACCGCGACCATGATCGAAGTGCACGGCGCCGGGAAGACCGAGGAAATCCTCAAGGGCTGGGTCAGGAACCTGTCCACTGACGTGTTCTCCGACGACACCGCCGTGCTGGAAGCGATCAACGCCGGTCAGTGTGACGTCGGTATCGTCAACACCTACTACTACGGCCGCCTGCACAAGCAGAAGCCAGACCTGCCGGTGAAACTGTTCTGGCCGAACCAGGCTGACCGTGGCGTACACATCAACCTGTCGGGTATCGGCCTGACACAACACGCGCCACACCCGGAAGCGGCCAAGGCTCTGGTGGAGTGGATGACCACCCCTGAAGCGCAGAAAATCTTTGCCGACGTGAACCAGGAGTTCCCGGCGAATCCGGCCGTGCAGCCATCGGCTGAAGTCGCCGCATGGGGCAAGTTCATTGCTGATACCTTGCCTGTGGAAATCGCCGGCAAGCGCCAGGCTGAGGCGATTCGCATGATGGACAAGGCTGGCTGGAACTGAGCCAGCTGTTATGCTGCGCCCCGCCTAGGCGGGGCGTTTGTTTTTGCGTTACGCACCCCTGACGCTGTAGGAGCGAGCTTGCTCGCGATGAACGTCAGGGCGCCGCGGACCGTCAGGCTTCCCGCATTATCGTTGACGTTTTTCGCAAGCGAGCTCGCTCCTGCCAGTGTCGATCTCATCCATTAGATAGTAGAGAACCAAGCCTGTGGCCCATCCCGCCCAACGCCGCTGGTATCCAGTCGTCTTCGCCATTGCTGCGCTGGTCCTGTTGCCCCTGAGCGTGCTGCTGCTGTCCTGGCAAACTATCGATCAACAGATCTGGTCTCATCTCTGGGACACGCAGATGCCGCGTTTGCTGGGCAATACCCTGACCCTGGTGCTAGGCGTCGGTGTCGGCGTGACAGTCCTGGGTGTCAGCCTGGCCTGGCTTACCAGCCTTTGCGAATTCCCCGGTCGGCGCTGGCTGGACTGGGCATTGATGCTGCCCTTCGCGATCCCGGCCTATGTGCTGGCCTTCGTCTTCGTCGGCCTGCTGGATTTTGCCGGGCCCGTGCAAACCTTGCTGCGCGAGTGGTTTGGCAGTGGCCTGCGGCTGCCACGCGTGCGTTCCACGGGTGGCGTGATCGTCGTGCTCGTGCTGGTCTTTTATCCCTATGTTTACCTGCTGGCGCGCACCGCCTTCCTCGCCCAGGGCAAAGGCCTGATGGAAGCCGCGCGGGTCCTTGGTCAATCGCCCTGGCAAGCGTTCTGGCGGGTGGCATTGCCCATGGCGCGGCCAGCCATCGGTGCGGGCGTGGCATTGGCACTGATGGAAACCCTGGCGGACTTCGGCGCAGTGTCGGTGTTCAACTTCGATACCTTCACCACGGCCATCTACAAGACCTGGTACGGTTTTTTCAGCCTGTCGTCCGCCGCGCAACTGGCCAGCCTTTTACTGCTGGTGGTGATGCTCGTGCTCTACGGCGAACGGCGTGCCCGTGGGGCGAACAGGGCAAGTAACGAGCGACCACGGGTCAAGGCGCTGTATCACCTGCGAGGCGTCAAGGCGCTGGCGGCCACGACGTGGTGCTGCCTGGTGTTCGCCTGTGCTTTCGTTATCCCGATGCTGCAATTGGTGGTGTGGTTCTGGCTGCGTGGGCGCTTCGATCTCGACGAGCGCTACACCGGGTTGATCGTCCATACCTTGTACCTGGGGGGTATGGCGGCGTTGATCACCGTCAGCGTCGCCTTGTTACTGGCGTTTGCCCGACGACTGGCGCCCACCCGGGTCATTCGTTCCGGGGTCAGTCTGGCCAACCTGGGCTACGCCTTGCCCGGTTCGGTGCTGGCGGTGTCGATCATGCTCGCGTTCAGTTACCTGGACCGCGAACTGGTGATCCCGCTCTCGAGTTGGCTCGGTGGTGCGGGCAAGCCGCTGCTGTTGGGCAGCCTGTCGGCATTGTTGCTGGCCTATCTGGTGCGATTCATTGCGGTGGCTTACGGACCGCTGGAAAGCAGCCTGGCGCGTATACGGCCATCTTTGCCCGAAGCGGCACGTAGCCTTGGCGTCAGTGGGCCACGACTGTTTTTCAAAGTGTATCTGCCATTATTGCTACCCGGCACGTTGAGCGCCGCGCTGCTGGTGTTCGTCGATGTGCTCAAGGAAATGCCCGCAACCTTGCTGATGCGCCCGTTTGGCTGGGACACGCTGGCGGTGCGAATCTTCGAAATGACCAGCGAAGGCGAATGGGCGCGAGCGTCTTTGCCGGCATTGACTCTGGTACTGGTCGGGCTGTTACCGGTCATCGGATTGATCCGACGCTCAGCACATCGAAACAGCTAGGTGTCAGTCCTACACCTTGCGGCTACAATGCGCGGCATTCGGTGCGGTCCGTCTGACAGACCAGGTAGTTGAAATCGGCTGAAGGCCCTTTGTTTCAAGGCATTCAGTCCGTGCAGCACCTGCCCGCATCTTCGCCACGCCCGGAAGGAGAAACCCATGGGACAGCGTACGCCTCTGTATGACCTTCATCTCGCACTCGGCGCGAAGATGGTCGATTTTGGCGGTTGGGACATGCCTCTGCATTATGGATCGCAGGTCGAGGAACACCATCAGGTGCGCCGCGATTGCGGTGTCTTCGATGTATCCCACATGACCGTAATCGATGTCGGTGGCGCCCAGGCCAAAGCCTGGCTCCGGCATTTACTGGCCAATGATGTCGAACGCCTGCACAGCCCAGGCCGTGCGTTGTACAGCACCATGCTCAACCAGCAGGGCGGGATTGTCGACGACATGATCGTCTACCGTCTCGATGAGGGTTATCGCCTGGTGGTCAACGCCTCCACCCGCGATCAGGACATGGCCTGGATGCAAGCGCATCTCGACGGTTTCGATGTGCAACTTCGCGAGCGTACCGAGTTGGCGATGCTGGCCATCCAGGGCCCCCACGCCCGGCAGAAAATTGCCGAATTGGTCAGTCAGTCCCGCGGCAACCTGATCCAGCTCCTCAAGCCTTTCGAAGGCCTGTCCGATGGTGACTGGTTCATCGCACGCACCGGTTATACCGGCGAAGACGGCCTGGAAATCATTCTGCCGGCCGATCAGGCGCCAGGCTTTTTCAACGATCTGGTCGGAGCCGGGATTTCTCCCATCGGCCTCGGCGCGCGGGATACCTTGCGGGTCGAAGCCGGCATGAACCTTTACGGTCAGGACATCCAGCAGGATATTTCACCCTTGGCCTCCAATATGGCCTGGAGTATTGCCTGGGAACCTGCCACCCGGCAGTTCATCGGGCGCAAGGCGCTGGAAGCCGAGCAGGCTGCCGGTGTACAGCAAAAACTGGTCGGTCTGGTCCTTGAGGAGCGTGGTGTTTTGCGTGCTCATCAGGTGGTCCGCATCGCCGATGTTGGCGAAGGGGAGATCACCAGTGGTAGTTTCTCTCCTACGCTAAGCAAGTCGATTGCACTGGCGCGCGTGCCGATGGCAACAGCCGACCGCGCTGAAGTGGAAATCCGTGGCAAGTGGTACCCGGTCCGGGTGGTCAAACCGACCTTCGTACGCCACGGCAAAACCTTGATCTAATCTTTTCTGGCGGACATGACCGCCGACCATTTCCTGAGGACACAGAACATGAGCGATATCCCTGCCGACCTGCGTTTTGCCGAAAGTCACGAATGGGCACGTCTGGAAGCCGATGGCACCGTCACCGTGGGCATCAGCGATCACGCGCAGGAAGCGCTGGGTGATGTGGTGTTCGTCGAGCTGACTGAAGTCGGCAACGTGTTTGCTGCCGGTGATCAGTCGGGTGTCGTTGAATCGGTCAAAGCCGCTTCCGACATCTACTCCCCGATTGCCGGTGAAGTGATCGCGGTCAACGAAGACTTGAGCGCTTCGCCGGAACTGCTCAACAGCGACCCGTACGGCGCGTGGATCTTCAAGCTCAAGCCAAGCGACACCGCCGAACTTGAAAAACTGCTGGATGCCGCCGGCTACAAGGCCGCCATCGGCGAGTAAGCCTTCAGCGTCATCCAAAGCCCCGACTCGTCGGGGCTTTTTGTTGTCTGGCGAATTTCCCTTGTAGGAGCGAGCTTGCTCGCGATGGTTGTTAACGATAACGCTGCAACCTGAGACCCCGCGGCGCACTCGGGGTCATCGCGAGCAAGCTCGCTCCTACAGAGTGGCTGCTATGCTGGTTTGACCGTGTTGCATCGACGCTGAGCGCCAGTCAAGAGAGAGCCCGTCATGTCCCAATTGCCGTCCCTGAGCCAGTTACGCGACCCCAATGCCTTTCTGCGCCGCCACCTCGGGCCCGATGCCGCCGAGCAACAGGCGATGCTCGACAGCCTCGGCCTGGGCAGTCGGGTCGATTTGATCGAGCAGACGGTGCCGCCGGGCATCCGCCTCAACCGACCGTTGGACCTGCCCCCGGCACTCGATGAAGAGGCCGCGCTGGCCAAGCTGCGCGGTTATGCCGAGCAGAACCAGGTCTGGACCAGCCTGATCGGCATGGGCTACCACGGCACCCTCACACCGGCGGTCATTCTGCGTAATGTGCTGGAAAATCCCGGCTGGTACACCGCATACACCCCCTATCAGCCAGAGATCGCCCAAGGGCGACTTGAAGCGCTGCTGAACTTCCAGCAACTGACCATCGACCTGACCGGCCTGGAACTGGCCAATGCCTCGCTGCTCGATGAAGCCACCGCCGCGGCGGAGGCCATGGCCCTGGCCAAGCGGGTCGCCAAGTCCAAAAGCAACCTGTTCTTTGTCGACGAAAACTGCCACCCGCAAACCATTTCCGTGGTGCAGACCCGCGCTGAAGGTTTCGGCTTCGATCTGATCGTCGACACTGTGGATAACTTGAAGCGGCACCAGGTGTTCGGCGCGCTGCTGCAATACCCTGACACCCACGGTGAAATCCACGACCTGCGACCGCTGATTGATCACCTGCACGCGCAACAGGCCCTGGCCTGTGTCGCCACGGATTTGCTGAGCCTGTTGTTGTTGACTCCGCCGGGTGAACTGGGTGCCGATGTGGTGTTCGGCTCGTCCCAGCGATTTGGCGTGCCCATGGGCTACGGCGGGCCTCATGCGGCATTTTTTGCCAGCCGCGATGAATACAAGCGCGCGATTCCCGGGCGGATCATCGGTGTTTCGAAAGATGCGCGGGGCAACACCGCCCTGCGCATGGCCCTGCAAACCCGCGAGCAACACATTCGCCGGGAGAAGGCCAACTCCAACATCTGCACGGCCCAGGTGCTGCTGGCCAATATCGCCAGTTTCTATGCGGTCTACCACGGTCCCGAAGGGCTCAAGCGGATTGCCCAGCGGGTTCATCGGCTGACCTGCATCCTTGCCGCCGGGCTTGAGCGCAACGGTATCGTCCGGGTCAACCGGCACTTCTTCGACACCCTGACGCTGGAAGTCGGCGGGACCCAGACCGCCATCATCGAAAGTGCCCGGGCTGCGCAGATCAACCTGCGCATTCTCGGGCGCGGCCAATTGGGCTTGAGTCTCGACGAGACCTGCGACGAAGGCACCGTGGCGAAGCTGTTCGACGTGTTCCTGGGGGCCGATCACGGGCTCAGCATCGACGACCTGGATGCCGAAGTCTTGCCTGGCGGAATTCCCCAGGGGCTGGCGCGAACCTCACCTTATCTGCGTCACCCCGTGTTCAGCGCCCATCACAGCGAAACCGAGATGCTGCGCTACCTCAAGCAGCTGGAAAACAAGGACCTGGCGCTCAATCAATCGATGATCCCATTGGGCTCCTGCACCATGAAGCTCAACGCCACCAGCGAGATGATCCCGATTACCTGGCCGCAGTTCGCCAACCTGCACCCGTTCGTGCCCAAGGAACAGGCCGCCGGTTATGGGCTGATGATCGAGGAACTGGAGCGCTGGTTGTGCGCGATCACCGGTTTCGACGCGATCTGCATGCAACCCAACTCCGGTGCCCAGGGCGAATACGCCGGGCTGCTGGCGATCCGCAAATACCATGAGAGCCAGCAACAGGGCGGCCGTGATATCTGCCTGATTCCTTCGTCGGCTCACGGCACCAATCCCGCGTCGGCGCAAATGGCCGGGATGCGCGTGGTGATCGTCGAGTGCGACGAGGCGGGCAACGTCGACCTGGATGACCTCAAGGAAAAAGCCGCGCAGGCCGCCGAAAAACTCGCCTGCCTGATGGCGACCTACCCTTCGACTCATGGTGTGTATGAGGAGGGCATCAGCGAAATCTGTGAGGTGATCCACCAGCACGGGGGGCAGGTGTACATGGATGGCGCCAACCTCAACGCTCAGGTGGGGTTGGCGCGGCCGGCCGATATTGGTGCCGATGTCTCGCACATGAACCTGCACAAGACCTTCTGCATTCCCCATGGTGGCGGTGGGCCGGGCATGGGGCCGATTGGTGTTCGGGCACATCTGGCGCCGTTCGTGGCCAACCATCCGGTGGTGCCAATCGATGGGCCGCACCCGCAAAATGGCGCCGTCAGCGCAGCGCCTTGGGGCAGCGCAAGCATTCTGCCGATCAGCTGGATGTACATCGCCATGATGGGGCCGCAACTGGCGGACGCCAGCGAAGTGGCGATCCTGGCCGCGAATTACCTGGCGCGGCATTTGTCCGGTGCCTTCCCGGTGCTCTACACCGGGCGCAACGAGCGGGTGGCCCACGAATGCATCCTCGACCTGCGACCGCTCAAGGCGTTGACCGGCATTACCGAGGAGGACGTGGCCAAGCGTCTGATGGATTACGGCTTCCATGCCCCGACCATGTCGTTTCCCGTGCCGGGGACGCTGATGGTCGAGCCGACCGAAAGTGAATCGAAGGCGGAACTGGACCGGTTCATCGGGGCGATGCTGAGCATCCGCGCGGAAATCAACGAGGTGCAGAACGGTAATTGGCCGGCTGAAGAAAACCCGTTGAAAGGTGCGCCGCATACGTTGGCCGATATCACCGGCGTGTGGGAACGACCCTACAGCATCGTGCAAGCGGTCACGCCGGACGCGCACACCAAGGCTCACAAATACTGGCCGGTGGTGAACCGGGTGGACAACGTGTATGGGGACCGGAACCTGTTTTGTGCGTGTGTGCCGGTGGATGATTACCGCTGACATCTCAGGCAACACATAACCCCTGTAGGAGCGAGCTTGCTCGCGATGGTCGTTAACGATGCCGTGTGTTTACTGACTAAACGCAGCGCTCTTGAGTCCATCGCGAGCAAGCTCGCTCCCACAGGGGGGCTCGGTGAACATGAGATTTGTGATCGCAAGGCAAAAAAATGCCGCTCATGTGAGCGGCATTTTTTGTTCGCAACGGTTACTCCGAAGCCACGGCATTCTTCGCCAGGATCGCGTTCGCCAGTTCCATGTCCGTGGCTTGCAGGCCCGGGTTTTCGGCGCGGACCTTCTGCATGGCCGCTTCCAGGTACGGACCGCGGATACCGCCGTCACTGGCGACGAAGCTGCTGGCATCGTCCTGGGCCGCGACGACCAGCTTGTTATCCTTGGATGTCAGATAGCTCGAACCGGTGGTTGCACCGGACGTAAGAACGTTACGCCAAAAAGTATCGGCCATCGCCGAACCGACAGGCAGGGACAACAGCGCGACGGTAACGACAGCAAGTTTGAAACGCATGACAGGGTGACTCCACTGGGTTGAGTACGCGGTTGGATTGCCAACCCCCAATCGAGTTCCGTGGTCGCTTAATCCGCCGCTTCGACCAGCAGGATGGCGCCTTGCTGGCCGACCACCCGCACGCGGTTGCCAGTGGCTGTGTCCGGCCCGCGGGCCATCCATACACCGTCAGCCACCTTGATCTTGCCGCGACCGTCGACAATCGCTTCATGCACCACGAAGGTTTTGCCGATGAGTTCCTGGCCACGCAGATTCAGGTGCGGCTGATCACTCGGACGCATTGCCGTGCGCTGACGCCGCCACCAGTACAACGCGGTGGTGATCGACAGCAGGCCGAACAACAGAAACTGCCATTCCCAAGACAGGTCCGGCATCAGGAAGGTCAAGACGCCCACGGTTGCCGCGGCCATGCCGATCCACAGCAGATAACCGCCGGCGCCGAACACTTCGAGAATCAACAGCACCGTGCCCAGCGCCAACCAGTCCCAGAACGAAAGATGCTGCAAAAATGCCCACATGGCGCGCCTCAGGCTTTCTTGTTATCGAAAGTGGCCTTGACGATTTCGCCAATGCCACCCACCGCGCCGATCATCGAACTGGCTTCCAGCGGCATCAGGATCACCTTGCTGTTGTTGGCCGAGGACAACTTGCCCAGCGCATCGATGTACTTCTGCGCCACGAAGTAGTTCACCGCCTGCACGTTGCCGCTGGCGATGGCTTCGGACACGACTTTAGTGGCCTGGGCTTCTGCCGCGGCTTGCCGCTCGCGGGCTTCGGCTTCCAGGAAGGCGGCCTGGCGACTGCCTTCGGCTTCGAGGATCTGCGCCTGCTTCTTGCCTTCGGCGGTCAGGATCGCTGCGGCGCGCAGGCCCTCGGCCTCGAGGATCTGCGCACGCTTGATTCGCTCGGCTTTCATCTGCCCCGACATCGCCGCCATCAGGTCGGCGGGCGGGCTGATGTCCTTGATCTCGATCCGGGTGATCTTGATGCCCCAAGGCGCGGTCGCTTCGTCGACAGTGCGCAGCAGTTTTTCGTTGATCCCGTCACGCTGGCTGAGCATGGCGTCGAGCTCCATCGAGCCGAGCACGGTGCGGATGTTGGTTTGCAGCAGATTGCGGATGGCGTGTTCGAGGTTGTTGACCTCGTAGGCCGCCTGGGCGGTGTTGACCACCTGGAAGAAGCACACGGCGTCGATTTGCACCGTGGCGTTGTCGGCGGTGATGACTTCCTGTGGCGGAATATCCAGCACGCTTTCCATCACATTCATCTTGCGACCGATGCGGTCCATGACCGGAATGATGACGTTCAGCCCCGGCTTGAGCGTGTTGGTGTAGCGACCGAAACGCTCGACGGTCCATTCAAAGCCTTGGGGCACGACCTTGAAACCCATGAACAGAATGGCGACCACCAGGCCGACAAAAAGCAAAAGCACACTACCGATCTGCATAACGATTCCTTGTTGATGTGTGGATCTGTGGAGTTGCAATGGCTGAAGTGTAGCTGGGCCGATGCCGGATCAGTACAGCCAGGCTCAGTTCTGCTCGCTCTGGGGAGTCACGCGCAGAATCTCCTCGATAGTCGTCAGCCCGGCGGCGACCTTTTGCGCTCCTGACAACCGCAGGCTGCGCATGCCCTCCTTGAATGCCTGGCGCCGCACGGCCAGCAGATCGGTGTCGGGACTGATCAACGCCTTGATGCCATCGCTCAGTTGCATGATTTCGTAGACCCCGGCGCGACCGCGATAACCGGTGTCGCGGCATTCCACGCAACCGATGGCACGCTGGGCATTGGCCGGCAACGGTGCTTGCCAGGGACGGGTCAGGGTTTGCCAGTCGTCTTCGCCCAGCGTCAGCGGCGCCTTGCAGTGCGGGCACAGGGTTCGCACCAGTCGCTGGGCCATGACGCCAAGCACTGTGGCCTTGATCAGGTAATGCGGCACGCCGAGCTCCAGAAGACGGCTGATGGCGCTGGGCGCGTCGTTGGTGTGCAGGGTCGACAGCACCAGGTGCCCGGTGAGCGCCGCCTGGATCGCCATTTCCGCGGTTTCGAGGTCGCGGATCTCGCCGATCATGATGATGTCCGGGTCTTGCCGCATCAACGCGCGCACGCCGGCGGCGAAGGTCAGGTCGATGTTGTGCTGGACCTGCATCTGGTTGAACGCCGGCTCGACCATTTCAATCGGGTCTTCGATGGTGCAGAGGTTGACCTCCGGCGTCGCCAGTTTTTTCAGGGTGGTGTAGAGGGTGGTGGTCTTGCCCGAACCCGTCGGCCCGGTAACGAGGATGATGCCGTGGGGCTGGCGGGTCATGTCTTGCCAGCGGCGCAGGTCGTCGGCGGAGAAACCAAGCTGGTCGAAGTCCTTGAGCAATACTTCCGGATCGAAGATCCGCATGACCATTTTTTCGCCGAAGGCCGTGGGCAGTGTCGACAAACGCAATTCGACTTCA
Source organism: Pseudomonas sp. BF-R-24 (assembly GCF_019947335.1). Lineage (NCBI taxonomy): Bacteria > Pseudomonadati > Pseudomonadota > Gammaproteobacteria > Pseudomonadales > Pseudomonadaceae > Pseudomonas > Pseudomonas sp. BF-R-24. Next base: position 108,390 of record NZ_JAGYGG010000002.1, read on the forward strand.
CCGCCGTCCGGAGTCTTGGTTTTCACTCGACCGTCCTGGGGTTTGCGTTTCTCCGCGACGTTCATGCGCCCCAGGGTTTTCAGGCGACTGACGATGGCCATGGTGACCTGGGGTGGGAATTGATAGACGTTGTGCAGCACGCCGTCGATGCGAAAGCGCACCGTGCCTTGCTCGCGCCGGGGCTCGATATGGATGTCGCTGGCGCGTTGCTGGAACGCGTACTGGAACAGCCAGTCGACGATATTGACGATGTGTGCGTCGTTGGCGTCCGGCTCCTGGTCGCTGGCGCCGAGGTTGAGCAGCTGTTCGAAATTGCCGAGGGTACTGACTTGCGGGTCGGCGCTGTTCGCCCCGGTGACCGACTTGGCCAGGCGGAAGAATTCGACGCTCAAGCGCTGGATGTCCACGGGGTTGGCCACTACACGCTTGATTGGCAATTTGAGCACGTGGGTCAGGTCAGCCTCCCAGCCGCTGACATAAGGCTGGGCGCTGGCCACGGTTACCGCCTCGCGGTCGATGGCTACCGCGAGGATCTTGTGGCGCTGGGCGAAGGCATAGGACATCAGCGGGGTCACGGCCGCGACGTTGATTTTCAGTGGGTCGATGCGCAGGTAAGGCTGGCCGGCCTGCCGGGACAGCCACAGGGTCAGGCTCTCGAGGTCCAGCGGTTTGCCGGGGCGGCTGAGATCGTCCAGCTGTTGGCTGGCAATGAACTCCAGCGGATGCATCTGCCCAAGGGAGGCGTTGCGGCGGCGGGCATTGAGTGCGTGTTCGGCCGAATCCTGGCTGATAAAGCCCTGGGCGACGAGTTCGCGCAGTAGATCATTGAGATCCAGCCAGCGGTCCTGAAGGGCGATTTGTACGGACATGCGGGCTCCTTTTGAACGACAGTGCGCAAAGGATAGCCGTGGCCCGGCTGACCGCTGGGCCACTACCCGACAAAGCCGTTTCGGAGTTTTTCAGCCCGCCGCTTGAACCGCTTCGGTCCATGGGGCATCAGCTTCTTGCAGCTCCACCGAGCAGACGCTGATCAGGTTGCGAAGTTTTTCCGCAATCACTTGCGCGCGGTGCCAGCTCAAACCGTCGATGACAACTTCGATGGTCAGCCAGTCGTCCTGGCGCTGCGCGCTGACCTGCTCCGGCGTGAGCAATTGCAGGGCGAACAGATTGAGGGCGCGACACAGCAGGTCCGGTTCAGCCTCGGCCGTCATTTGATAGCGAACCCGGCAATGGGCGTTGCCGACGTTCCAGACATCGGCGCGGGCAGGTGGGGTGTTCACGGCTTCGAGATACGGCATGGTCAGGCTCCAGAATCATTGGAGAAATGTTTACATCCTGTGCCGGGTATTTCTTCTCTATGATTGGCTGTATTACAGGAATGAAGAATAAATCAATTCACATATTACGCAGTTGAGGGTTTTTTTATGCATAGCGAACTGGACAGCTACGACCGCAAGATCCTCGCCTTGCTGCAAGAGGACGCTTCGCTTTCCAGCGCACAGATCGCCGAGCAGGTGGGGCTCTCGCAATCGCCGTGCTGGCGGCGGATTCAGCGGATGAAAGAGGAGGGCATCATTCGCGGCCAGGTGACCTTGCTCGACCGCAAGAAAATCGGCCTGAACACGCAGATCTTCGCGGAGGTGAAACTCAATGCCCACGGGCGTTCGAACTTCACCGAATTCACCGAGGCGATTCGCGGCTTTCCGGAGGTGCTGGAGTGTTACGTGCTGATGGGGGCGGTGGATTTCTTGCTGCGGATTGTCACGGCGGACATCGAGGCGTACGAGCGCTTCTTCTTCGAGAAGCTGTCGATGGTGCCGGGGATTCAGGAGGTCAATTCGATCGTGGCGTTGTCGGAGATCAAGTCGACCACCAGTTTGCCGGTCTGAAATTTTGCGGTGACTGTGCCGGCCTCATCGCGAGCAAGCTCGCTCCCACAAGGACCGCATAAATCCTGTGGGAGCGAGCTTGCTCGCGATGGCGGTATTACAGGCGCAGCAACATTTTCCAGGCGCGGTTCTGATACACCGCAATCGCCTGCTGCTTACGTGCATCCAGGACTTCGTCGGTGATCGACTCGTTGGCCAGTTGCGCCAGCTTGTTCAACTCGCCGTACAGGCGATCCATTTCCGGGATCTCCAGCACGTTACGCGCATGGTGCAGCCAGACCTGGATGCGTTCGATGCGCGGCAGTTGCTCGGCCAGGTCTTCCGGTTGTTGCTGGTAACGTTGCAGTTGCAACGAAGTGGCTTCTTCGCCCAGCAGGCGCGGCAACCAGCTGCCCAGTTGCGCAGCGCCCTGGCGATTGCCACGGGTGTTGCGGTCGGCGGCCCAGGTGCGGGCCAGCAGCCAGCGCGAGGTGGTCAGGGAGAACAGGCCCCAGCGCGGGTCTTCGAGTTCTTCGAGGAACTGCTCGGGCGCGGCTTTGCGCACGTCTTCATCGTCCAGGCCGGCTTGTACCAGCGGACGCCAGTCTTCCAGCAAGGCATCGAGGGCGATACGCAGATCGTGGGTCGACTGACGCGGAGCGGCCTGGCCCAGGCTGCTGATCAGCGCGCGCATTTCCGCGAGGCACTCGACCCAGTCCTGCAACAGGCGCCAGTGACCGTTGAAGCGATACTGCTCGGCCAGACGCTGGCTGCTGCCCAGCAAATGCCAGCTCAGCGCGGCGAACGCGTCGTCCAGCGGCGTTTCAGCGGTGATCTGCGGTGCCGGCAGGCTCAACGAATAGCTGTGGGCGTCGTACAGGCGATAACCGCGCTCGGCCTTGCTGATATCGCATGGCATCAAGGCCAGCTTCTCGGCCAGCTCGGCGGCCAGTTCCAGCAGGGCTGCCGGTTCGCCTTCGCGCAGTTCCAGTTCCAGCTCGCAGATTTCTTCTTTCTGCTTGCCGACCACGACGTGACCCAGGTCCAGCGCGGCTTCGATGACCACTTTGGTCTTGCCGCGACCCCAGGCGATTTCCGCGCGCTCGCGGACGAAGTCGGTGGTGAAGATCGGCTTCAGGGTCTTCTTGTCCAGCTCGGCCAGTTCCTCGGGCCAGCATTCGCCGTCGAGTTTCTTCAAGTCGAGCTTGGCCTTGGGCAGGTTCCAGTCGTATTCGTTACGAACGGACAGACCGACGACGCTCTGGCCGCGGGTCTTGAGGGTCTGAATCACTTCTTCGCCATCCTTGCGCAGGCGCAGGGCGACTTTGGCCTGGGCCAGATCGCGCTCGGGCGTGTCGAAGTACTGATTCATCAACTCACGGCGTTCCCAGCCACTTTTGTTGCGTTTTTTCAGTAACGGGTGCTCGCGCAGTGCGGCGAGGGTTTCGCGGCTGACGCGGAGTTTGATTTCGGTTTCTTTCTGCATGGCCGGAAAATCCAGGATCGGGAGCGCAGCCGGGGGAATGTGTGGCTGCCAAGGTCGTGCAGTGTACAGGACTCAAGGTTAGTACGCGCCGAGACGGTTTATTCCTGTCATCGGTTGGTTCTATGATGGACTTCAATTCAGGTGCCGGGAGTCAGCGATGCCATTGCCGTCGATGAAAGAACAATTCGCTGCGTTGATCGCTGCACCGTCCGTCAGTTGCACCCAACCCAGTCTCGATCAAACCAACCGCCCGGTCATCGATCTGCTGGCGACGTGGCTCGGTGAGCTGGGTTTTACCTGCGATATCCAGCAAGTCAGCCCCGGCAAGTTCAACCTGCTGGCCAGTTTCGGCTCCGGCCCCGGCGGCCTGGTCCTGGCCGGGCACAGCGACACCGTGCCGTTCGACGGTGCGCTGTGGCAAACCGATCCGCTGAAGCTCACTGAAGTCGACGGTCGTTGGGTCGGCCTGGGCAGTTGCGACATGAAGGGCTTTTTCGCCCTGGCCATCGAGGCGGTCATACCGCTGCTCGATCAGCCGTTCAAACAGCCGTTGCTGATTCTCGCCACTTGCGATGAAGAAAGTTCGATGTCCGGTGCCCGCGCGCTGGCCGAAGCGGGGCGACCGCTGGGGCGGGCGGCGGTGATCGGCGAGCCGACAGGACTCAAGCCGATCCGCATGCACAAGGGCATCATGATGGAGCGCATCGACATCCTCGGCCAGAGTGGTCATTCCTCCGACCCGCGCCTGGGGCACAGCGCCCTGGAAGCCATGCACGATGCCATCGGTGAACTGCGTGGCTTGCGCTTGTTATGGCAACGCGAATTCCGCAATCCACAGTTTGGCGTGCCGACGCCAACGATGAATTTCGGCTGCATCCATGGCGGCGACAACCCAAACCGCATCTGCGGCCAGTGTTCGCTGGAATTCGATTTGCGGCCGCTGCCCGGCATGGATCCCAAGGTCCTGCGCGCCGAGATCCTGCAGAAGCTCAAGCCGGTTGCCGAGCGGCATCAGGTCAAGATCGATTACGCGCCGTTGTTCCCCGAAGTGCCGCCGTTCGAGCAGGCCGAGGACGCAGAGTTGGTGCGCATTGCCGAAAAGCTCACCGGTCACAGCGCCGAAGCGGTGGCGTTCGGCACCGAAGCACCTTATCTTCAGCGTCTTGGCTGTGAAACGCTGGTGCTTGGCCCGGGTGATATCGCCTGCGCCCATCAGCCGGGGGAATACCTCGAAATGTCACGTTTGCAGCCTACGGTGCATCTATTAAGGCAACTGATCGAACACTATTGCCTGACACCGGCGGCTTGACCCTGTGGGAGCGGGCTTGCTCGCGAAGGCGGTGTCTCAGGTGCACCAGCGTCGACAGACACTCCGCTTTCGCGAGCAAGTCCGCTCCCACAGGGGTCTGTGATTTACCTGACAAGCCGTATAAATTGCCGGTACCCAAACCCGTATTCATGAGGAGAGCGCGCGTGTCGCCAAGCCTGTTCCGACGATAACCATCAGCCCGCTGTGCGTTTTCAGTTTCGCCCTTTTTTCGGCTGCTATTTATTACAGGCCCAGGTTCATGCCCGAATACGTCAATTGGCTTCGTCACGCTTCGCCTTACATCAACGCCCACCGCGATTGCACCTTTGTCGTCATGCTGCCCGGCGACGGCGTTGAACACCCGAATTTCGGCAATATCGTCCACGACCTGGTGCTGTTGCACAGCCTGGGCGTGCGTCTGGTGCTGGTTCACGGTTCCCGCCCGCAAATCGAAGCGCGCCTCGCGGCCCGTGGCCTGACCCCGCATTACCACCACGGGATGCGCATCACCGATGCCGCGACCCTGGAGTGCGTGATCGACGCGGTTGGCCAGTTGCGCATTGCCATCGAGGCTCGCCTGTCGATGGACATGGCTTCGTCGCCGATGCAGGGTTCGCGCCTGCGGGTGGCCAGCGGCAACCTGGTGACGGCACGGCCGATCGGCGTGCTTGAAGGCGTCGACTATCACCACACCGGCGAAGTGCGCCGGGTCGACCGCAAGGGCATCAACCGTCTGCTGGACGAGCGTTCCATTGTGCTGCTGTCGCCGCTGGGCTATTCGCCGACCGGGGAGATTTTCAATCTGGCCTGCGAAGACGTCGCCACCCGCGCGGCCATCGACCTGGGCGCGGACAAGCTGCTGCTGTTCGGCGCCGACCTGGGCCTGATCGACGAACACGGGCGCCTGGTGCGTGAACTGCGTCCGCAGCAGGTGCCGGCGCATCTGCAACGGTTGGGCAGTAACTACCAGGCAGAATTGCTCGATGCAGCGGCCGAAGCTTGCCGTGGCGGCGTGGCCCGCAGCCATATCGTCAGTTATGCCGAAGACGGTGCACTGCTGACCGAGCTGTTCACCCGCGACGGTGGCGGTACGCTGGTGGCCCAGGAGCAGTTCGAAGTCGTACGCGAAGCGGCCATTGAAGACGTCGGTGGTTTGCTGGACTTGATCAGCCCGCTGGAAGAGCAGGGCATCCTGGTGCGCCGTTCCCGCGAGGTGCTGGAGCGCGAGATCGAACAGTTCAGTGTGGTCGAGCGCGAAGGCATGATCATCGCCTGTGCGGCGCTGTATCAGATTGCCGATTCGGATGCCGGTGAACTGGCGTGCCTGGCGGTGAATCCGGAGTATCGCCATGGCGGTCGCGGTGATGAATTGCTGGAGCGCATCGAGACCCGCGCCCGGGCTCAGGGTTTGAAGACATTATTCGTCCTTACTACCCGCACCGCTCACTGGTTCCGCGAGCGTGGTTTTGTGCCGAGCAGCGTTGACCGTCTGCCGTCGGCGCGGGCGTCGCTGTACAACTATCAGCGTAATTCGAAGATCTTCGAAAAAGCCCTTTGATGTTGTAGCCGCGGAGGTCCCTGTGGCGAGGGGGCTTGTCGGAGTGCCGAACCGCCCCGTTCGGTCGCGAAGCGGCCGCAAGACCATACGGCTCGGTCAGGCAGGTTTGGGGCTGCTCCGCAGCCCAACGGGGGCAAGCCCCCTCGCCACAAGCTTTTGCATTCACTCCTGCACAAACTTCGCGCTGACATACGGCGAGTAATCCGGCAGCACCGTCTCCACCTTCCCTTGTTCCTTCAAGAATTTCGCCGTCTCGCCAATGGCCTTGGCCGTGCCGCCGTCCAGCAGCGCGGTGCTCTGTTGCGCCTTGGCATCCGGGAATGCGGAACCGGCCAGTAACTCCGGCACATCGGCGGCATTGGCACCGGTCAGTTTGGCGATTTTCTGCACCGGTACCGAGTCGGCAGTCCAGCTGGCTTTATGCGCCGCGTAATCAGCAAAGGCGTCGAGGGTGACCTTGGCGAATCTGGCCACCACCTCCGGGTGCTTCTCGGCGTAATCCTTGCGTGCCACCCAGACCTCGAAGGTGGGGGCTCCCCATTGGCCTACCTGTGCAGCGTCGGTCAGGGTCTTGCCACTCTTGCGGATTTCCCCCAGGGCGGGCGACCAGACAAACGCGCCATCAATATCTCCCCGCTTCCAGGCTGCCGCGATTTCCGCCGGCTGCAGGTTCACCACTTTGACTTTCGAACTGTCCAGGCCCCAGTGCTTCAACGCACCGAGCAGGCTGTAGTGGGAGGTTGAAACGAAAGGCGTGGCGATGGTCTTTCCGATCAGATCTTGTGGTTTTTCGATGCCGCTGCCATTGCGCACCACAAGCGCTTCGGCGGCATTGATCTGCGCCGAGACGATGAACGCGACAATCGGCAGGTTGCGCGAAGCGGCAGCGGCCAGCGGACTGGAGCCGAGATTGCCGATTTGTACATCGCCGGAGGCAATCGCCGTGACCACTTCCGGGCCGCTGTTGAAGCGTCGCCAGTCGATAGGCTCGCCGATGGTTTTTTCATAAAGGCCATCGGCCTGGGGGACTTTGCTGGGGTCGATTCCGGTTTGATAACCGACGGTGAGGTTCGCCGCCTGGGCGGTGAAAGAAAATGCGAGAGATACACAAACTGTAACAATTGGTCTGGATAGTGCGCGCTTGATCGTCATGGGGCTGCCTTTCGGTAAGGATTTGTTTCCGGATTGCGTCAGAAACTAATCGATCTAAAAAAGCAAAAATAAATACCGTTTAGGAATTAGCTTATGAGCCGAACCCTTTGTTCTGGGGGGCTGGAAATTGAGAGCTAAATTCCTAAACGGTATTAGAAAAGAATCGGGTAATTCTTTTCAGGTTCATGACGAATTCATGACCCGGCAGGGACCAAAAAATCGGGGGTTAGACAAAGGTCGTAGACACACATGGTTACGATTGACTTGTGGGTCACGGTCTGGCGCTAATCGCGCATCTTAGGATTTCGGGCGACGACTCGAGACCAGGAATACAAGAACTAGAATCGAGAGGAGCTACACAATGAACAAGTCCACCTTGGCTTTGGCCGTGGCCGTAGGGGTTTTGGCGCAGCAGGCAGGCGCCGCAGGTTTCCTGGAAGACAGCAAGGCGTCCATCAGTTCCCGGACCATGTATTACAACAACGATAACCGTGAAGGCGGTGCGGATCAGAAAGAGTCCGCAGAAGGCCTGAAATTCGATTATCTGTCCGGTTTCACCCAAGGCACTGTCGGTTTCGGTATCGACGCCCAGGCACTGCTGGGTATCCACCTGGACGGCGGCAAGGGTCACCACCCGGACAACAACACCTTCTTCCCAAGCGATAGCGATGGTTCGGCCGTGTCCGAATGGAGCCGTGCAGCCGCTAACGTCAAGGCGCGCTTCTCGAAGACCGAAGCCCACCTGGGTGGCGCCCTGGCACCCAACTTGCCGATCCTGGTCGCGAACGACAGCCGTCTGCTGCCACAGACCTTTGACGGTGGCACCATCACTTCGAAAGAAATCGACAACGTGACCTTCAACGCAGGTCAGTTGGAGCATTCGGCGGGTCGCGCCTCTTCGAACTCCACCGGCCTGGCCGTGGCTGGCGGCACAGAGGACAGCAACAAGTTCTACTACGGTGGTGCTGACTGGAAGGTCACCAAGGACCTGACCCTGCAGTACTACCACTCGAATCTGAAGGACTACTACAAGCAGGACTTCCTGGGCTTGATCCACGTGTTTCCGATCGACGCCAAACAGTCCTTCAAGACTGATATTCGCTACTTCGACAGCAGCTCCGACGGCAAGAACGGTGATCCGGGTTTCCGTTTCAACAATAACAACGGTTTCGCCAAGACCCCGGGCGAGGTCGATAACAAGACCTGGAGCGCCATGTTCACCTACACCCTGGGTGGCAACGCCTTCCTGCTCGGTCATCAGCGCGTCAGCGATGACGGTGGTTTTGTCTACCTGAACCAGGGCAACGTGGTTGATGGCAATGGCCGTCCGGAAGGCAACGGCGGCGCCAGCTTCTACCTGTTCACCGACTCCATGATCAACGGATTTGTTCGTGCCGGTGAAAACACCACCTTCGGTCAGTACTCCTATGACTTCGCAGGACTGGGCGTGCCGGGCCTGAAAACTTCGATCGCCTACCTGCATGGCGACAACATCAAGGCTACCAACGGCAGCGGCCCTGATGGCTCCGAGTGGGAACGCGACATGCGGATCGACTACACCATCCAGCAGGGCGCTCTCAAAGGCTTCGGCGTAACGCTGCGTAATGGTGTCTACCGCGGCAGTGAAGTCTCCAACAACCCTGATGTTGACCAGACTCGTCTGATCTTCAACTACACCTACAGCTTCCTGTAACAAGCCTTGTAAAAAAGCCTCGCCTGCTGGCGAGGTTTTTTTTGCCTGTTTTTTTATATTCTATAAAGATCTTTACTGATTATTTATTATTCTTTTTAGTTTTTAAATATCCCGCTTAAAGTGCGCCTGTCCGGCACTCATCCCTGAGCCCGGATTTGGCGATTTCGTCCCTCGACAATAGGTCAGGTGCAGGAATCGGCCTTGCCGCCGATACCTCGGATCTGTCGTGGGAAGTCATATTCCAAAGCGATATTAAAAAATATCAAAAAATTCTTTTTGGCTTTAAGGCCGTGTATCCTGCGGCCCGCCAAATGACCGGCCTAGACGGTTTGCCGCGAATTTATGCATTCAGGATCCCGGGCAATCGATTCGGGACCAGGAACATCAGAACTAGAAACGAGAGGAGCGAAACATGAACAAGTCCACCTTGGCCATGGCTGTGGCCGTCGGGGTTTTGACCCAGCAGGCAAGCGCCGCGGGTTTTATCGAAGACAGCAAGGCAACATTGGGGCTGCGTAACTTCTACATCAACACCGACTACCGTGACGGAACCGGTGCCAACAAAAACGAAGAATGGGGCCAAGGCTTCGATCTGCGTTTCATCTCCGGTTACACCCAGGGCACCGTCGGCTTCGGCATCGATGCGATCGGCCTGTTGGGCGTGAAACTGGATTCGGGCGGCGGTACCAACGGCGCCACGGCGACCTCTTACGGCGGCACGGTTTTCCCGAGCAAATCCAACGGCGAGGCAGTTGATGATTTCTCCAGCCTGGGCCTGACGGCCAAAGCCAAGGTTTCCCAGACCGAATTGAAACTGGGCACCCTGCAGCCGAAAAACCCGGTGATCGTGACCAACGATGGTCGTCTGCTGCCGCAAACCTGGCAGGGTGGCCAGATCACGTCCGGCGACATCAAGGATCTGACCCTGGTTGGTGGCCAGATCGAAGCCGTTAAAGGCCGTAACTCCAGCAACAATGAGCAGATGTCGATTTCGGGCGCGAACACTCGCGGCACCAAATTCCGCGACAGCAACAAGTTCATCTATGCCGGTGGCGACTACAAGATCACCAAGGACCTGACGGCCCAGTACTACTACGGCAACCTGGAAGAGTTCTACAAGCAACACTTCCTGGGTCTGGTGCACAACTGGGCAATCGGCCCTGGCGTGTTGAAGTCGGATTTCCGTTATTTCAACAGCTCTGATGATGGTGCCAACGGTCACGACCCGCTGTACTTCACCACTGGCAACTACAACGCGCCAAACGGTAAAGGCAAGGTCGACAACAACCTGTACAGCGGCCTGTTCCTGTACACCGTTGCCGGTCACACCTTCGGTGGCGGTTATCAGGTCAGCAACGGCAGCAGCGATTTCCCTTGGCTGAACCAGGGCGACGGTTCGTCGAACTACACCATCACCGATGCGCAAATCCAGAAGTTCGGCCGTGCCGGCGAGCGTACCTGGCAAGCACGCTACTCCTATGACTTCGCCAAGGTCGGCGTACCTGGCCTGACGGCGGGTCTGGTTTACCTGCACGGCGACAACATCGATACCGTTAACGCCAAGGGTGGCGAGGCGGCCAATGGTGCTTCCGAGTGGGAGCGCGATCTGAGCGTGGCTTACGTCGTTCAGGAAGGTCCGCTGAAAAACCTGGGCCTGGCGTGGAAAAACGCGACCTGGCGCACCGACCTGCCGAACACGCGTTCGCAGGACGAAAACCGCCTGATCGTCAGCTACTCGATCCCGCTGTTGTAATAGCGCTCGCGTAACCGAGACAAAAAAGCCCCGCCCGGTATTGCACCGGGCGGGGCTTTTACATTTTCAAGACGGGTTCACCCCCGTAATCCCGCCTTGAACTTCTCTCTTTGCAGCAACTCAAGGCCTTCTCGAACCTTGGGGGCGATGTTCGGCCGGTTGTGCGGGGTACGTCCAGTGAATAGATATTTAATATTTCCTTATGATCTAAATAAATCGATATTTATTCTTTTTAATAGATAAAAAACACAGGCACAGTTGAACCCATCAAGCACTCACAAGGAGCAGCACCATGGGTCTCAGACTTGGCGATATCGCCCCCGATTTCGAACAGAACTCCAGCGCCGGCACCATTCGTTTCCATCAGTGGCTGGGCGATAGTTGGGGCGTGCTGTTTTCCCATCCAGCGGACTTCACGCCGGTGTGCACGACTGAATTGGGCTTCACCGCCAAGCTCAAGGATGAGTTCGCAGCGCGCGGCGTCAAGGCCATCGCTTTGTCGGTGGACCCGGTGGAGTCGCACCACAGGTGGATCGAGGACATCAACGAAACCCAGGACACCGTGGTCAACTTTCCGATCCTGGATGACGCCGACCGCAAAGTCTCGGACCTCTACGACCTGATCCACCCCAACGCCAACGACACCCTGACCGTGCGCAGTCTGTTCGTGATCGACCCGAAGAAAAAGGTCCGGCTGACGATTACCTACCCGGCGAGCACCGGCCGCAATTTCAATGAAATCCTGCGGGTGATCGACTCGCTGCAACTCACCGACAACTACAAGGTGGCCACACCGGCCAACTGGCAGGACGGTGATGAGGTGGTGATCGTGCCGTCGCTTAAAGATGAGGATGAAATCAAACAGCGTTTTCCCAAGGGCTATCGAGCGGTTAAGCCTTACTTGCGCCTGACGCCGCAGCCTAATCGGTGAGTCATCAATATTTACGGTGTGGCTGATGCCGCCTTCGCGAGCAAGCCCGCTCCCACATTTGTCCGCGTACCCCCTTGTGGGAGCGGGCTTGCTCGCGAAGGCGTCGGGTCAGACACCACAGGTTTCACAGTTAACAGCATCCACAAAGCAGGGGATTTCAGGCCGTTTCGACGGCCTGTTTTTTTGCCTGGAAGAAACAGCTTTCTATATTTCTTTAAGGTATAACCAAATGAATAAATATGATTTATGGATATATAAATCAACTGTTAAGGTCACTCCATCGAAGCGAGATCGCAAACCGCGAATCGCCAACACCGTGCAAGGAATAGTCTGAATGTTGGTTGTCTCACTCGGTGGCAGTCCCAGTCAGCGCTCTCGATCCGGGGTGCTGTTGGATCGCTCCCAGCGTTGGTTACAGGGGCAGGGCGTGGAAGTGGTGAGTTATCAGGTACGGGACTTCCCGGCCGAGGACTTGCTGCACGCACGCTTCGACAGCCCCAAGGTGATCGACTTGTTGCAACAAATTGAAAACGCCGATGGCCTGCTGATCGCCACACCGGTTTACAAGGCATCGTTTTCCGGAGCACTGAAGGTCGTGCTGGATTTGCTGCCCGAACGCGCCTTGAGCCACAAGGTGGTTCTGCCGATGGCCACTGGCGGCAGCATCGCCCACATGCTGGCGGTGGATTACGCGCTCAAGCCGGTGCTGTCGGCATTGAAGGCTCAGGAAATGCTGCAGGGGATTTTCGCCGTCGACAGCCAGATCGCCTACGGCGAAGGCAGCGCCCTGGCGCAGTTGGCGCCGGAGCTGGAACAACGACTGAATGAATCGCTTGAGCTGTTTTTCAGCGCCATGGCGCGACGGCCCAAGCCGCTCGATCCGAACCTGTTGAATGATCGTTTGTTGAGTGCTCGCTGGAGCATTTAAGCCTCACCGAAAAATTGAAGTACTGGCCTTACTCGCCCGCCAACGGGCAAGCAGGTGCAGCCAAAACCCAACTGCAAAAAGGAGAGCGCCATGCGCCCTGTCATTTTGCGTCGTGGTCTGGTCGCTCTGTTTGCTGCGGCTGTCACCTTCGGCGCCATTACTCAAGCTCAGGCCGAGACTTTACGAATCGGCTATCAGAAATACGGCACCCTGGTGCTGCTCAAAGCCAAAGGCACCCTGGAAAAACGCCTCGCCACCCAAGGCGTGGACGTGCAATGGACGGAATTCCCCGGTGGCCCGCAACTGCTTGAAGGCTTGAACGTCGGTTCCATCGACTTCGGCGTCACCGGTGAGACGCCGCCCGTGTTCGCTCAAGCGGCCGGCGCCGATTTGCTCTATGTCGCCTATGAACCGCCAGCGCCGCACAGTGAGGCGATCCTGGTGCCGAAGGACTCGGCGATCAAATCGGTGGCGGACCTCAAGGGCAAGAAAGTCGTCCTCAACAAAGGTTCCAACGTGCATTACCTGCTGGTGCGTGCGCTGGAAGACGCCGGCCTCAAATACACCGACATCCAGACCGTATTCCTGCCGCCGGCCGATGCCCGCGCCGCGTTCGAGCGTGGCAGTGTCGACGCCTGGGTGATCTGGGACCCCTACCAGGCCGCCGCCGAACAACAGCTGCAAGCGCGCACCCTGCGCGATGGTCAGGGCATCGTCGACAACCATCAGTTCTACCTGGCGACCAAACCTTATGCGCAGAAAAATCCCGAGGTGATCAAGACCCTGGTGGAAGAAGTGCGCGCGGTGGGCGAGTGGTCCAAGGCTAACCCGCAAGAGGTGACCCAACAGGTTTCACCGCTGCTCGGCCTGCCAGCCGACATCACCCTGACCTCGGTGAAACGCCAGGGCTATGGCGCGTTGTTCCTGACTCCGGAAGTGGTCGCAGCACAGCAGAAAATTGCCGACAGCTTCTACCAGCTCAAGCTGATTCCCAAGCCGTTGAGCATCAAAGACGTGATCTGGACGCCGCCGGCCGCCGTTGCCAAAGCCCAATAAATCGATTCCCCAAGGAGACCACTCCATGAGCCTCAATATTTTCTGGTTCCTGCCTACCCACGGCGACGGCCATTACCTTGGCACCGCCGAAGGCGCCCGCGCCGTTGATCACGGTTACCTGCAACAAGTCGCGCAAGCCGCTGACCGCCTGGGTTTTGGCGGGGTACTGATTCCGACCGGACGCTCCTGCGAAGACTCTTGGTTGGTGGCGGCATCGCTGATTCCTGTGACCCAGCGTTTGAAGTTCCTTGTCGCCCTGCGCCCCGGGATCATTTCCCCGACGGTGGCGGCGCGTCAGGCCGCGACCCTGGATCGACTGTCCGGCGGTCGTGCGCTGTTCAACCTGGTGACGGGCGGTGATCCGGAAGAGTTGGCTGGCGATGGTCTGTTCCTCAGCCACGAAGAACGCTATCAGGCCTCGGTGGAATTCACCCGCATCTGGCGCCGGGTACTGGAAGGTGAAACCGTCGATTACGACGGCCAGCACATCAGCGTGAAGGGCGCGAAGTTGCTCTATCCGCCGATCCAGCAGCCACGTCCGCCGCTGTACTTCGGCGGTTCCTCGGAAGCCGCGCAAGACCTGGCCGCCGAACAGGTGGAAATGGTCCTGACCTGGGGCGAGCCACCGGCCGCCGTCGCGGAAAAAATCGAACAGGTCCGTGCCAAGGCTGCCAAGCTTGGACGCACCGTGCGCTTCGGCATTCGTCTGCATGTGATCGTGCGCGAAACCAACGATGAAGCCTGGAAAGCCGCGGATCGGCTGATCTCCCATCTCGACGACGAGACCATCGCTCGTGCCCAGGCTTCGCTGGCGCGTTTCGATTCGGTCGGTCAGCAACGCATGGCCGCATTGCACGGCGGCAACCGCGACAACCTGGAGGTCAGCCCTAACCTGTGGGCCGGCGTCGGTCTGGTGCGCGGCGGTGCCGGTACGGCGCTGGTGGGCGATGGTCCGACTGTGGCCGCCCGCGTGAAGGAGTACGCGGACCTGGGCATCGATACCTTCATCTTCTCCGGTTATCCACACCTGGAAGAGTCGTACCGGGTGGCCGAGTTGTTGTTCCCGCACCTCGATGTCGAGCGTCCTGAACTGCCGAAGAGCGCCGGTTACGTCAGCCCGTTCGGCGAGATGGTCGCCAACGACATTCTTCCCAAAGCCGCGTCCCAGAGCTGAGGCGCGGTCATGAAGAAAATCATCCACAGCCTGGCGCCCTGGGCGTTGCCGGTGTTGCTGCTGGCGGTATGGCAGCTGAGTGTGTCGGCGGGTTGGTTGTCGACACGGATCCTGCCGGCACCCATCGCCGTCATCGAGGCCGGTGTAAGTCTGGTGCGCAGTGGCGAAATCTGGACACACCTGGCGATCAGTGGCTGGCGTGCCGCGCTGGGCTTCACCATCGGTGGTGGTATCGGCCTGACGCTCGGCTTCATCACCGGCCTGTCGAAGTGGGGCGAACGCCTGCTCGACAGTTCGGTGCAGATGATCCGCAATGTGCCGCACCTGGCGCTGATTCCACTGGTGATCCTGTGGTTCGGCATCGACGAGTCGGCGAAGATTTTCCTGGTGGCGCTGGGCACGTTGTTCCCGATCTACCTCAACACCTATCACGGCATCCGCAACGTCGACCCGGCGTTGGTGGAGATGGCACGTAGCTATGGCCTGAGCGGTTTCAGCCTGTTCTGGCAGGTGATTCTGCCGGGGGCGTTGCCTTCGATTCTGGTCGGCGTGCGCTTCGCCCTGGGCTTCATGTGGCTGACCTTGATCGTGGCGGAAACCATTTCCGCGAGTTCCGGCATCGGCTATCTGGCCATGAACGCCCGGGAGTTCTTGCAGACCGACGTGGTGGTGCTGGCGATCCTGCTGTACGCGGTGCTCGGCAAACTGGCCGATCTCGCGGCCCGTGGACTTGAGCGTGTCTGGCTGCGCTGGCACCCGGCCTATCAGGTTGCCAAGGGAGGTGCGGCATGATTGCGGAGCAACCTCCACGCCTGCTGCGCGGCATTCCGCTGGCGGTGCGCAAGCTGCAAAAGACCTTCGGCTCGCGGCAGGTGCTGCGCGAGATCGACCTGCACATTCCGGCGGGCCAGTTTGTTGCCGTGGTCGGTCGCAGTGGCTGCGGCAAAAGTACCTTGCTGCGCTTGCTCGCCGGTCTTGATCAACCAACCGGCGGTGAGTTGCTCGCCGGTGCCGCGCCATTGAGCGACGCGCGGGAAGACACGCGGCTGATGTTCCAGGAAGCGCGTTTGCTGCCCTGGAAAAAGATCATCGACAACGTCGGTCTGGGCCTCAAGGGCAACTGGCGGCCGCAAGCGCTTGCAGCTTTGGAAGCGGTGGGCCTGGCCGATCGCGCCCACGAGTGGCCGGCAGCGCTGTCCGGTGGACAGAAGCAACGCGTGGCGTTGGCCCGTGCGTTGATTCATCAGCCGCGCCTGCTGCTGCTCGACGAGCCCTTGGGTGCGCTGGATGCCCTGACCCGAATTGAAATGCAGCAACTGATTGAACGGCTCTGGCAGCAGCACGGTTTCACGGTGTTGCTGGTGACCCATGACGTCAGTGAAGCCGTGGCGATTGCCGATCGGGTGATCCTGATCGAAGACGGCGAAGTCGGCCTCGACCTGCACGTGGAACTGCCGCGCCCTCGGGTTCGTGGCTCCCATCGGCTGGCGGCACTGGAAACCGAAGTCCTCAATCGCGTGCTGGCGCTGCCCGGCCAACCGCCGGAACCGGAACCTGTTTCACCCTTGCCTACGCAATTGCGCTGGGCTCAATAACTCAAGTCTTACCCAACGACAGGAATCAACATCATGACTATCAAGGCCATCAACGTTCGCAACCAGTTCAAAGGCTCCATCAAGGAAATCGTCCTCGGCGACGTGCTGTCGGAAATCGACGTGCAGACCGCCTCCGGCATTGTCACTTCGGTGATCACCACACGCTCGGTGAAAGAGCTGGAACTGGCGGTCGGCAGTGAAGTGATCGCGTTTGTGAAATCCACCGAGGTGTCGATCGCCAAGTTGTAAGCTACATGCGTAAACAACAACCCCGAAGGGTTTGAGCCCTT
Organism: Pseudomonas sp. BF-R-24; assembly: GCF_019947335.1. Classification (NCBI taxonomy): domain Bacteria; kingdom Pseudomonadati; phylum Pseudomonadota; class Gammaproteobacteria; order Pseudomonadales; family Pseudomonadaceae; genus Pseudomonas; species Pseudomonas sp. BF-R-24. Next base: position 125,183 of record NZ_JAGYGG010000002.1, read on the forward strand.
CGGGGTTTTTCATGTGTTTGTCTTGAGCTGAGCGGTGCGGCCATCGCGAGCAAGCTCGCTCCCACAGGATTATTTGTCGTTCACAGAATCTGAATTCACTGAAGATCCTTGTGGGAGCGAGCTTGCTCGCGATGAGGTCAGTGAGCGCACTAGAGGTTCCGCTTGGGCAGATACGGTGGCAAATACAACCCCACATAAGCATCAAACACCCGCATCCCTTCCTCGGCCATGCGCGGCGTAATCTGCCCGTGCTGCTGTACCGAGCGCGCATACACCCGGTCGCCCAGCTCCATGGCCAGAGCGAACACATCGACATCACTCGGCAAGGTCGGCAGCTCGAAGTGATGGTCGAACAGCTTGTGCATCAGGTCGCCCAGTTCGATGTCGTGCTGGCGGTCGGCCTGGGTGACTTCGGTCAGGCCGTGCTGGGCCAGAATGAGTTGGCGGGCGGCGGCGTCCTCTGCATAGATGTCGAGCATGCGTTGTTCCACCAGTCGCGACAGATCGCGCCAGCCATTCAAGGCGTGGTGGTCGATAGGGGCTTGCAGGCAGGCGCGGAAGGCCGCATGGACGTCGGCGGTCAAGGCTTCGAGCAACGCCGGCACGCTGGCGAAGAAGTGGTAGACCGAGGAGGGCGGAATCTCCGCGCGCTCGGCGACGCTGTAGATCGACAGGCTGGCCACGCCCTCGGCAGCCAGCAGCGTGCGGGCCGCATCGAGTATCGAATCGATCCGGGCCTGGCTGCGTGCGCGGGGTTTGCGGGGGGTGGCTACGCGTGTCATTGGAGTCTCCTGCGGGGCTGCGGGCATTGTACGAGCAGGGTTGTGTGTTGTCTTCCAGGCCGCCTTCGCGAGCAGGCTCGCTCCCATATTGGATCTGTGTTGAGTGCAAATTTTGTGTTCACAGAAGATCTCTGTGGGAGCGAGCCTGCTCGCGATGAGTTCACCTCGGTCCGCCATAAAAAAACGCCGCAGGCTTCAGCAGCCGGCGGCGTTCCTTTTTACTGCAACCGCTTACACGGTATGCAGGTACCAGTTGTACTCGAGGTCGGAGATGGAGTGTTCGAACTCCTCCAGCTCGCTCTCTTTACAGGCCACGAAGATATCGATGTATTTCGGATCGATGTACTTGGCCATGACTTCGCTGTCGTCCAGCTCGCGCAGTGCATCGCGCAGGTTGTTCGGCAGGCTCTGCTCGTTCTGCTCGTAGCTGTTGCCTTCGACCGGGGCGCCAGGCTCGATTTTGTTGGTCAGGCCGTGGTGCACGCCTGCCAGGACCGAAGCCATCAGCAGGTACGGGTTGGCATCGGCGCCGGCTACACGATGTTCGATGCGCACGGCGTCGGCGGAGCCGGTCGGTACGCGAATCGCCACAGTGCGGTTATCCAGGCCCCAGCACGGCGAGTTCGGCACGTAGAACTGTGCGCCGAAACGACGGTAGGAGTTGACGTTCGGGCAGAGGAAAGCCATCTGCGCCGGTAGGGTCTCGAGCACACCGCCGATCGCGTGACGCAGTGCGGCGTTCTGCTCGGGATCCTCACTGGCAAAAATGTTCTTGCCGTCTTTATCGAGAATCGAGATGTGGACGTGCAGACCATTACCCGCCTGGCCTGGGTAAGGCTTGGCCATGAAGGTGGTGTCCATTTCATGGTCGTAGGCGATGTTCTTGATCAGGCGCTTGAGCAGGACCGCGTAGTCGCAGGCCTTGATCGGGTCAGCCACGTGGTGCAGGTTGACTTCGAACTGCGCCGGGGCACTTTCCTTGACGATGGCGTCGGCCGGAATGCCTTGCTCTTTGGCACCCTCCAGAATGTCCTGGAGGCAGTCGACATATTCGTCGAGGTCGTCGATCAGGTAGACCTGAGTCGAGTGCGGACGTTTGCCGGAAACCGGCGAGCGCGGCGGTTGCGGACGACCGTTCACGTTCTCCTGGTCGATCAGGTAGAACTCCAGTTCGAACGCGGCGCAGATGGTCAGGCCCATTTCGTCGAACTTGCGCACCACATTGGCCAGCACTTCACGCGGGTCGGCGAAGAATGGTTCGCCTTCGAGTTCGTGCATGGTCATCAACAGTTGCGCGGTCGGGCGCTTCTGCCATGGCTCGTTGCATAGGGTATCGGGGATTGGATAGCAGATTCGGTCAGCATCGCCGATGTCCAGGCCCAGGCCGGTGCTTTCCACCGTCGAGCCATTGATATCCAGAGCAAATAGAGAGGCCGGCAGGTTGATGCCTTTCTCGTAAACCTTGTGGAGGCTGGTGCGTTCGATGCGCTTGCCGCGCACCACACCATTCATATCCGCAATCAGAAGGTCAACGTACAGAACCTCAGGATGTTCCTTAAGGAACGCGTTCGCTTCGTTAAGCTGAACGGCACGCGGGGGTACCGACATGATGCAACACCTTTGTTGTTAAAAATATCAATCATTGATCTTTTCAGATTCCAGTCAACCCGAACGGCATGCCGAAGTCAAGCGAGGCCTTTTTTGCCCTAAAAAAGCGCCCGTGTGGCTTTTTTGAGGCACTTTGGGGCGTTTTTATGCCCTTGGCCTCTATGGCGCCCGCAGGCTTGAGCGGGCCGTGTTGTATTTTTTACGGGGGTGTTGTGTAAAAAAATGAACAAGGCTAAGCTCGAATCAAACCCATAACAGCAATAATACCGGGGTGCTTCATGTCTCGCCTGCCGATAATCGGCGTCACCGACTGCTCAAGACAGGTCGGTCGGCATGCTTGTCACATCAGTGATGACACGTCCGTCCGTTCCGTGGCCCCGGCGGTTCTGGTGATCCTCCCATCCGTGACGGTTCAACCGTCCCCGTCCGATATTCTGGACGGTCGCGATGGCACCCCCATTACGGTTACTCCATTCAATATAGAACCGATTCACAATAGCGGCCTGACCATTGTTCAGGGCACCGCTCGCGATTTTGCACGCCCGGCCTCTGCAGCCGTGTTGCCAGGCACGATAATCTGCCGCGCAAGCGCCCTACAACGCGACGCCGATGCGTCAAACAACGCCTGACCTCAAAAGGGTCAGACAACTCAAGCCTAGAGGCATTTATGAGTAACAACCTCGACCAGCTCACCGATTGGTTGAAAAACCACAAGATCACAGAAGTCGAATGCATGATCGCCGACTTGACCGGGATTACCCGGGGCAAGATTTCGCCGACCAACAAATTCATCGCCGAAAAAGGCATGCGCCTGCCAGAAAGCGTTCTGTTGCAGACAGTGACCGGCGATTACGTCGAAGACGACATCTATTACGAACTGCTCGACCCGGCCGACATCGACATGATCTGCCGCCCCGACCAGAGCGCGGTGTACCTGGTGCCGTGGGCCATCGAGCCGACCGCCATCGTCATCCACGATACCTACGACAAGCAAGGCAACCCGATCGAGCTGTCGCCACGCAACGTGCTCAAGAAAGTCCTGAAACTCTATACCGACAAAGGCTGGCAGCCGATCGTGGCGCCGGAAATGGAGTTTTACCTGACCAAGCGCAGTGACGACCCGGACTATCCGTTGCAGCCGCCGGTCGGCCGCTCCGGTCGCCCGGAAACCGGTCGTCAGTCGTTCTCCATTGAAGCGGCGAACGAGTTCGATCCGCTGTTCGAAGACGTCTACGACTGGTGTGAACTGCAGGACCTTGACCTCGATACGCTGATCCACGAGGACGGCACCGCGCAGATGGAAATCAACTTCCGTCACGGCGATGCCCTGTCCCTGGCCGACCAGATCCTGGTGTTCAAGCGCACCATGCGCGAGGCCGCGCTCAAGCACAACGTCGCCGCGACCTTCATGGCCAAGCCGATGACCGGCGAGCCGGGCAGTGCCATGCACTTGCACCAGAGCGTCATCGACATCGAGACCGGCAAGAACATCTTCTCCAATGAAGACGGGACCATGAGCCAGTTGTTCCTGCACCACATCGGTGGTCTGCAGAAACTCATTCCCGAACTCTTGCCGCTGTTCGCACCCAACGTCAACTCGTTCCGCCGCTTCCTGCCGGATACCTCGGCGCCGGTGAACGTGGAGTGGGGCGAAGAGAACCGCACCGTGGGCCTGCGGGTGCCGGATGCGGGGCCGCAAAACCGTCGGGTGGAAAACCGCCTGCCGGGCGCCGATGCCAACCCGTACCTGGCGATTGCCGCGAGCCTGCTCTGCGGTTACATCGGCATGGTCGAAGGCCTGAACCCGAGTGCGCCGGTAGTGGGGCGTGGCTATGAACGCCGCAACCTGCGCCTGCCGCTGACCATCGAAGATGCGCTGGAACGCATGGAACACAGTTCAACCATCGAGAAGTACCTGGGCAAAAATTTCATCACTGGCTACGTCGCGGTCAAGCGGGCCGAGCATGAAAACTTCAAGCGCGTGATCAGTTCGTGGGAAAGGGAATTCCTGCTCTTTGCCGTCTGATACGCCGGGCGCCGCCGCTGCCTGGCGGCGCCTTCACGTGATTTTTTTAGGAGATTCGTATGACCAGCAACAATCCGCAAACCCGTGAATGGCAAACCCTGAGCAATGATCACCACCTGGCTCCGTTCAGCGATTTCAAGCAGCTGAAAGAGAAAGGCCCGCGGATCATCACCAACGCCAAGGGCGTTTACCTCTGGGACAGCGAAGGCAACAAGATCCTCGATGGCATGGCCGGCCTGTGGTGTGTCGCAATTGGTTATGGTCGCGATGAACTGGCCGATGCCGCCAGCAAACAGATGCGCGAACTGCCTTACTACAACCTGTTCTTCCAGACTGCGCATCCGCCGGTACTGGAACTGGCCAAGGCTATCGCCGATATCGCGCCTGAAGGCATGAACCACGTGTTCTTCACCGGTTCCGGCTCCGAAGGCAACGACACCATGCTGCGTATGGTTCGTCACTACTGGGCGATCAAGGGCCAGCCGAACAAGAAAGTCATCATCAGCCGCAAGAACGGCTATCACGGTTCCACCGTGGCCGGCGCGAGCCTGGGCGGTATGACGTACATGCACGAACAGGGTGACTTGCCGATCCCGGGCATCGTTCACATTGCCCAGCCGTACTGGTTCGCCGAAGGCGGCGAAATGACCCCGGAAGAGTTCGGCGTGTGGGCGGCCAATCAGCTGGAAGAAAAGATTCTGGAAGTCGGCGTCGACAATGTCGGTGCCTTTATTGCCGAGCCGATCCAGGGTGCCGGTGGCGTGATCATTCCGCCAGAGACCTACTGGCCGCGCATCAAGGAAATCCTCGCCAAGTACGACATTCTGTTCGTGGCTGACGAAGTGATTTGCGGTTTCGGTCGTACCGGCGAGTGGTTCGGCAGCGATTTCTACGACCTCAAGCCAGACATGATGACCATCGCCAAGGGGCTGACCTCGGGCTACATCCCGATGGGCGGTCTGATCGTGCGTGACGAAGTGGTGGAGGTGCTCAATGAGGGCGGCGACTTCAACCACGGTTTCACCTACTCCGGGCACCCGGTGGCGGCGGCTGTGGGGCTGGAAAACATCCGCATCCTGCGCGACGAAAAAATTGTCGAGCGCGTGAAGTCCGAAACGGCACCGTATTTGCAAAAGCGTCTGCGGGAACTGAACGATCACCCGCTGGTGGGTGAAGTTCGCGGGGTGGGTCTGTTGGGGGCCATCGAACTGGTCCAGGACAAGGCCACACGCAAGCGTTTCGAAGGCAAGGGCGTCGGCATGATCTGCCGTCAGTTCTGCTTCGATAACGGCCTGATCATGCGCGCCGTCGGCGACACCATGATCATCGCTCCGCCACTGGTGATTACACCGGCGGAAATCGATGAACTGGTGACCAAGGCTCGCAAGTGTCTTGACCTGACCCTGAGTGCATTGCGGGGCTAAGTGCTAGGCTCTGAGCGGAGGTTCAAAGTTCTACATATGAAGTAGGAACTTTCGCTCAGAACTGTCAGAAAGCGTGGCCGTTTCCTTGAAAGACCGATGTGGATCTTGCCAGACTAGCCGCGGTTCCAGTTGCCCGGGTTCGGTCGCTGAACAAGTGGTTCAAAAAAGAAAAATTTGGAGCATTACGCATGAAGGCACTAGGTAAAAAGCTCGCTGGCAAGACTCTGCTTGCCATGTCCGTAATGGGTTTGATGGCCGGCGCGGTTCAGGCCGATGACAAAGTACTGCACGTGTACAACTGGTCCGACTACATCGCACCGGACACCGTCAAGAAGTTTGAAGACGAGTCGGGCATCAAGGTTGTCTATGACGTCTTCGACAGCAACGAAACCCTTGAAGCCAAGTTGCTGGCAGGCAAGTCCGGTTACGACATCGTTGTACCGTCGAACAACTTCCTGGCCAAGCAGATCAAGGCTGGCGTCTACCAGAAGCTGGACAAGTCCAAGCTGCCTAACTGGAAGAACCTGAACACCGACCTGCTCAAGGCCGTTTCCGTGAGCGACCCGGGTAACGAGCACGCCTTCCCGTACATGTGGGGTTCGATCGGTATCGGCTTCAACCCCGAGAAGGTCAAGGCTGCACTGGGTGCCGACGCGCCGACCAACTCCTGGGACCTGCTGTTCAAACCTGAAAACGCCGCGAAGTTGAAGGCGTGCGGTATCAGTTTCCTCGATTCGCCAACCGAGATGATTCCGGTGGCATTGCACTACCTGGGCTATCCAACCGACAGCCAGGACAAGAAACAACTGGCCGAAGCCGAAGCGCTGTTCCTGAAAATTCGTCCTTCGGTAGGTTACTTCCACTCGTCCAAGTACATCTCCGACCTGGCCAACGGCAACATCTGCGTGGCCGTGGGTTACTCGGGTGACATTTACCAGGCCAAGTCCCGCGCGGAAGAAGCCGGTGGCAAGGTGAAGGTCAGCTACAACATTCCCAAAGAAGGTGCCGGCAGCTTCTATGACATGGTCGCCATCCCTAAAGATGCCGAAAACGTCGAAGGCGCCTACAAGTTCATGACCTTCCTGCAGAAGCCGGAAATCATGGCTGAAATCACCAACGCCGTGCGTTTCCCGAACGGTAACGCGGCTGCAACTGCGTTGGTCGATAAAGACATCACCAGCGACCCGGGCGTTTACCCGCCGGCGGACGTGTTGGCCAAGCTGTACGCGATTGCCGACTTGCCGGCCGCGACCCAGCGGATCATGACCCGCAGCTGGACCAAGATCAAATCCGGTAAATAAGCCGGTTTGATGCAACAACCTGTTGTCGCCACCCGCGCGGTGGCGGCAGCAGGTGTAATTAAATGACAGAAAGTTTTGCTGGAACGGTTTTTCGAGGGTAAGTTGCGCGCCGGTTTTGTTGCCGGGCAACCACGGTTGTCATGTAGCGCGGGGCAACTTGGGCCCAACTAATTTCAGAGGACCTCCACTTGCCTATTTTTTCTATGTTGCGCAATGCCATGCTGGTGAGTGCCGGGCTGACAGTTGCTGTCAGTGTCCAGGCCGCCGGTACCGTGCATATTTATAACTGGTCCGACTACATCGGCGAGACCACCCTGGCCGATTTCCAGAAAGAGACCGGTATCAAGCCGGTTTATGACGTCTTCGATTCCAACGAAACCCTGGAAGGTAAATTGCTGGCCGGGCGTACCGGCTACGACGTGGTCGTGCCGTCGAACCACTTCCTCGGCAAGCAGATCAAGGCCGGGGCATTCCAGAAGCTCGACAAGTCGCAACTGCCGAACTATTCGAACCTCGATCCAGTGCTGCTCAAGCGCCTGGAACAGAACGATCCGGGCAACCTGTACGCCGTGCCGTACCTGTGGGGCACCAACGGCATCGGTTACAACGTCGACAAGGTCAAGGCTGTGCTGGGCGTCGATACGATTGATTCGTGGGGCGTGCTGTTCGAGCCGCAGAACATCAAGAAGCTGCAAAGCTGTGGCGTCGCGTTCCTCGACTCCGCCGATGAAATGATGCCGACAGTGCTCAATTACATGGGCCTGAACGCTAACAGCACTGATCCCAAGGACTACGAAAAGGCCACCGCCAAGTTGCTTGCAGTGCGGCCTTACGTGACCTACTTCCATTCGTCCAAGTACATCGCGGATCTGGCCAACGGCGATATCTGCGTGGCGATCGGTTTCTCCGGCGACATCTTCCAGGCCAAGAACCGCGCCGAAGAAGCCAAGAAAGGCGTGAACATCGCCTACTCGATTCCGAAAGAGGGCGGTGCGCTCTGGTTCGACATGCTGGCGATTCCGAAGGACTCGGCCAACGTCAAGCAGGCCCACGCCTTCATCAACTATTTGCTCAAGCCTGAGGTGATTGCCCAGGTCAGCGATTACGTCGGCTATGCCAACCCTAACCCGGGGTCGGACAAACTGATGGAACAGTCCATTCGCACCGACGAAGCGGTTTATCCACCGCAAGAGGTGCTCGACAAGACCTACGTGTCGATCGAGTTACCGCCGAATATTCAACGTTTGATGACCCGCAGCTGGACCAAGGTCAAGTCGGGTAAATAGTTTCAAGGCTCAAACTATCCAAGGTTCGCTCACCTTGAGCGAACTGAAAATTTTGTTGGGAGTTTCGTAAATGGCAGTTGCCTCCGGCGCCTATAAGAAAGCCCTCGAGGGCGACCAGTCACCTAAACAGGTGCTGGTCAAAATCGACCGGGTCACGAAGAAGTTCGACGAGACGATTGCCGTGGACGATGTGTCCCTGGAAATCAAGAAAGGCGAGATTTTCGCCCTGCTCGGCGGTTCGGGATCGGGCAAATCCACTTTGCTGCGCATGCTCGCAGGTTTCGAACGGCCCACGGAGGGGCGCATTTTCCTCGATGGCGTAGACATCACTGATATGCCGCCATACGAACGGCCGATCAACATGATGTTCCAGTCCTACGCCTTGTTCCCGCATATGACCGTGGCGCAGAACATCGCCTTTGGCCTCAAGCAGGACAAGATCCCGGCTGCTGAAGTTGACGCCCGCGTGGCCGAAATGCTCAAGCTGGTACAGATGAGCCAGTACGCCAAGCGCAAGCCACACCAACTGTCCGGCGGCCAGCGTCAGCGCGTGGCACTGGCTCGTTCCCTGGCCAAGCGTCCGAAGCTGCTGTTGCTCGACGAACCGATGGGCGCACTGGACAAGAAGCTGCGTTCGCAAATGCAGCTGGAACTGGTGGAGATTATCGAGCGCGTCGGCGTAACCTGCGTCATGGTGACCCACGATCAGGAAGAGGCCATGACCATGGCCGAGCGTATCGCGATCATGCACCTGGGCTGGATCGCCCAGATCGGCAGCCCGATCGACATCTACGAAACCCCGACCAGTCGCCTGGTCTGCGAATTCATCGGCAACGTGAACATCTTCGAAGGCGAAGTGATCGACGACGCCGAAGGTCACGCGATCATTACCTGCAAAGACCTGGATCGTCAGATCTACGTCGGCCACGGCATCAGCACTTCGGTGCAGGACAAGTCGGTCACCTACGCGATCCGTCCGGAAAAACTGCTGGTCACCGCCGACATGCCGACCTGCCAGTACAACTGGTCCAGCGGCAAAGTGCACGACATCGCCTACCTGGGTGGGCACTCGGTGTTCTACGTCGAATTGCCAAGCGGCAAGCTGGTGCAGTCGTTCGTGGCCAACGCCGAGCGTCGCGGGCAGCGTCCGACCTGGGGTGATCAGGTCTACGTGTACTGGGAAGATGACAGCGGCGTGGTGCTGCGCTCATGAACATGCGCAAATTCAAGCGTCGACTCAATCGAATAATTCCCGGTGGCCGTCAGATGGTCATCGGGGTTCCCTTCATCTGGCTGTTCCTGTTCTTCATGCTGCCGTTCTTCATCGTACTGAAGATCAGCTTCGCCGAAGCGGACGTGGCCATTCCGCCATACACCGAGATCTACAGCTACGCCGAGCAGAAGCTGCAGTTGCTGCTTAACCTGGGCAACTACGCGATGCTGGCCGGTGACGAGCTGTACATCGCCGCTTACCTCGGCTCGTTGAAGATGGCGCTTTTCAGCACCATCCTCTGCCTGCTGATCGGCTACCCGATGGCCTACGGCATCTCCGTTGCCCGCAAGGAAGTGCAAACGGTGCTGGTGCTGCTGATCATGATGCCGACCTGGACCGCGATCCTGATCCGCGTTTACGCGTGGATGGGCATCCTCAGCAATAACGGCCTGCTCAACGGGTTCCTGATGAGCATGGGCTGGATCGACGAGCCGCTGCAGATCCTCAACACCAACCTGGCGGTCTACATCGGCGTGGTTTATTCCTACCTGCCGTTCATGATCCTGCCGCTGTACGCCAACCTGGTGAAGCACGACCAGAGCCTGCTGGAAGCTGCGTCGGACCTGGGTTCGAGCACGTTCAACAGCTTCTGGAAAATCACCGTGCCGCTGTCGAAAAACGGCATCATCGCCGGCTGCATGCTGGTGTTCATCCCGGTGGTGGGTGAGTTCGTGATCCCGGAACTGCTCGGTGGTCCGGAAACCCTGATGATCGGTAAAGTGCTCTGGCAAGAGTTCTTCAACAACCGTGACTGGCCGGTGGCGTCTGCCCTGGCGGTAGTGATGCTGGCGATCCTGATTGTGCCGATCATCCTGTTCAACCGCAGTCAGGCCAAGGAAATGGAGGGTAAAGAATGAAGCGCTTCCGTTTCTCCAGCCTGATGCTGGTACTGGGTCTGTTGTTCATCTACCTGCCGATGCTGATCCTGGTCATCTACTCGTTCAACGCCTCCAAACTGGTAACGGTGTGGGGCGGCTGGTCGATCAAGTGGTACGTCGGCCTGCTCGACAACAGCCAACTGATGGGCTCGGTGGTGCGCTCGCTGGAAATCGCCTGCTACACCGCCATCGCGGCGGTGGCACTGGGTACATTGGCGGCGTTCGTCCTGACACGCATTACGCGCTTCAAGGGCCGTACCCTGTTCGGTGGCCTGGTCACTGCGCCGCTGGTCATGCCTGAGGTGATCACCGGTCTGTCGCTGTTGCTACTGTTCGTGGCCATGGCGCAGATGATCGGCTGGCCGCAGGAACGCGGCATCGTCACCATCTGGATCGCCCACACCACGTTCTGTGCGGCCTATGTGGCGGTGGTGGTCTCGGCACGCTTGCGTGAGCTGGACCTGTCCATCGAAGAAGCGGCCATGGACCTCGGTGCACGGCCGTGGAAGGTGTTCTTCCTGATCACCATCCCGATGATCGCGCCATCGCTGGCAGCGGGCGGCATGATGTCGTTCGCCCTGTCGCTGGATGACCTGGTGCTGGCGAGCTTCGTGTCCGGCCCGGGCTCCACGACCCTGCCGATGGAAGTGTTCTCGGCGGTCCGTCTGGGGGTCAAACCCGAGATCAACGCCGTGGCCAGCCTGATCCTGCTGGCGGTGTCGATCGTGACCTTCCTGGTCTGGTTCTTCAGCCGTCGCGCCGAAGAAAGCCGTCGTCGTGCGATCCAGCAGGCGATCGAAGAAGCGGCAGCCGACTCGTGGAAGCAACCGGACGTGCGTCGCGCGCAGGCGCCGGAAGCGGCTTGAGCCTGACGTCGGGTTGACCACGCTCTTGTGATCAACCCAATCCAAAATGTGGGAGCGGGCTTGCTCGCGAAAGCGTTGTGTCAGTCAATGTGGATATAGACTGACACGACCCCTTCGCGAGCAAGCCCGCTCCCACATTTGCTTATGCGACCCAGGGAGATTTACGAATGACCTCGACGAAGTTCATCGGCTTGAACCCCGGCTCCTGATCCACCAGCACATCAGTCTTCACATTGCCGAACGTGGTCTGCGGACGATGGCGCAAGCCGTCGGCAAACGCGCAGATGATGCACTCCTTGAATCCCTCGCCCCGTGGATGCGCATGCACCACCGCTTCGCGCTGCACGCTGGAAAACGCCGCGTAGTCCATGCCCAGCACGTCCATCTCGACGCCAGCCGTGACCAGTGCCACGGTGGACCGCAAATGCTGAGGCACGCCCGGCGTGGTGTGCAGGGCAATCGATAGCCAGACCTGTTCGATGTCGTCATCGCTCAATCCGTAAGGCTTGAGGAACGCCGCTGCCGCGTTGGCACCGTCGACTTCGAAGCGCTCGTTGTCGCTGCGATGACCTTGCACCAGTCCCAGGTCATGGAACATCGCGCCGACGTACAGCAACTCCGGGTTGTAGGCCAGTTGCTTGCGCTCGCCGCTCAGAGCACCAAACAGGAAGACCCGGCGCGAGTGGTGGTAGAGCAGGTCGGACTCGATGTCGCGGATGTATTCGGTGGTGGCCTTTGCCAGTGCGCTGTCGGGGATCTTGATGCCGGCGATGGTGGTGCTCATGGAGTTTTCCTCGTCGTGAACGCCTTGGCGGCGCTGAGGGTTTCAGTCTGTTCCGGCCCCGGAAACCGGACAATCGATCCATGGCTGCGATCCCGGCCAATGAGCGTGCATATCGCGCCAACCTCGCTTGTTGGGCGTGGATTGGCTAGGGTGCATGCAGACCCTGTAGGAGCGAGCTTGCTCGCGATGCACGTGAGGGCACCGCGTACATCCAGCCAGCTCCCGTCATCGTTGACGTCCATCGCGAGCAGGCTCGCTCCTACAGGTGAGCGTTGCAATCGGTGCCATGAGAGGCTCTTCGAACCATGAGTAAAACCGTAGCCATCGTGGTGTTCGCCGGCGTTCAGTCGCTGGATGTCACCGGCCCCATGGATGTGTTTTCCGAGGCCAATCGCTTCCTTGCCCCGCAGGATCACTATCGGCTGGAGGTGATCGGCGTCGAGCGCGGGATGATGGCGTGCTCCAACGGTTTGGCACTCAATGCCCATCGGCATTTCAGCGAAGCGCTGGAGCCGTATGACCTGTTGCTGGTGGCGGGCGGGCCGCAGTTGCCGTTCATGGATTTCGGCATGGCATTCGACGGCTGGTTGCGCGATGCCTGCGTGCGGGCCAAGCGCTTCGGCTCGATCTGCAACGGCGCGTTCATGCTCGCCCGGGCCGGATTGCTGGAGGGGCGCACGGTCACTACGCATTGGCAGGACGCATCGGATCTGGCTGCACTGTGTCCCTCCTCCCGGGTGGAAGCGGATCGACTGTATGTTGAGGACGGCGAGCTGTTCACCTCGGCCGGGGTCACAGCGGGGATCGATCTGTCGTTGTATCTATTGGGCCGGGATCACGGGCCGGAAGTTGCACTGAGCGTCGCCAGGCGGCTGGTGGTGTTCACCCAGCGTTCGGGCGGGCAGTCGCAATTCAGCCCGTTCCTCACACCCCACGCCGAAGCGGATTCGGCGGTAGCGATGGTGCAGCATTACGTGCTGGCCAACCTGACGGGCGACCTGGCCATCGCCGACCTGGCCAATGCCGCCAACATGAGTGCGCGCAACTTCTCCCGGGTGTTTGCCAGGGAAGCGAAAATCACCCCGGCCGAGTTCGTCGAGCGAGCGAGGGTCGATGCGGCGCGCACGCTGCTGGAAAGCACCCGCGCGCCGCTCAAGACCGTGGCCTATCAATGCGGTTTTCGCGATGCCCAGCACATGCGCAGTGTGTTCAATCGCAGGTTGGGGGTGACGCCGCAGCAGTTCCGGCTGAACTTTGCGGCGATGGTTTGAGCTGAATTTGTAGGCGTCTATCAGGGCCCCATCGCGAGCAAGCTCGCTCCCACAGGTTTCTCTGGTGTTCACATAATTTGTGTTCGACACAGATCCTTGTGGGAGCGAGCTTGCTCGCGATGAGGCCGGCCCGGCCAGCAAAAATCTATGGTACAACCCGCGCCGGCAACAGCTTCAACGTACTGCGGGTATTGGCCGTGACCTCTTCTTCATTGAGATGCGCCTGGAAGTACATCCCCTCGACGTAGGCCTCGGCCTGATCATCATAGTGGCTGTCGAACAGGACTCCGCTCTGGCCGACCGGGTTGATGGTCAGGCTGTGGGCCGGGTCGGCGAAGTCGATCAGGCGCCGGGTCGAAGGGCCGTAGGTGACGGGCCAGGGTGCCGGTCCGATTTTCGCCGAGAGGTTGTTCGGCACTTCATGACTGCCGGGTGCGGCGAAGGGGCCGACATTGAAGAACAGGTCCAGCGGTTTTTGCTGCCCGAGCGGATGGCCATGGGTCAATGTGTGCGCGCTGCCCCACTGCCATTGCGAGGAGTCTGCGCCGAGAGTGCTCTTGAGGTGCGCGAGGCTGGATTGCCAGGCGGCCTTCACCGTGTCGGCACGGGTTTCCTTGTCGAGGGTGCTGCGGTTGTCCCACCACGGCGAATCGGCGCTGGCGGCCAGGCGGGGGAGCGCGGCGTCGATCACCCGGGTCGAGAGCAGCGTTTCGAAGAAGTCGTTACCCAGTTCATCGCGCATCGTCGCGTCAGTCAGGTTGAACAGGAACTGGTTGAACAGCGTGGCGCTGGTCGAGTCGAGCGGGTAATCGCCTTTCCACTGGGCCAGTTGCTCCACCAGTTTGAGTTCGGCGGGATCGCTCACCACTTCGCGCAACACCGGCAACAGCGGTGCCAACAGGCGCGGGCCGTAGGCGGTAGTGGTGCCCAGTTGCAGTTTCTGGCTGTTTTCCAGGTCCCATTTGATCGCTTTGTCGCTGAGCTGGCGATTGAGTTGCTGGCCGCGATCGGCAAGGTTGTAGTAGCCGGGAATCTCCATGCCGGTTGGCGACACCGGCTGGAAGTTGGCCGAGACGATGTAGCCCCGGGCCGGGTTTTCTTCCTGAGGGTTGGCGCTGAACGGGTAGAAGCCATCCTTGTCCGCCTCGGCGGTGCTGCCGTCGAGGATGAACCACGGGCGTACACCCGCCGGGCGTTTAGGCAATTGCGCCGCCGCCCACCAGCCGATATCTCCCTTGGCATTGGCCCAGACAACGTTCAGGCCCGGGGCCTGGATTTTTGCCGCGGCACCACGGGCCTTGGCCAGGGTGTCGGCGCGATTGAGCTGGTAGAAACCCTCCAGGATCGGGTTCTGGCTTTCGAGAAATGCCCACCACATGGCAATCGGCGTTTTACCGACGCCGCTGCCCAAGGCATCGTTGACGATCGGCCCGTGGGGCGACTGACGCAACACCAGGGTGACTGGCGCCTGGCCCTTGACTGCGATCTGCTGCTCGCTGGTCGTCATGTCCACCCACTTGCCGCGATACCAGACCTGATTGGGGTTGTCCGGGTTGACCTTCTCGGCGATCAGGTCGAGGTCGTCATTCTGGAACATGGTGATGCTCCAGCCGAAGTCGTGGTTCATGCCCAGCGACGCAAACGGCATCAAGGCCTGATAGTGGCCGTAGAGTTCGAAGCCGGGCGCCGAGAGCTGCGCTTCGTACCACACCGACGGCGCGGAAAAACGGATATGCGGATCACCCGCCAGCAGCGGCTTGCCGCTTTGGGTCCGGCTGCCCGCGACGACCCAGGCGTTGCTGCCCTCGAACTGTGGCAGGCCGTTGTCAGCCAGGGCTTGTTCGCTCAAGCGGGCGAGGGCATTGAGGTCTTTCCAGTCGGCGCTGGCCAAGGTGGTGCCGGTCCCGTTGAGCACGCCCTTGGGCTGCCAGTCGAGATCGAAGATGTTCAGGTATTGGGGCCCCAGTTGGTCGCGCACGAATGTCAGCAAGGGTTCGGTACGAAATGCCGCAGCAAAACTGTAGGCCATGTAGCCGGCGATGCTGATGGTGTCCTGGGCCGTGAACGGGCGTTTTGGAATTCCCAGCACATCGAACTCCACGGGTTTGGCGTGGCTGTCCTGATACTGGTTGATGCCGTCCAGATAGGCTTGCATGGCGATGAAGGAGGGCGACTGCTTGTCGAGGTTCGCCAGGTAAGTTTCTGCGCGTTCGCGAATGCGCAGGCTGCGCATCAGTTTGTCGGTGTCGAGCAGCTTCGGCCCGAGCACTTCGGCCAGTTCGCCACGGGCCAGGCGACGCAGGACTTCCATCTGGAACAGGCGGTCCTGGGCATGCACGTAGCCGAGGGCGCGGTACAGGTCGGTTTCGTTGTCGGCGCGGATGTGCGGGATGCCACGCTCGTCGTAGCGCACGGTGACGGAGCCTTGCAGGTGTTGCAGTTCCACCATGCCCTGGCGTGACGGCTGCTTGCTGTAGAGGTACCAGCCAGCCCCGGCGGCCAGCACGACGATCAGCAGAGCGAGAGCGGTCAGGCTGCGTTTCATAAGAGTCCTTGTTGTTATTGTGATTCCTGATGCCACTGTGTAACACGGGGTGCCGATTTGGCGCATCGCCCGTAGGAGGGATTCGTATTACCGCGTCTTTCCCTATTTAGTTGGATCGACAGGCCACGGGCAGTAACACCCCACCGCCAGTGTGTGTGTGGCACTCACCGCACGGCCTTCATCCAGCGCTTGCAGGATCGGCTCGATAAAGCTGTTGCTGGAGTTACAGGTCAGGCCTTCGCTGTAGGGGCCGAAGTACGCCAGTTTGCCGCTGCGATCCCAGATCGCCACGGCCGGGCTGGCGGGGATCTGTTCGGAGCCGGGCAGGATGTCGATGGTTTTGAGGCTGCTCAAGTTGCTCGGCAATTGGCCGTGGCTACCGGGTTTTTGCACGGCATAGAATTCCACGCCATGGGGTACGTAGCGCTCGACCAGTTTGGTCAGGTGTTGTTGATTGCCGACATTGCACGGGCAGGCCGGGTCCCAGAAATGCACAAGGCGGATGGCGCCAGGGCCGGCGAGGGATTCGGGAAGGCGCAGCGGATCACCGGAAAACATCGCGGTGTGCTCGCTGAACGCCCGCAGGTAACGCCCCTGGAACCAGTCGTAGGCCGCCCACAATACGCCAGCACACACCACGGCGAGCAGGCTGGCAAACAGGGGGGCGCGAAGGGGCGAGCGCATCGGTTCAATCCTCGAAGGGTGGCTAGCTTGCCATGCTTGCCGCGACAGATGAATATCGCAGGCCTATAAAGTCCGTTTCACGTTCTGGAATCGTCCATGCCGGCTACTTTCGACCCTGATCTTCTACGTGCAAGCCTGCTGCCATTGGCTGCCGGGCAGCCGTTGTCGGCGCAGGCGCAGGCTTACCAGCGATTCTACGGGCTGGATTTTGCCTCGCGTCAGGTGCGCAGCGGCCTTGGGCGATTCGAGGTCGACGGTTATGAGCTGGTCAGCCAGTTCTGGTGGCCCGAGCGAGCCAAGGCGACGCTGTTTGTCATCCACGGTTTCTACGACCACACCGGGCTCTATCGGCATGTGATCGAGTGGGCGCTGGACCAGGGCTTTGCGGTGATTGCCTGCGACTTGCCGGGGCATGGCCTGTCCAGTGGCGAACGGGCGAGCATCAAGGATTTCGCCGAGTATCAGGACGCGTTGCAAGGGTTGTTCCGCGAGGCGCAATCCCTCGACTTGCCGCAGCCGTGGCACTTGTGCGGGCAGAGCACCGGCGGGGCGATCGTGATCGATCATGTGTTGAATGCGGGGGCGAGCAGCCCGGCCCAGGGCCAGGTGATTTTGCTGTCGCCGCTGGTGCGGCCGCGGGCGTGGGGTTGGTCGCAACTGAGTTACTACCTGCTCAAGCCTTTCGTCAAAGCCATCGCCCGGCGTTTCAGCGAGAACTCCAATGACCCGGCCTTTCTGCCGTTTCTGCAGGCCGATCCGTTGCAGCCGTTGCGCCTGCCGACAGCCTGGGTGGGTGCGTTGGCGCGCTGGATCAAACGCATCGAGGCCGCACCCATGAGCACCCGCCGGCCGCTGATCGTGCAGGGGCAGGCCGACATGACGGTGGATTGGGAGCACAACCTGGAAGTGTTGCGGGGCAAGTTTGATCGGCCTCAGGTGCTGATGCTGCCCGAGGCACGACATCATCTGGCGAATGAGACGCTGGTGATGCGGCAGGAGTATTTCGGGTTCTTGACCAGGCGGATTAAGGGTCGCAATCCCTAGTGACTGTTCTGGCCCCTTCGCGAGCAAGCCCGCTCCCACAGAGGGGCGGTGTGCACAGATCCAATGTGGGAGCGGGCTTGCTCGCGAAAGCGGTCTATTTGGAAACGAAAATCACTGGGTCAGGTTCGAATTGCTCTGCCCCACCGCCAACCCCGCCCGAATCGCCGCCAGCGCCGCTTGATAATAAGCCTGGCCTTCCGCCGATTCGGCAAAGGTCGCGAACTCTTCCAGTTCGTTGTCCGACAGGTCGCGATAGACATACAGCAGTGTGTTGTTGAGGTCGCTACCGATCTGCTCCATCAGGCGCTGGCGCTGGCCGTTGAGCATGCCCTGGGCCTGACCGGCACCGAGCAATCCCGGGATCATTGAACTCAAGCTATCGGCGGCGACGCCAGCAATCGCCAGGCTGACTTCCGCGCCGGCCTCGCGCGCGGGCAGGGCTTGTGCCAAATGGCCGATGATCAACATGCGGCTGTCGCTGGCCTGCATCTTCGGCAGACCCTTGGCGTTTTTTGCCAGTTGGTCGCGACGGGTCGCCAGCAACTCGGCGGCGACGATTTTCTTGCCCAGGGGCGACTGGAAAAACGTCAGCGCGGGTTTGGGGTCAGCGAGGTTCTTGCGCAATTGCGCTTCGGCGCGCTGGTCCACGGCCTGGGGGGAAAAACGCTGATTGCTGTTGCTGACCAGTGCCTGAAACACCGCCGGGGGCAGGCTGCCCTGGTAGCGTTGCTGAGCAGCCGAAAGGGCATCGCTGAAATGCGCGCGTTGTTCCGGCCAGCCGGCGACCTTGTACAACTGATCGTGGCCGTCTGCCCAGGCGGGCAAAACGCAGAACATCAGCAGGGATAAAAGCAAACGGCGCATAGGGACTCCAGTCAGCAGGCGACTATTCTCCGTGTGGCACCCCTGCTTGTCGAGAATTCGTATCAACCCGCTGCGCGGCTCTGTCGGATTTCCGGGCACAGGAATACTATGCGCGCCATGCAAATATCCTCTGATCACCCGCTGCTGCTACGAATCGTCGACGACCTGGCCGAGCACGGCTGGTCGCAGCAGAATATTTTCCTGCCTCAGGACTTGACCCGAGAGCTGGCGGCCGAGTGTCGCAAACGTGCTGCCGAGGGTCAGCTGGCTCCGGCCGCCGTGGGCCGTGGGCCGTCATCGGAGATCCGCGAAGGGATTCGTGGCGACCATATCCAGTGGATCGACCCCGGCCAGGCCGAGGCGTGCGACAGCTATCTGAGTTTGATGGACAGCCTGCGCGAGGCGATCAATCGCGGTCTGTTTCTCGGCCTGGAGGATTTCGAAAGCCATTTTGCGATGTACCCGCCCGGCGCCTTCTACCTGAAGCACGTCGACCGTTTTCGCGATGACGACCGGCGCATGGTTTCGGCGGTGGTTTATCTCAATGACGGCTGGCTTCCCGAACACGGCGGCCAGTTGCGCATGTACCTCGACAATGATCGCGTCTACGACGTGGAACCTGTCGGTGGCTGCCTGGTGGTGTTTCTCTCCGGCGAGGTTCCCCACGAAGTCCTGCCCGCGACCCGGGATCGCCTGTCGCTGACCGGCTGGTTCCGCCGGCGCGGCAACGAGCCGTTCTGATCATGCAGAAAATTCTCGTCAGCCGCTGCCTGTTGGGCCACCGCGTACGTTACGACGGCGGGGCCAGCGGGCCTTTCGATCAGCTTCAGCAGTGGCTTGATGAGGGGCGGGTCGTGCCGTTGTGCCCGGAGGTGGCTGGTGGATTGCCAACACCTCGGGCGGCGGCGGAAATTCCAGACGGGCAGGGCACGCAAGTCCTCGATGGCCAGGCGTTGGTGATCACCACCGAGGGCGAGGACGTTAGTGCGCAGTTTCTGTCGGGGGCGTATCAGGCACTGGAACTGGTAAAAAAACATGGCATCCGCATCGCCGTCCTCAAGGCCAACAGCCCGTCCTGCGGCAATTTGCTGACCTATGACGGGACGTTCAGCGGCGTGAAAGTCAGTGGCGAGGGCGTGACGGCGGCGCTACTCAACCGTCACGGGGTGCAGGTGTTCAGTGAGCTGGAGTTGCCGCAGGCGGCACAGGCTTTATTGACGCTGGACTGACAACCAACACAAAACCAATGTGGGAGCGGGCTTGCTCGCGAAGGGGGCATGTCAGTAGAAAGGGATGCTGACTGATACACCGCCTTCGCGAGCAAGCCCGCTCCCACAGTTGGGTTTCATTGTTCTTTCGGCTTGGGCGTCACACCCGCATCCGCCCCCAGCCACTTCTGTTCCAGCGCTTGCAGTCGCCCGTCATCCTTGATTCGTTGCAATGCGTTTTCCAGGCTGGCTTGGAACGCCGGATTACCCTTCTGAAACGGAATCGCCAGGTTCACGGCCGGGTTGGTTTTGGGCTTCTCTTCCGTCAGCGATTGGACCAGCAAAATGGAGCGAGGCTCTTCTTTCTGCGCGATCAATTGCGCATTGGTTTGAATGTAAGGTTCGCTGAAGTCGAAACGATCCTTGAGATCCGGGGTCACTGCTATGTGGTTGATAGCGATGTCGTATTTGCCGCTTTCGACGCCGGTCAGCAGATCGCTGCCGTCGGTGACGACGAAGTCGGCCCGGACATCGAGTTCACTTGCGAGCAGTTGGCCCAACTCGATTTCGAAGCCGGTGAGCTTGTCGTCATCCTTGAAATTGAACGGGGGAGTGTTGGCTTCAACGGCAATACGCAATTCGCCCCGGTCGTTGACGTCATCAATCAATTCGGCATGAGCCAAAGGGCTCAGAAGGGGTAGCAGGCAGATCAGGCCAGGCAGAAAGCGCATGGTCACTCCTTTGAATTTATTATCGCGATCCTCTGATTCAGGCTCGCTTTGCTATGGTTGTCGAGTGCCTTCGACAACGAATGGCCGTGAAGTTGTCATGGCCACGCGAATTTTACGGAAAAACTGGAGAAGAGAATGAAAACCTTTATGTCACGTGCTGCTTTGGCTGGCCTGTTGATGGGTGTTTCGGTGCTGGCCAGTGCAACGCCGGCTCCGAAGGGCGCCGAAGTGTCCATCGTGTCTCCCAAGGATGGTGCGACGGTTCCACAGACGGTCGTCGTCAAGTTCGCTGTCGAGAACGTTGCCCTGGCACCGGCGGGCAATACCACCAAGAACACCGGTCATCACCACTTGCTGATCGACGTCGACGAGCTGCCAGCCGCCGGTGCGCCGATTCCCAAAGATGCCAACCACCAGCATTTCGGCAACGCGCAGACCCAGGCTGAAGTAACGCTCACGCCGGGCAAACACACCTTGCAGCTTGAACTGGGCGATAGCAACCACATGCCGTTCGATCCGCCGATCGTTTCCGAGAAGATCACCGTCAACGTCAAGTAACGTTGTAGCGTGAATGAAAAAGGGAGCCCGAAGGCTCCCTTTTTTTGTCGCTCAAGTCGCGATCAGAACAGCACCCGGCTACGGATGGTGCCCTTGACGTGTTGCAGCTTCTCTTGCGCCAGGTCCGAGTACTCGGCGTCGACGTCGATTACCACGTAGCCAACCTTCTCGTTGGTCTGCAGGAACTGACCGGAGATGTTGATGCCGTTTTCGGCGAAGACTTTGTTGATCTCGCTGAGCACGCCCGGAATGTTTTCGTGGATGTGCAGCAGGCGGTGCTTGCCAGGGTGAGCCGGCAGGGCCACTTCCGGGAAGTTCACGGACGATACCGAAGTACCGTTGTCGCTGTACTTGACCAGTTTTTCCGCCACTTCCAGACCGATGTTGGCCTGGGCTTCAGCGGTGGAGCCACCGATGTGCGGGGTCAGGATCACGTTGTCCAGGCCACGCAGCGGGCTTTCGAACTCTTCGTCGTTGGAGCGTGGCTCCACCGGGAATACGTCGATGGCCGCGCCGATCAGGTGCTTGTCCTTGATGGCAGCCGCCAGGTGGTCCAGTTCGACCACGGTGCCGCGGGCGGCGTTGATCAGGATGCCGCCTTTCTTGATGGCGCGGATTTCCTTCTCGCCCATCATCCACTGGGTGGCGGCGGTTTCCGGTACGTGCAGCGAAACGATGTCGGACATCGCCAGCAGCTCGTGCAGGTTGCCTACCTGAGTGGCGTTACCCAGTGGCAGCTTGGTGATGGTGTCGTAGAAGTACACCTGCATGCCCAGGCCTTCCGCCAGGACCGACAGTTGAGTACCGATCGAGCCGTAACCGACGATGCCCAGCTTCTTGCCGCGGATCTCGAAGGAATTGGCCGCGCTCTTGATCCAGCCGCCACGGTGGCAGGAAGCGTTCTTCTCAGGGATGCCGCGCAGCAGCAGGATCGCTTCGGCCAGCACCAGCTCCGCGACGGAACGGGTGTTGGAGTACGGCGCGTTGAACACCGCGATGCCGCGTTCGCGGGCCGCGTCCAGGTCGACCTGGTTGGTGCCGATGCAGAAACACCCTACAGCCACGAGCTTCTTCGCGTGATCGAAGATCTCTTCGGTCAGTTGAGTGCGGGAGCGAATGCCGATGAAGTGAGCATCGGCGATCTTTTCCTTGAGCTGGGCTTCCGGCAGAGAACCAGTGAGGTACTCGATGCTGGTGTAGCCCGCCGCCTTGAGGACGTCGACAGCCGATTGGTGGACGCCTTCGAGAAGAAGGAACTTGATCTTGCTCTTATCGAGAGAAGTCTTGCTCATCTGCGTAAACCTGTATCCCGGAGAAAAATGGCAGGAAAGGGAGCAGCCCGGAGCTGACCCGCACGGCAGGAAAGCCGTCACCGCAGAACAGCCCTTGGGCACTATCCTGCGGGGTCGTTATGCTAGCATATGCACCCCGCTAAACACTCATTCCTGCGACGTGAAGCGTTCTCAGGATGACCATGAATTGTTCGAGAGTTCTGTCGATGACCAATCCTGCCCTGATTGAAGAGCTGAAGACCCTGGTTGAGCCTGGCAAGGTGCTGACCGATGCCGACTCCCTGAATGCTTACGGAAAGGATTGGACCAAGCATTTCGCCCCGGCCCCGACCGCCATCGTGTTCCCCAAGACCACCGAGCAGGTCCAGGCCATTGTCCTGTGGGCCAACAAACACAAGGTGGCGCTGGTGCCGTCCGGTGGTCGTACCGGTCTTTCCGCAGCAGCGGTGGCGGCCAATGGTGAAGTGGTCGTGTCGTTCGACTACATGAACCAGATCCTCGACGTGAACCTCACTGACCGCACGGCCGTTTGCCAGCCGGGCGTGGTCACCGAGCACCTGCAGAACGTGGCCGAAGAAAACGGCCTGTACTACCCGGTGGACTTCGCTTCGGCAGGTTCGAGCCAGATTGGCGGCAATATCGGCACCAATGCCGGCGGGATCAAGGTGATTCGCTACGGCATGACCCGTAACTGGGTTGCCGGCATGAAAGTGGTCACCGGCAAGGGCGACGTGCTGGAACTGAACCGCGACCTGATCAAGAACGCCACCGGCTACGACATGCGTCAGCTGTTCATCGGCGCCGAAGGCACCCTCGGGTTCGTGGTCGAAGCGACCATGCGCCTGGACCGCGCGCCGAAAAACCTCACCGCCATGGTCCTCGGCACCGCCGATTTCGACTCGATCATGCCGGTGCTGCACGCCTTCCAGAGCAAGCTTGACCTGACCGCCTTCGAATTCTTCTCCGACAAAGCCCTGGCCAAAGTCATGGCACGTGGCGATGTGCCGGCGCCGTTCGAATCCGATTGCCCGTTCTACGCGCTGCTGGAATTCGAAGCGACCACCGAAGAAGTGGCCAACCACGCCCTGGAAACCTTCGAACACTGCGTCGAGCAGGGCTGGGTGCTGGACGGCGTGATGAGCCAGAGCGAAACCCAGTTGCAGAACCTGTGGAAGCTGCGCGAATACATCTCCGAAACCATTTCCCACTGGACGCCGTACAAGAACGACATTTCGGTCACCGTATCGAAAGTTCCGGCATTCCTGAAGGAAATCGACGCGATCGTCGGTGAACACTACCCGGATTTCGAAATCGTCTGGTTCGGCCACATCGGCGACGGCAACCTGCACTTGAACATCCTCAAGCCGGATAACCTGAGCAAGGATGAGTTCTTCGCCAAGTGCGCCACCGTCAACAAGTGGGTGTTCGAAACCGTCGAGAAGTACAACGGTTCGATCTCCGCCGAGCACGGCGTGGGCATGACCAAGCGTGACTACCTGACCTACAGCCGCTCGCCGGTCGAGATCGAGTACATGAAAGCGGTCAAGGCGGTGTTCGACCCGAACGGCATCATGAACCCGGGCAAGATTTTCGCTGTTTGATTTTCGAACTTTAAGAGCCAACGAAGCAGGAGTCGGTAATGAGCTATCAGCACCAGTATGTCGACGGTACGCGCATTCACTTCCCGTTGGGGAAAGTGGTGTGCATCGGCCGTAACTACGCCGAACACGCCAAGGAACTGGACAATCCGGTGCCGACCGAGCCACTGCTGTTCATCAAGCCGGGCAGTTGCGTGGTGCCGCTGGAAGGTGGTTTCAGCATTCCGACCGAGCGCGGTTCGGTGCACTACGAAGCGGAAATCGCGGTGTTGATCGGCAAGCCGTTGTCGACCAAACCGAGCCGCGAAGAAGTGCTCGACGCCATCTCCGGTTTCGCTCCAGCCCTGGACCTGACCCTGCGCGACAAGCAGGCCGAGCTGAAATCCAAGGGCCTGCCCTGGGAAATCGCCAAGTCCTTCGACGGTGCGGCAGTACTTGCTCCGTTCGTGTCCGGCAGCACGTTTGCCGACCTGACCGACATCGGCATCCGCCTGACCATCAACGGTGAAGTGCGCCAGGACGGCAACAGCAGCGCGATGCTCAACCCGATCGTGCCGATGATCCAGCACATGGCCGGCTGCTTCTCGTTGCAGGCCGGGGACGTGATCCTCACCGGCACGCCAGTGGGCGTTGGCCCGCTGAATGTCGGTGACGAGATCGTTCTGGAATTGCCGGGCGCCAGCAGTTTCACCAGCAGCGTTCGCTAGTCCAGGCACCGCCAAACCCTGTGGGAGCGGGCTTGCTCGCGAGGAGGGCGTGACAGTCGACTAAGTGTTGCCTGACACACCGCTTTCGCGAGCAAGCCCGCTCCCACATTGGTTTTGTGGTGGCCTGTAGATGGCTCACCCTGTCATTTCCCGTTTTTTTCACATCCAGTCTGGATAATTTCAGGGCTGTTGGCCTCTGAGCCGGCCCCAAACTGTGCTATTACCCCTAGCCTGAATTTCTGGAACGCATTCCCCGATGGCCACTTCTCCGCTTTCCACGCTTGAACCTGTTCGCCGTTCGCGCTTCGCCCTGCGTTGGCACACCTGGCTGCTGCTGGTGGCTGTTGTCGCCTACGGCGTTGCATTCGCCATGCACTGGGATTCGCGGGGCGTGCTCTGGGTGAAGGAACAATTCAAGAGCCCGGCCGAGCGCCAAGCGAGTATCTGGCTTGCGGACTACCGGGTGGTGATCGATGCCAAGCCGTTGCCGGGCATGGAGAAGGATGAAGCATCGGACATGGTCTACGACCCTCAGACCAAGACTCTGTTTTCGGTCATGGGCAAGAACCCGTTCCTGGTCGAATTGAATTTGCAGGGCGATGTGCTGCGCAAAATGCCGTTGGTGGGTTGGAGCAACCCTGAGGGCGTCACCGTGCTGGGCGACGGCCGGCTGGCCATTGTCGATGAGCGCGAGCATCTGATCTCTATCGTCAAGGTTGATGCCGATACCCGCGAATTGAATATGGCCGACTTCCCGAAATACGACCTCGGGCCTTCCAACGACCAGAACAAGGCGTTCGAGGGTGTCACCTGGGACCCGAGCAATCAGCAACTGCTGCTGGGCGAAGAGCGCCCGCCGGCATTGTTTGCCTGGAAAGGTGACGGCAAGGTCCTGATCGGCGACAAGCTGAAGCTGGCCAGCCATGCACTGGACATGCGCAACCTGTCTGCCTTGGCCGTCGACCCGCGGACTGGCCACATGCTGGTGTTGTCTGCCGACTCGCACCTGTTGCTGGAGCTGGACAAGAAGGGTGAACAGGTCAGTTTCATCACCCTGCTGCGTGGCTTCAACGGCCTGAAAAATACCATTCCCCGTGCCGAAGGCGTGACCATGGATGAAGCGGGCACGCTGTACATGGTGAGTGAACCGAACCTGTTTTATCGCTTTGAAAAACAGAAGTAACCAACGCCTGCGCTGATTGCCTGTACGCAAAAGGCCAGCGGCCATTAAGCTTCAGTTCAGACGGGCGTGATATTTCATCCGCCTGTTTTGACCCCGAGCCCACCCGAATGCGTCGATTTGCCCGCCCCAAATCCCTGATTCTGATTCTGTTGGTGATGTTGCTGATCGCATTGATAGCGATCGCCCAGTACATGCGCCTGTTCGAGCGTACCTGGTTCAATCTGCATACGCTGTGGCAGCCGGTGAGTTCCCGGTCGATGGGCCTGGACCAGTATCAGGTCGTGACCGAAGCGCAGGTGATCGATGGCCTGGCCGACAACGTTTCAGCGCTGACCTACGACCCGGTACGCAAAAGCCTGTTCACCGTCACCAACAAACGAAGCGAGCTGATCGAGTTGTCCCTCGACGGCAGGATCTTGCGTCGTGTGGCGCTGGTCGGTTTCGGCGATCCGGAGGCGGTGGAGTTCATCAGCGAAGACATCTACGTGGTCACTGACGAAAGTCAGCAGCGGCTGATCAAGATTCGTCTGGAGCAGGACACCACCTTCGTTGATGCGGCAGATGCCGAGCAGATGACCATTGGCGTTCACATGGGCGGCAACAAGGGCTTCGAGGGCCTGGCTTACGATTCAGTGGGCAAGCGCCTGTTCGTCGCCAAGGAGCGCAACCCGATGCTGATCTACGAGGTGCACGGTTTTCCGCGCTTCAATCCTGAAGAATCCTACTCGGTGCACGTGATCAACGACCCCAAGCGTGATGCCGGGATGTTCGTGCGGGATCTGTCGAGCCTGCAATACGATGAGCGCAGCGGGCATTTGCTGGCGCTGTCGGATGAGTCGCGATTGATTCTGGAGCTGGATGTGGATGGGCGGCCGCTGAGCACAATGTCATTGAGCAAGGGGCGCCATGGCCTGCAAAAAACCGTGCCGCAAGCGGAGGGGATCGCCGTGGATGACGACGGTACGCTGTACCTCGTCAGCGAGCCGAACCTGTTCTACGTGTTCAAGAAACCCACGCAACTCTGACTAACACCCCAAAACGACTGTGGGAGCGGGCTTGCTCGCGAAGGGGTCGTGTCAGTCGACAGAGATATCAACTGAGAGACCGCTTTCGCGAGCAAGCCCGCTCCCACAGGTTTTTTCATCTGCCCACAAAAATGTGGGCGGTCCTGGTTACTCAGCGCGCAGGGTCTTCACGCCTTCGCTGGTCCCCAGCAACAACAGATCCGCCGGACGTGCCGCGAACAAACCGTTGGTGACCACGCCGACGATCGCATTGATCTGTGTCTCCAGCTCCACCGGATTGGTGATCTGCATGTTGAACACGTCGAGGATGATGTTGCCGTTGTCGGTCAGCACGCCTTCGCGGTAAACCGGGTCGCCGCCGAGCTTCACCAGTTCGCGGGCCACGTGGCTGCGGGCCATCGGGATCACTTCCACCGGCAGCGGGAAAGTACCGAGGACCGGCACCAGTTTGCTGGCGTCGGCGATGCAGATGAAGGTCTTGGCCACGGCCGCGACAATCTTCTCGCGGGTCAGGGCAGCGCCGCCGCCCTTGATCAGGTTCAGGTGCTCGTCGCTTTCATCGGCGCCGTCGACGTAGAACTCCAGATCGCTGACGGTGTTCAGTTCGTACACCGGAATCCCGTGGCCCTTGAGGCGCGCGGCGGTGGCTTCGGAACTGGCGACGGCGCCGTCGAATGCGCCCTTGTGCTTGGCCAGGGCGTCGATGAAGCAGTTGGCGGTGGAGCCGGTGCCGACCCCGACGATGCTCTTGTCGTCGAGTTTCGGAAGGATGAAGTCGACGGCGGCCTGAGCCACTGCCTGTTTGAGTTGATCCTGGTTCATGCGGGCTCCGGGGTGCCTGGGAGGGGACGAAAGGCCGGCATTATAGGCTTCGGGGCGGGGAAGGTCATTGCCCGATTGGCAGGTCGTGACTGTTCCCTGTAGGAGCGAGCCTGCTCGCGATGGTCGTGAACGATAACGCGTAAAACCGGACAGCCAGCGTCGCCCTTGAGTTTTTCGCGAGCAGGCTCGCTCCTACAGGGTGGTCGCACGCCTGAAAGCCGGGTTAGACTCCTTGGTCCTGCCCAACCCGCTCAGTGATGCTTTCCGATGCTTGAACAGTACGTCAAAAAGATCCTCACCTCGCGCGTTTATGACGTTGCCGTAGAAACTCCGTTGCAGTCTGCCCGCCAGCTCTCCGAGCGGCTGGGCAACAGCATTTGGCTCAAGCGCGAAGACTTGCAGCCGGTGTTCTCGTTCAAGATTCGCGGCGCCTACAACAAGTTGACCCAGTTGAGCGACGAAGAACGCGCTCGTGGCGTGGTCACCGCGTCGGCGGGCAACCATGCCCAGGGCCTGGCCCTGGCGGCGAAGGTGTTGGGCGTGAAAGCGACCATCGTCATGCCCAAGACCACCCCGGAGATCAAGGTCGAAGGCGTGCGCTCCCGTGGCGGCAAAGTGGTGCTGCACGGCGACTCGTTCCCGGAAGCCCTGGCCTACTCGCTGAAACTGGTCGACGAAAAAGGCTACGTCTACATTCACCCGTACGACGATCCCCACACCATTGCCGGGCAGGGCACCGTGGCGATGGAGATTCTGCGCCAGCACCCGCAGCCATTGGATGCGATTTTCGTCCCGGTGGGTGGCGGCGGCCTGATCGCCGGCATCGCGGCGTACGTGAAGTACCTGCGCCCGGACATCAAGATCATCGGCGTCGAACCGGATGACTCCAATTGCCTGCAAGCGGCCATGGCGGCCGGCGAGCGCGTGGTACTGCCGACCGTAGGCCTCTTCGCCGACGGTGTTGCGGTGGCCCAGATCGGTCAGCACACCTTTGACATCTGCAAAGACCATGTCGACGAAGTGATCACCGTCAGCACCGATGAAATCTGCGCCGCCATCAAGGATATCTACGACGATACCCGCTCGATCACCGAACCTGCCGGCGCCTTGGGCGTGGCCGGGATCAAGAAGTATGTCGAGCAGCGCGGCGTCAGCGGCCAGACCTTCGTGGCCATCGACTCCGGGGCCAACGTCAACTTCGATCGCCTGCGCCACGTCGCCGAGCGTGCGGAGCTGGGCGAGGGCCGCGAAGCGATCATCGCCGTGACCATTCCCGAGAAACCGGGCAGCTTCAAGGCGTTCTGCGAGGCCATAGGCAAGCGCCAGATCACCGAATTCAACTACCGCTACAACACCGGCAGCGAAGCGCACATCTTTGTCGGCGTGCAGACCCACCCGGAAAACGACCCGCGCAGCGCGCTGATCGCCAGCCTGAGCGAGCAGGGTTTCCCGGTGCTGGACCTGACCGACAACGAACTGGCCAAGCTGCACATCCGCCACATGGTCGGCGGGCGTGCGGCGCATGTGGTCGACGAAGTGATCCTGCGTTTCGAATTCCCGGAGCGTCCGGGCGCGCTGTTCAACTTCCTCAACAAGCTGGGCGGGCGTTGGAACATCTCAATGTTCCACTACCGCAACCATGGCGCGGCGGATGGCCGGGTCGTCGCGGGCCTGCAGGTGCCCCACGACGAGCGCCACCTGGTGCCGGCGGCGCTGGAAGAAATCGGTTACCCGTACTGGGACGAAAGCGACAACCCGGCCTATCAGCTGTTTCTTGGCTGAACGGCTACGCTGACGGGCAAGGCAATAAGGAAATCTGACAATGGAAACGTTAACTGCTCTGAAAGCGGCGCACATGGTGGCGACAGTTGTACTGCTGGCTTGTGCGCTGGGGCTGGGAGTCTGGGTTTTGCTGGCGCGGCGCAAGGGTGACGCGACGGCGGGTAGTCGCACCTTGCAGCGGCCAAGGGTGTTTATCTGGCTGCTGATGGGCCTGGCGCTGCTGAGCATGCCGTTTACCGGCTGGTGGATGGTGCACCTGGTGGGCTGGCCGCTGGGGCAGACCTGGTTGCTGGCCTCCAGCGTGCTTTACACCGTGGCGGCGCTGGCGTGGTTCTGGCTGCTGGTGCGGCTCAACAAACTGCGCAAGACACCGGGAGGCGTGGGGAAATTCACCTTTGCCTTGGCGTTGTTCAGCTTTGTCTGCTTTGTCGCCATTGCGGGGTTGATGGGCGCCAAGCCTGTGTAGGAGCAGCCGGTCGACGCTCGATTGCTCGCGAAAAACTCAAGATCGCCGCGGGGCATCAGGTGCCCCGCGTTATCGTTAACGACCATCGCGAGCAAGCTCGCTCCTACAGTAAGGCGATATCAGCCGCGCAGGCTGATCACCGGCCAGCCACGCTTCTCGGCCTCGGCCCGCAGGTTCGGATCCGGATCGACCGCCACCGGATGGGTCACCTGCTCCAGCAACGGAAAATCATTCATCGAATCGCTATAGAAATAGCTGTCTTCCAGCGTAAACCCGGTTTCCTCCAGCCAGCGATTCAAGCGCGTTACCTTGCCCTCGCGGAAGCACGGCACGTCGGTGCTGCGCCCGGTGTAGCGGCCATCGACCATTTCGCATTCTGTGGCGATCAGGGTTTCGACCCCCAGGCGCTCGGCAATGGGCCCGGTGACGAAGCGATTGGTCGCAGTGATGATCACCAGTTTGTCGCCGGCATCGCGGTGCTTCTTCAGCAGCTCAAGTCCCTTGGGCAGCACGATCGGTTCGATGCAGTCGCGCATGTAATCGCTGTGCCACTGATCCAGCGTGGCCATTTCGGTGTGGCCGAGTACTTCCAGGCAGAAGTTCAGGTAAGCAGCGTTATCCAGTTTGCCGGCCAGGTAATCCTGGTAGAACGCATCGTTGCGAGCCTTGTAGGCGACGGCGTCGAGAAAGCCGCGCTCGCACAGGTAATCGCCCCAAGCGTGATCGCTGTCACCGCCCAGTAGGGTGTTGTCCAAATCGAATAAAGCCAGGCGCATTGCAGTTACCCGCTGAAAAGTCAGTAAAAAGGCGACAAGAATACGGTCTTTTCACAAGAGTGCACATAAGGTAGGAACCTTCGTTGCCGCCTTCACAACCTTTGTGGAACAATGCGGCGACATGCGTTTGCGAGGTTGTTGCCGTGATCGACCCCGATGGTTTTCGCCCCAATGTCGGGATCATTCTGACGAATGACGCCGGCCAGGTGCTATGGGCTCGCCGAATCAATCAAGATGCCTGGCAGTTTCCGCAGGGGGGAATCAACCCCGAAGAGACGCCAGAAGACGCCTTGTACCGCGAGCTGAACGAAGAAGTGGGCCTTGAGCGCGAAGATGTTGAAATTCTCGCCTGCACCCGGGGCTGGTTGCGCTATCGTTTGCCGCAACGTCTGGTACGTACCCACAGCCAACCGCTGTGCATCGGCCAGAAACAGAAATGGTTTCTCCTGCGCCTGGTCTCCAACGAGCAGCGGGTGCGGATGGATTTGACCGGTAAACCGGAATTCGATGGCTGGCGCTGGGTCAGCTATTGGTATCCGTTGGGCCAGGTGGTGACATTCAAGCGCGAGGTGTATCGACGCGCTCTCAAAGAGCTTGCCCCGCGCCTTTTAGCGCGCGACTGACGACGGAGTTCGACCCCGAGCCATGCTCAATACGCTGCGCAAGATCGTCCAGGAAGTTAACTCCGCCAAGGATCTCAAGGCGGCGTTGGGGATTATTGTGTTGCGCGTCAAAGAGGCCATGGGCAGCCAGGTCTGCTCGGTCTACCTGCTTGATCCGGAGACCAACCGGTTCGTACTGATGGCTACCGAGGGCTTGAACAAGCGCTCGATCGGCAAGGTCAGCATGGCCCCGAACGAAGGTCTGGTGGGGCTGGTCGGCACGCGTGAAGAACCTCTGAACCTCGAAAACGCCGCGGACCACCCGCGCTATCGCTACTTCGCCGAAACCGGTGAAGAGCGTTTCGCTTCGTTCCTCGGGGCGCCGATCATCCACCACCGTCGCGTCGTCGGCGTGTTGGTCATCCAGCAAAAAGAGCGTCGCCAGTTCGATGAAGGGGAAGAAGCCTTCCTCGTGACCATGAGCGCGCAGTTGGCCGGCGTTATCGCCCATGCCGAGGCCACAGGCTCCATCCGTGGCCTGGGTCGTCAGGGCAAGGGCATCCAGGAAGCCAAGTTCGTCGGTGTGCCGGGCTCGCCGGGTGCCGCGGTCGGTACTGCGGTGGTCATGCTGCCGCCCGCTGACCTGGACGTGGTGCCGGACAAGACCATCACCGACATCGACGCTGAACTGGGGCTGTTCAAGACCGCCATCGAGGGCGTGCGCGCCGACATGCGCACCTTGTCCGCCAAGCTTGCCACGCAGTTGCGCCCGGAAGAGCGGGCCTTGTTCGACGTCTACCTGATGATGCTCGACGATGCTGCGCTGGGCAGCGAAGTGACCACCGTGATCAAGACCGGCCAGTGGGCCCAGGGTGCGTTGCGCCAGGTGGTCACCGATCACGTCAACCGTTTCGAATTGATGGACGACGCTTACCTGCGCGAGCGAGCATCGGACGTCAAGGATCTCGGCCGTCGCCTGCTGGCTTATTTGCAGGAAGAGCGCCAGCAAACCCTGGTCTACCCCGACAACACCATTCTGGTCAGCGAAGAACTGACGCCGGCGATGCTCGGCGAGGTGCCGGAAGGCAAGCTGGCCGGCCTGGTGTCGGTACTCGGTTCCGGTAACTCCCACGTCGCGATCCTGGCCCGCGCCATGGGCATCCCGACCGTGATGGGCCTGGTCGACCTGCCGTACTCCAAGGTCGACGGCATCCAGATGATCGTCGACGGCTACCACGGCGAGGTCTACACCAACCCGAGTGAAGTGCTGCGCAAGCAGTTCGCCGAGGTGGTCGAGGAAGAGAAACAACTGGCCCTGGGGCTGGATGCGCTGCGCGATCTGCCGTGCGTGACGGTCGATGGCCACCGCATGCCGCTGTGGGTCAACACCGGCCTGCTGGCGGATGTGGCGCGTGCGCAGAAGCGTGGTGCCGAAGGCGTGGGCCTGTACCGCACCGAAGTGCCGTTCATGATCAACCAGCGTTTCCCGAGCGAAAAGGAACAACTGGCGATCTACCGCGAGCAACTGTCTGCGTTTCACCCGCAACCCGTCACCATGCGTACCCTGGACATCGGCGGCGACAAGTCACTGTCGTACTTCCCGATCAAGGAAGATAACCCGTTCCTCGGCTGGCGCGGCATTCGCGTCACCCTCGACCACCCGGAAATCTTCCTGGTGCAGACCCGTGCCATGCTCAAGGCCAGCGAAGGCCTGAACAACTTGCGGATTCTGCTGCCGATGATCTCCGGCACCCATGAATTGGAAGAAGCGCTGCACCTGATCCACCGCGCCTGGGGCGAAGTACGCGACGAAGGCTGCGACGTGCCGATGCCGCCGATTGGCGTGATGATCGAGATTCCGGCGGCGGTGTACCAGACCAAAGAACTGGCGCGGCAAGTGGATTTCCTGTCGGTCGGTTCCAACGACCTGACCCAGTACCTGCTGGCCGTGGACCGCAACAACCCGCGGGTGGCCGACCTTTACGATTACCTGCATCCGGCGGTGCTTCAGGCGTTGCAGAACGTGGTGCGTGATGCCCACGCCGAAGGCAAGCCAGTGAGCATCTGCGGTGAAATGGCCGGTGATCCGGCGGCGGCGGTGCTGTTGATGGCGATGGGGTTCGACAGCCTGTCGATGAACGCCACCAACTTGCCGAAAGTGAAGTGGATGCTGCGCCAGATCAACCTGAGCAAGGCCAGGGAATTGCTGGCGGAGCTAATGACCATCGATAACCCGCAAGTGATTCACAGCTCGTTGCAGCTGGCGCTGAAGAACCTCGGGTTGGCGCGGATGATCAATCCGGCAGCAATCAAGCCCCTCTAAGAGCTGCGGCGCCCCATTCGCGAGCAGGCTCGCTCCCACATTGGATCTGTGAACGACGCAAATCCCCTGTGGGAGCGAGCTTGCTCGCGATGAGGCCTGTGCTGGCAACACAAGACTAGAGCCTGATCTCCACTTCCCCAAGATGCCCGCCATACGGCCCGAAACTCCTTTCGACCATATGCAGCGCCCCATCCGCCTGCACAATCAACGCCGTACTCGCCCGCGTTCCATAACTCTGGCTGGCAATGAACACGCTCGACAACAACGTTTCGGTGACCAGCCCCACTCCGGTATCCGGCAACTCGGCAAACGGCGCGGTCTGCGCATCGCTCAATAACGCCAGCAGCGCCTGAGGCTGCGGATCATCCAGCACTTCGCTCAATGCAGCCTTGGCCTTGAGCAGCTTCGGCCACGGCGTATCCAGCCCGGCGTTCGACACGCCGTAGACTCCCGGTTGCAGCATTACGGCTTCCGATTCCCGGGCGTTGAAGTGCCAGAGCTCGTTCCTGTTACCAACCAGTAGATTGAAACCGCCATATTCAGGCGAACGTCTGACAACGTCGGCCAAATAGTCATCAATCGAGCAATCACCCTCGAGGAATCGCGCGACCAGCTCCCCACGAGACTTGCGTCCCGGCGGTCGATGGGGATCGCGGATGTTGGTCAGCGCCGCAAATCGTCCGTTGGCACCGACACCGAGCCAGGTGCCACCGGCCTCGAGGTCGCGCCCGGCATGCACATGCGGCGCTTCGGGCCATGGCGCCAGGGGCAGGCTGGGGCGGGCGTAGAATTCATCGCGATTGGCCGCCACGACCAGCGGCTGGGCATGACCCGGTCGCCAGGCAAAAACAATCAGGCACATCAGGCTGTCCTTGTGTGTTTTTTGCTCACTCTACGCAGACATCGCTCATCGATCCATCGCCTTGCGCAGTGGAGCTTGAGGCCATGCATCCGTTACCATGCCGCTCCGGTTTTGGGGATGCGGGCGGGACGACATGGAATTTCTGCTCTATCTGGCGCTCGGCGCCTGTGCAGGTGTACTCGCCGGGCTGTTTGGCGTGGGCGGCGGGATCATCATCGTCCCGGTGCTGGTTTTCAGCTTCAAGGCCCAAGGGTTCGATCCGTCGATCCTCACGCATCTGGCGGTGGGTACCTCCCTGGCGACGATCATCTTTACCTCGGTCAACGCGGTACGCGAGCATCATCGCCGTGGCGCCGTGCGTTGGCCGATCTTCATGTGGATGACCGTCGGCATTCTGGTCGGTGCCGGGTTTGGCGCGCTGACGGCCGAAGCGATTTCCGGCCCCAACCTGCAGAAGCTCATTGGTGTTTTCGCCCTGGTGATCGCCGCTCAGCTGGCGCTTGAGGTCAAACCCAAGGCCAGCCGAACCGTGCCGGGCAAACTCGGTCTGACCGTGGCCGGCAGCGTGATTGGCTGGGCTTCGGCGATTTTCGGCATTGGCGGCGGTTCGTTGACCGTGCCATTCCTGACCTGGCGCAGTGTGCCGATGCAGCAAGCCGTGGCCACTTCATCGGCCTGCGGTCTGCCGATTGCCCTGGCCAGTGCATTAAGTTTCATGATTCTGGGCTGGCACGATCCGTTGCTCCCGGCCCATAGTCTCGGTTTCATTTATTTGCCGGCGTTGCTGGGCGTTGCCCTGACCAGCATGGTGTTCGCCCGCGTGGGCGCGCGATTGGCCCACAGGTTGTCGCCGAAGTTGCTGAAACGGCTGTTTGCCGCTTTGCTGTTCTGCGTTGGCCTGAACTTTCTAGTCTGAAGCATCTGCTCTGACGGGCAGCGCAATCCTGGCTTAATCCTGAGGTGGCAGCGTCGCCCGGGAATTTTTAAGATTTGAACTCTAACGAGGAGTCGCAATGCTGCCTTACCCGCAGATCGACCCGGTGGCCCTGGCCATCGGTCCGCTGAAAATCCACTGGTACGGTCTGATGTACCTGATCGGCATCGGCGGCGCCTGGCTGCTGGCCTCCCGTCGGTTGAACCGCTTCGACCCGACCTGGACCAAGGAAAAACTCTCCGACATGGTGTTCTGGATGTCGATGGGGGTGATTGTCGGCGGGCGCTTGGGTTATGTGCTGTTCTACGATCTGGGCGCCTATCTGGCCAACCCGACGCTGATCTTCGAAGTGTGGAAGGGCGGTATGTCGTTCCACGGCGGTTTCATCGGCGTGATGCTGGCGGCATTGTGGTTCGGCAAGAAGAACAACAAGTCGTTCTTCCAGCTGATGGATTTCGTTGCGCCGATGGTGCCGATTGGCCTGGGCGCCGGGCGTATCGGCAACTTCATCAACGCCGAGTTGTGGGGCAAGGCAACCGACGTGCCGTGGGCGATGGTCTTTCCGACCGATCCGGCGCAACTGGCGCGTCATCCGTCGCAGCTGTACCAGTTCGCCCTCGAAGGCGTGGCACTGTTCCTGATCCTGTGGCTGTTCTCGCGCAAGCCGCGGCCGACTATGGCGGTATCGGGGATGTTCGCGCTGTTCTATGGCATCTTCCGTTTCATCGTCGAGTTCGTCCGCGTACCGGACGCCCAGTTGGGCTATCTGGCCTGGAACTGGCTGACCATGGGCCAGGTGCTGTGCGTACCGATGATCGTCGGCGGGCTGTTCCTGATCTGGCTGGCGTATCACCGCGCCCCGGCGACTCCAGCGGCAGCCGTATAAAATTCGAACCCCGCAGCGATGGTTGCGGGTTCAAGGACACAGGTAATTCATGAAGCAATATCTCGAACTGGTCGCCCACGTCATCAAGAACGGCACCAAACAGGCCAATCGTACCGGCGTGAACACCATCAGTTTTCCCGGTGCGATGCTGCGTTATGACTTGCAGGAAGGTTTCCCGGCGATCACCACGCGCAAAATGGCCTTCAAATCGGCTATCGGCGAAATGTGCGGATTCCTGCGTGGCGTAAATAACGCTGCCGAGTTCCGCGCCCTGGGCTGCAAGGTCTGGGACCAGAACGCCAACGAAAACGCCCAGTGGCTGGCCAACCCGTTCCGCCAGGGCGAAGACGACCTCGGCGAAATCTACGGCGTGCAATGGCGCAAATGGCCGGCGTACAAGCAGATTCCGCTCAGCAACCCGGCTGCCATCGAGCAGACCCTGAGCCAGGGTTATCGCCAGATTGCCGAAGGCGAGGAAGACGGTCAGGCCTACGTGGTGCTGTACAAGGCCATCGACCAGGTTCGCCAGTGCGTCGATACCATCATCAAGGACCCGGGCAGCCGCCGCATCCTGTTCCACGGCTGGAACTGCGCCCAGCTCGATGAAATGGCCTTGCCGCCGTGCCACTTGCTGTATCAGTTCCACCCGAATGTCGAGACCAGGGAGATTTCCCTGACCCTCTACATCCGCTCCAACGACCTGGGCCTGGGCACGCCGTTCAACCTCACCGAAGGCGCTGCGCTACTGAGCCTGATCGGTCGCCTGACCGGCTACACGCCGCGCTGGTTCACCTATTTCATCGGTGATGCCCACGTCTACGAAAACCACCTGGACATGCTCAACGAACAGCTCAAGCGCGAGCCGTTCCCGATGCCGAAACTGGTGATTTCCGACCGTGTGCCGGAGTTTGCCAAGACGGGTGTTTACCAGCCGGAATGGCTGGAGCTGGTGGAACCGGGCGATTTTTCGCTGGAAGGCTACGAACACCACGCGCCAATGACCGCGCCGATGGCGGTCTGACGCTTCACGCCATCCCCCTGTAGGAGCGAGCTTGCTCGCGATGGACTCAAGGACGACGCGTTTTTTCAGACAATACGCGTCATCGTTCACGACCATCGCGAGCAAGCTCGCTCCTACAGGGGGTAGGTGTTGTTTTCAGTGGCCGTGACTACGGCCCACATGGGAATGCTCCACCTCCGTCGCCACCACCCCGCCGCTCACTTCCAGCCGCTGCAAAATCCCGCATTGATCGATACTTGGCCCTTCACCGCAGCGTTGGCGCAGGTCGAGCAGTTGCGTCTGCAAGGCCAGCAAGCCGTCGATCCGCGCCTTTACATGGTGGATGTGCTCGTCAATCAGCGCGTTGACGCTTTCGCACTGATCCTGCGGACTGTCGCGAAACGCCAGCAGGCTGCGGATTTCTTCGAGCGTCATGTCGAGGGTGCGACAGTTGCGGATGAAGGTCAGGCGCTCGGCGTGGGCCTGGGTATAGACGCGATAATTGCCGTCACTGCGGGCCGGTTCCGGCAGAAGGTTCTCGCGCTCGTAGTAGCGGATCGTTTCCACGGCGCAGTCCGTGAGTTTCGCCAACTCTCCAATTTTCATGACGCCAATCTCCAAAACTCCAGAAAGGGTGCTTGACCCTATAGTGGCTACAGGGTCTTTACTTGGCAACAGGCACTCTTATGGACGCAACCAATGAGCGATTCCCTGCACTCCCACAAACCCGGGGCTGAGCACGAGCACAGCCACAAGCTCAAGCCCGTGCAAAAACATGGCCACGGCGGTCACGGCGACGCCTGCTGCTCATCTAAAGCGGCAGCGCCTGCGCTGGTAAAACTGAGCGAATCGCCGACGCCCGGAGCCCGACTGAGCAGTTTCCGCATCGAGGCAATGGACTGTCCAACTGAACAGACGCTGATTCAGAACAAGCTAAGCAAACTGACCGGCGTGCAGCAGCTTGAGTTCAATCTGATTAATCGGGTGCTCGGCGTAACCCACGATTTGCCCGGTATCGAGCCGATCGTCGAGGCCATCAAATCCTTGGGTATGCAGGCCGAGCCGATGGACCAGGGTGATGAAACCCCGGCGCCCGCGCCCCGGAAAAAGCCGTGGTGGCCCCTGGCACTGTCCGGTGTTGGTGCATTGCTGGCAGAAGTTATCCACTTCACCGGTTTCGCGCCGAACTGGGTGGTGGCGGTTATCGCGCTGGTCTCGATTCTCAGTGGTGGCCTCGGTACTTACAAAAAAGGCTGGATCGCCCTTAAAAACCGCAATCTGAACATCAACGCGCTGATGAGCATTGCCGTGACCGGCGCGGTGCTGATCGGCCAGTGGCCGGAAGCGGCGATGGTGATGTTCCTGTTCACCGTGGCCGAGTTGATCGAGGCCAGGTCCCTTGACCGCGCGCGCAATGCCATCAGCGGTTTGATGCAGATGACGCCGGACACGGCAACGGTGTTGCAGGCTGACGGGAGCTGGCTTGAGCAGGATGTCAAAAACATTGGGCTCGGCGCGCGGGTGCGGGTGCGCCCCGGCGAGCGTATCGGCCTGGACGGCGAAGTGCTGTCCGGTCGCTCGACCATCGATCAGGCGCCAATTACCGGTGAAAGCCTGCCGGTGGAAAAAACCGTCGGCGACAAAGTCTTCGCCGGCACCATCAATCAGGCCGGGTCCCTGGAGTACGAGGTGACCGCCGCGGCGGATAACTCGACCCTGGCCCGCATCATCCACGCCGTCGAGCAGGCCCAGGGCGCGCGGGCGCCGACCCAGCGTTTCGTCGACAGTTTCTCGAAAATCTACACCCCGACAGTGTTCGTCCTGGCCCTGGCCGTGGCAGTGATCCCGCCATTGTTCATGGGCGAGTTGTGGTTCGACTGGATCTACCGGGCGCTGGTGCTGCTGGTGGTGGCGTGCCCGTGTGCGCTGGTGATCTCCACGCCGGTGACCATCGTCAGCGGCCTCGCGGCGGCGGCGCGTAAAGGCATTCTGGTCAAGGGCGGCGTTTATCTGGAGGGCGGTTACAAGCTCGACTACCTGGCCCTGGACAAGACCGGCACCATCACCCACGGCAAACCGGTGCAGACCGATTACCTGTCGCTGGACCCGACCGCCGACGACTCGGCGCCCGCCATTGCCGCCGCGCTGGCCGGGCGCTCGGATCACCCGGTTTCCCTGGCCATCGCCAAGGCGGCTGTGGATAAACAGACCGCGACGCTGATTGTGGATAACTTCGAAGCACTGGGCGGGCGCGGGGTGCGCGGCGAGATCAACGGCCAGCTCTACCATCTGGGCAACCATCGTCTTGTGGAGGATCTGGGCCTGTGTTCGCCAGCGCTGGAAGAAAAGCTGTTTGCCCTGGAAAAGCAGGGCAAGTCGGTGGTGCTGCTGCTTGATTCGTCCGGCCCGTTGGCGCTGTTTGCCGTGGCGGACACGGTAAAAGAGTCCAGCCGCGAAGCGATCCGGCAACTGCATGACCTGGGTATCAAAACCCTGATGCTCACGGGCGATAACGTCCACACCGCGCAGGCCATTGCAGCACAAGTCGGCATCGACGAGGCCAAGGGCGACCTGTTGCCGGGGGACAAATTGCAGGCTATCGAAACTCTCTATGCTCAAGGGCATCGGGTCGGCATGGTCGGCGACGGCATCAATGATGCGCCTGCACTGGCACGTTCCGAAATCGGCTTCGCCATGGCCGCTGCGGGCACCGATACCGCGATCGAAACCGCCGATGTCGCCCTGATGGACGACGATCTGCGCAAAGTTCCGGCATTCATTCGCCTGTCCCGGCAGACTTCGAGCATCCTCAAACAGAACATCGCCCTGGCTTTGGTCATCAAGGCGATCTTTCTTGGAGTAACCTTTGCCGGGATCGCTACCATGTGGATGGCAGTGTTCGCCGATATGGGCGTGAGTTTGCTGGTGGTGTTCAACGGTTTGCGCCTGCTGCGCAAGTAAAGGATGAGGGACGGTTGTGCTGAGTGCCGAGCTGAAGGCGTTTTACATGGTGGCCCGCCTGGGCAGCATTACCCAGGCTGCCAAAAAGCTCGGCCTGAGCCAGCCGACGGTGACGACGCAGATCCGCAACCTCGAAAGTCAGTACTCGGTCGAGCTGTTCTATCGCGGCGGCCGGCGTCTCAGCGTCAGTGAGGAGGGCGCGCGGCTGCTGCCGATGGTCAAGGTGCTGATGCAGCAAGAAGCCGACATCGAGTTTTTCCTGCGTAACTGCGGCCAGGTCCAGGGTACGTTGCGTATTGCCGCCACGGCGCCGTATTACATCCTCGACCTGGTGAAAACGTTCCGCGAGCGCCTGCCGCAGGTGGAGGTGTCAGTGGAAATCGGCAACTCCCAGCAAGTGCTCGAAGCATTGGAGGATTACCGTGTCGATGTCGCCGCCTCTTCGCAGTTACTGGAGGATGCGCGGTTGATTCGCCGGGTGCTCGGCAGCGATCCGCTGGTGCTGGCGGTGCATCGCAATCATCCGCTGGCGGTTCATGATCACGTACCGCTCGGTGCCTTGGCCGGGCATACCCTGCTGATGCGTGAACCGGGCTCGACCACCCGTCGCCTGACCGAAGAGTTGCTGGCCAGTGCCGGGGTGTGTTTCGGCCCGCTACTGGAGATCGGCAGTCGTGAATCGATCCGCGAAGCAGTGCTGCGCAACATCGGTATCAGCATCATTGCCCGTCAGGAAGTGCCCCATGATCCGCAACTGCGGGTGCTGACCATCGAGAATGCGCCGCAGATTCCCGAATACCTGTACTGCCTCAAGGAGCGCAAAAACGCGCGGCTGCCGGCGGCGTTTCTGGGGTTGGCGCAGGAAATGTCCCCGGCCTGAATTCTGTGGTGCCTGTACCGGCCTCATCGCGAGCAAGCTCGCTCCCACAGGGATTTTGGGTGTTCACACAATCTGTGTTTCACCTCAAATCCACTGTGGGAGCGAGCTTGCTCGCGATGAGGCCAGTTCAGGCAACACAAGACTTAAACCAAAATCCTCGAATACCACTATCGGCAGTTTTTGCCTTACTGCCACATGACGGACTCATTACAACTCTAGGATGGCCCCCATCTGCTCGATGAGGTCCGTCCATGAACAACCCGATCGCAACTGCCCTGACCAACCCCGGCGCACCGATGAAAGTGCGCGGTGTACAGAAGCGTTTTGGCGCCTTCACCGCGCTGGATAACGTGTCCCTCGACGTAGCGGCCGGTGAGCTGGTGTGTCTGCTGGGGCCGTCGGGCTGTGGCAAGACCACCTTGCTGCGCTGCATCGCCGGTCTGGAGAAGCAGGACAGCGGCGAGTTGTACCTGGGCGATCGCAACGTTTCCCACCTGGCGCCCCAGGCGCGGGACTACGGCATTCTGTTCCAGTCCTACGCGTTGTTTCCCAATCTCACCGTCGAAGCGAACATTGCCTACGGCCTTGCCGGCAGCGGTCGTGACGAAGTGCGCCGTCGAGTCGGCCAGATGCTGGAACTGGTCGGCCTGGGCGGCAGCGAGAAAAAGTATCCCGGCCAGTTGTCCGGCGGCCAGCAGCAGCGGGTTGCACTGGCTCGCGCCCTGGCCCCGGCACCTTCGCTATTGCTGCTGGACGAACCGATGTCGGCCCTCGATGCCCGGGTGCGCGAGCATCTGTGCACCGAGTTGCGCCAACTGCAACGCAACCTCGGCATCACTACCCTGATGGTCACCCATAATCAGGACGAGGCCATGCTGATGGCCGACCGTATCGCCGTGATGAACAACGGCAAGGTCGAGCAGTACGCCACGCCGCAGGAAATCTACAACCGCCCGGCCACGCCATTCGTGGCGGAGTTCGTCGGCCAGGGTAACTGGCTACCCTTCCAGCGCAACAGCGACAGCCACGCCCAGGTCGGCGGGATGAACATGCGTCTGGCCGAAGGCAGCGCCAAGTCCGCGTCGGGCCGTTTGTTCTGCCGTCCGGAAGCGATCAACGTCAACCCACTGGTCCACGAGGAAAACCTGTTCCCGGCCAAGGTTCGTGAAATCACCTTTCTCGGCAATCGCTGCCGCATGAGCTTCGAGCTCGATCAGTTGCCGGGGCACCCGCTGTTGGCGGAGTTGGCGCCAGAAGCCATGCCGCGCCTTGGTGCCCAGCAGATCATGGTCGCCTTGCCGCCGCGTAGCCTGCAGGTGTTTGCCTGATGAGTGCGAACATCGCGCTGCCGCTGCCGCACAAGCAGGTTCGGCAGACCACTCGCGCCGAGATCGGTGACCGGTTGTTCGTGGTCGGCGGCAAAGTCCTCATGCTGGTGTTGTTGGGCGTTGCCGTATTGATGCCGTTGCTGGCGATCTTCTGGCGCGGTTTCAGCGCCGAGGCCGGGCAGGGCGGTGGCTGGGTCGCAGCGAAAGAGCTGGTGACCAGCGAGAACTTCCACTGGTTGCTCGGTAACAGCCTGAAGGTTTCCCTCAGTGTCGCGGCCATTGTCGTACCGCTGGCCTACCTGTTTGCCTACGCGCTGCAACGAACCTTGATTCCCGCCAAAGGCATCTGGCGGGGCATTTCCCTGCTGCCATTGATGGCGCCGTCGATGTTGCCCGGCATCGCGCTGGTTTATCTGTTCGGCAACCAGGGCATGCTGCGTGGCCTGCTCTCGGACAATATCTACGGCTTCTGGGGCATTGTGCTTGGTGAAGTCATCTACACCTTCCCGCACGCCTTGATGATTCTTCTGTCGGCCCTGTCCCTGGCCGATGCACGACTGTTCGATGCCGCCTCCAGCATGGGCGCGAGTCCTGCAAAAGCCTTCCGCAGCATCACCTGGCCGGCGACCCGTCAGGCCGTGTTCGCCGCATTCTGTCTGGTGTTCACCCTGACCATCACTGATTTCGGCGTACCAGTGGTTGTCGGTGGCGACTATCAAGTGTTGGCGCTGGAGGCCTACAAGGCGGTGGTCGGCCAGCAACAGTTCGGTCGTGGCGCGTTGATCGGCATGGTGTTGCTGCTACCGGCGCTGTTCAGCTTCGGGGTCGATGCCTGGTTGCGTCGGCGTCACGGTGATTCCATGAGCGGTCGTGCCCAGGTGTTCAAACCCGCGCCGTCGAAGCTGCGCGACAGCTGCTACCTGGCTATCGTCCTGCTGATCTGCGCCGCGTTGCTGCTGGTGTTCGGCATGGCGGTGTTCTCGTCCCTGGTGAAGTTCTGGCCGTACAACCTGTCGCTGTCGCTCAACCATTATCAGTTCAACGAAACCGCCGGCGGTGGCTGGCTGGCCTATGGCAACAGCCTGAAGATGGCCTTGGGCACGGCGTTGATCGGCAGCCTGCTGATCTTCACCGGCGCCTACCTGATGGAAAAAACCAAGGGTCAGCGCGGCCTGAACCTGACCCTGCGCATGCTCAGTTTCGTGCCGATGGCGGTGCCGGGCCTGGTGCTTGGGTTGGGCTACGTCTTCTTCTTCAACCTCACCGGCAACCCGCTGCATGTGCTCTACGGCAGCATGACACTGCTGATCGTCTGCACCATTGCTCACTATTTGACCACCGCACAAATGACCGCCACTACCGCGCTGCGTCAACTCGATGCCGAGTTCGAAGCCGCCGCGCTGTCGCTCAAGGCGCCGCTGTACCGCCACTACCTGCGCGTCACCGTGCCGATCTGCCTGCCGGCGCTACTGGACATCGTGCGCTACCTGTTCGTCTCGGCCATGACCACCGTTTCGGCCGCGATCTTCCTCTACAGCCCCGACACCATCCTCGCGGCAGTGGCGGTGCTGAACATGGATGACGCCGGCAACGTCGGCGGTGCGGCAGCGATGTCGACCCTGATCCTGATTACCTCGGCGGGCGTGTCCCTGCTGCTGGCCTGGGCCTCGCGCGGTTTGCTGCGCCGCTCCCAGGCCTGGCGGCAGACCACACCCGGTCATTGAATCTGCACACCCCCTCAACTCAAAAACAGGAAAAGATCATGTTCAAGCCTATGGCCCTGGCCGCTGCTGTCCTCACCGCTTTCAGCCTGAACGCCTTTGCGGCGAAAACCGAGTTGACGGTGTACACCGCTCTCGAAGCCGAACAACTGAAG
This sequence comes from Pseudomonas sp. BF-R-24, assembly GCF_019947335.1. Classification (NCBI taxonomy): domain Bacteria; kingdom Pseudomonadati; phylum Pseudomonadota; class Gammaproteobacteria; order Pseudomonadales; family Pseudomonadaceae; genus Pseudomonas; species Pseudomonas sp. BF-R-24. Next base: position 169,619 of record NZ_JAGYGG010000002.1, read on the forward strand.
ACCTACAAGCAAGCGTTCGAAAAGGCCAACCCGGACGTCGAAATCAAATGGGTGCGTGATTCCACCGGCATCATCACCGCCAAACTGCTGGCCGAAAAAGCCCGTCCGCAGGCTGACGCCGTGTGGGGCCTGGCCGCTTCGAGCCTGGCGATTCTCGATCAGCAAGGCATGCTGCAAAGCTACGCACCGAAAGACCTGGGCAAGATCGGCGCCAACTACCGCGACGCGGCCAACCCACCAGCCTGGGTCGGCATGGACGTGTGGGCCGCGACCATTTGCTTCAACACCGTCGAAGCCGAGAAGCAGGGCCTGACCAAGCCCGTGAGCTGGCAGGACCTGACCAAGCCTGAGTACAAAGGCAAGATCGTCATGCCAAACCCGGCATCGTCCGGCACCGGTTTCCTCGACGTCAGCGCCTGGCTGCAGACCTTCGGCGAGAAGCAGGGCTGGGCCTACATGGATGGCCTGCACCAGAACATCGGCCAGTACGTTCACTCCGGTTCCAAGCCTTGCAAACTGGCGGCTGCTGGTGAATTCCCGATCGGTATTTCCTTCGAGTACCCGGCTGTTCAACTGAAACGCCAGGGCGCACCGCTGGACATCATCCTGCCGAAGGAAGGCCTGGGTTGGGAGATCGAAGCGACTGCCGTGATCAAGGGCACTGCCCACGAAGAGGCGGCGAAGAAACTGGCTGACTTCTCGGCCAGCCCTGAGGCGATGGAGCTCTACAAGGAAAACTTCGCCGTGCTCGCCCAGCCTGGCATCGCCAAGCCACAGACCGAACTGCCGGCCGACTACGAACAGCGCCTGATCAAGAACGACTTCGCCTGGGCCTCGAAGAACCGCGACGAGATCCTGACCGAGTGGCGCAAGCGCTATGACGGCAAGTCCGAGAAAGTGGCGGCCAAGTAAGATCTTTATCGGCTGAAAGGGCCTCATCGCGAGCAAGCTCGCTCCCACAGGAGTACGCATTCCAATGTGGGAGCGGGCTTGCTCGCGAAAGCGGTTTCAAATTCAGGACAAGACTCCATGACACAACACAACGACATGCTGATCGTCGGCGCCGGCATCCTGGGTTTGTCCCACGCGTATGCCGCCGCCAAGCGCGGTCTCAAGGTCACGGTTTTCGAGCGCAGCGCAACGCCCTTCGGCGCTTCGGTGCGCAACTTCGGCCAGGCACTGGTCACCGGCCAGCCGCCGGGGCCGATGCTGGAACTGGCCCGCGCCAGTCGCGGAATCTGGGGTGATTGGGCCCAGCTCGCCGGCCTGCAACTCAAGCGCAATGGCTCGTACCTGTTCGCCCGCACCGAGGCGGAAGAACAGCTGCTGCAAGCCTTCTGCGACGGCCGCGCGGTGGAGCACGGTTACCGTGTCGACCTGTTGCGCGGTGCCGCATTGCACGATTTGTATGGCGGCCAGTTCCGCCATCATCGTGCGGCGTTGCACGGCATGGACGACCAGCAACTGTATTCGCGCGAAGCGATTCCGGCGCTGATCGACTTCCTGCGCCGCGACCTGGGTGTCAAGTTTCACTTCTCCACCCTGGTCCGCGATATCGAACCGGGTCGCCTGCACAGCACCGCCGGCAGCTTCAGTGCCGAGCAGATCATTGTCTGCTCCGGCCACGATTATCAGACGTTACTGGCCGAACAGATCGCTGAACTCGAGCCGCAAATTTGCCGCCTGCAAATGCTTCGCGCCCGACCACAAATCCACCTCAACCTGCAACACGCGTTGCTCACCGGTTTGAGCTGCGTGCACTACGGCGCCTTCGCCGACTTGCCGGAGGCCGCGGCGGTACAGGCAGAAATCCTGCAGTACGCGCCGCACCTGCACGAAAACGGTATCCACCTGCTGATCAGCCCGACACCCTATGGCGAATTGATCATTGGTGATTCGCACCATTACGGCAGCGATCCGTCACCCTTCAATGCCGAGCAGGTCGACGACTGGATGATCGAGCTGGCTGAGCAGACCCTGGGCTGCAAGGTGCAAGTGGTCGAACGCTGGCAGGGGGTCTATGGTTCACGGGGGCCGGGACCGTTTTCGTTCCTGCGCCCGGCAAAAGGCCTGAGCGTGGCGTTGATGCACACCGGTGTCGGCATGAGCGTCGGGCCGGCGATGGCTGAACGAAACATCGCAGCTGTGTTGGGGGAAATCTGATGGGGCGCAATGAACAAGTCGTCGCCGAAGTATTCAGTCTGTACGAGCGTTTTGGCGACAGCGATTACATCGGTGAACCGGTTTCGCAGATCGAGCACATGTCCCAGGCGGCGGAACTGGCCATGGCCGAAGGCTTCGACGATGAAGTGGTGCTGGCGGCGTTCTTTCATGACATCGGGCATATCTGTGGCGAAAGCGCGGAGAACATGGGCGGCTTCGGCGTTGTCAGCCATGAGCGTCTGGGCGCGGATTATCTGCGCCGTGCCGGCTTCAGCGAGCGTATGGCTCGGCTGGTCGAATACCACGTGCAGGCCAAGCGTTACCTGACGCTCAAGGAGGCGGGATACTACGAGCGCTTGAGTGAAGCCAGTCGTCGAACCCTGGAATATCAGGGCGGGGTGATGACGGCTGAAGAGGCTGAGGCGTTCGAGCAGGACCCGCTGTGTGCCGTGAGCTTGCGCATGCGCCAGTGGGATGAGCTGGCGAAGGAGATGCATGTGCCGGTGATTGATCTGGCGGTGTTGAAGGGCAAAGCGGTGCGGCTGTTGGCTGCATAAAGCCTCGGCACCGAGTGGCTGCCTTCGCGAGCAAGCCCGCTCCCACATTGGATCTGTGTCCGGATGCTCCAGCACAAAACCCTGTGGGAGCGGGCTTGCCCGCGAAGAGGCCAGCGTTGACACCACGCATCATCAGTTAAGCCACTAAAGCTGCTGCGCCAAGGCCTCAACCTGCTCCTGCCGCTCCCCCTGATTCAATTTTGAATGAGGATTGAGCGACGACCACTGCGGATGCGCCCGCGCCTTGTTCAGCGCTTCGGGCAGTTTGCCTTCGCGCCAGGTTTTATCCTGTGGCGTGGCCACCTGAATGCTGTCCATCGCCGCGTGCCCACGGGCATTGAGCGCTTGCAGCAATTGCCGCTGGCGCAACGCCAACAGGCGCAGCACGTTGTCATCCACCGTCAGTTCGCGCTGGCCCTTGAGCTTGCCGAGCAAGCGACTGCCATAACTGCGGGCGGTTTGCAGCGCGCCGCCGGCAATCGCACCGGCCAACGCCGCCGCGCCTAGCGTGATGCCGCCCACCAGCAAATCGACCCCGGCCCCGGCAGCGGCACCCGCTGCGATACCACCACCGACCCGAACGCCCAGTTGTTTCAGGGTTTCCGGGTTGAACAAATCGTCGCCCCAACGACCGTCGAGTAATGGCAAATCACTGGCGGCGGCATCCTGTGGTCGGAAGGCGTACAGCTTGAGCAGGGCCTCGACGCAACGCTGCTCGCGCTGGCGCACGGCTTTGCGCAGTTCGCTGATCGCCTGTTGTTCCTGCTCGGCTTCACTGACCACACTGCGTCGGCAGGCCGCGCAATCGATCAATAATTCGGCAATCAATCGCTCTGCGCTTTGTTGGCGAGCCAGACGCTGGGCTTGCTGATCGGCAATCAGGCGTTCGAGTTGCGGCCGGGCAGTTTCCAGTAACAAGGCGAGACTTTCATAGAGTCGACGCTCGCCATCCTCCGGCGGCGCGACACTGTCGAAGCGCACCAAGGCATGCAAGCCCAGCCGCGCCAGCGCTTCACGCCAGGCCGGTTCGCGGTGGTTGGCGCTGCTGACGAAATTCAGCACCGGCAGCAAGGGCTTGCCGCAACCGGCCAGCACTTCCAGCTCGTCGCGATACTTGGCCAGCACCGGTTCCCTGGCGTCGATCACGTAGAGCCCGGCGTCCGACGCCAGCAACTGGCGCAGCACTTTGGCCTCCTGTTCGAAGCGTTGCCTGGCTTCGCTGCCATCCAGGAAACGCGCCAGCCGCGCCGGGCCGTCGAGGCGTTCGCCAGGCCGCTCCAGGCGTTCGAGGTAATCGAGCAGGGCGATGGCGTCTTCCAGGCCCGGGGTGTCGTAGAGATCGAGCAAGGGCTCGCCGTCCACCGACAACCGTGCGCCCTCGACATGCCGCGTGGTGCTGGGACGATGGGACACTTCACCGAAGCCGACGTCGCGGGTCAGGGTGCGCAGTAGTGAGGTTTTACCGACGTTGGTGTGGCCGACCACGGCGAGTTTCAGGGGATTAGTCATGACCCGTCTCCAGCCAGTTCATCGGTGCACAATCGGCAAACGGCAGCTCAAGCTGTTGCAGCGCCACGTGCCAGTCGCCGAGGCGTTCCGCGTCCAGTGCTTCACCGGGGGGCGCCTGCAACAACCACACTCGGGTGGCGCTGGCGCTGCGGGCCAGTTCGGCAATCAGGGCCAGGCTGCCGCGATCCGGCGAGCGCCGTGGATCGCACGCAATGGCCAGGCGTGCCGGGGGAAAGCGGGTCAATTGTTCGAGGAGTTTGTGTCGCGATTCGCGGCTGTCGAGGATGCCAGCGTTGCTCACGTTTTTCGGCAATTGCGGTGGCCACGGGCGGTCGTCGTCCAGCTCGATGGCGACCAATAGAGCACCATCACTTTGTTGTTCGCTGACGCCACTTTCCACGCGATGCAGTTGCTCAGGCGCCGCATCGCTGATGCCGAGACGCTCGCTGGTGGGCATCAAGCGTTCGCGAAGCTGTGCGTAGCCGGGCAGGTTCAAATCCAGGCGGAGCGTCGTTTGCCCGGATTTCCAGCGCCACAGGCAAAACAGTGCGAGCAGCAGGCGCGGCAAAATCCCATAGACCAGCAGAACGCCAACCAGCCATGCTGCCCAGGCCTGGCGGGCGCTTTCGATACTCAGTGCGGCGTCGCCGCTGGCACGGATCATCTGCTCGGTGGGCACGCTGAAACCGAGCAGGGCCGGCAGGGCGCCAAGCGCCTGGGTTACGGCAATAAAGGTGTCGGCACTGAGGATGGTGGTTTCCCAGACGAAGCCGTAGCGCCGGGTTGCCATCAGTGTCAGCAGAATGACCAAGGCGCTGATCATCGCCAGCAACCACAGGCCGTTGACCAATACGCCGATGGCCCAGCGATTGAGCTTCTGCCGTTGCAACAACAGGAGCAAGGCGGGGGCCAGTTGCGCGGCCTTGGCGTCCCGGGCGAGCTTTTCACTTAGCCACAGCCACAGTCGCCCGAGGCTGGCGCCGTGTTCTCCGGTAAACGCCAGGCCCAGGGTCCAACTCAGCAACAGGATCAGGTTGAGCCCGAGCAGGCTGCCCAAGGCCCAGAACACATTCACCGGGTGCAGGCCATCGCCCATTGCAGCAAAGGCCAGGCCGGCGCCGCTGATCACCGCCAGCACCGCCATTACGATCAGCGCCAGTCGTGCGCCTTGCAGCCAGTGTTTGAGGGCCGTAACCAAGCCATCACGTTCAGCCAGCCACAGGGCCCGGCGTTCAATGCGCGACGGCAAATCACCGCCGACGCTGCGGGCCAGCCGGTTGGCTTCAAGGTCTTCCAGGGGGCCTGCGTGTTCTTCGCGCAGTCGGATGGTTTCTGTCAGCCAGAGGGTATTGAGTTCAGTCACGCGGCATCCCGTCGCTTAATTGATCTGTGAGCATAACCGCTGTGGCGCTTATCGGCGAAAGCGAGGCTCTGGTATCCTCGCCGGCATGACTAAATCACTCCCCCTCAGCCTGATCGCAGCCCTCGGTGAAAACCGTGTGATCGGCGTCGACAACAGCATGCCCTGGCACTTGCCGGGGGACTTCAAATATTTCAAGGCCACCACCTTGGGCAAGCCGATCATCATGGGGCGCAAGACCTGGGACTCACTCGGTCGTCCGTTGCCGGGCCGCTTGAACATCGTGGTCAGCCGTCAGACGGATCTGCAGCTCGAAGGCGCGGAGGTTTATCCGTCGCTGGAAGCCGCCATTGTCCGCGCCGAAGCATGGGCGAAGGAACAGGGCGTTGATGAGTTGATGCTGATTGGTGGCGCGCAGTTGTATGCGCAAGGGCTGGCGCAGGCTGATCGGTTATACCTGACCCGCGTGGCGCTGAGCCCGGAAGGGGATGCGTGGTTTCCGGAGTTTGATTTGGGCCAGTGGAAGCTGGTTTCGAATGTGCCGAACCCGGCCGAAGGTGACAAACCGGCGTACAGCTTCGAAGTCTGGGAAAAAGCCTAGAAGCTTCGCGAGCAAGCCCGCTCCCACAGGGGATTTGTGTCGCTCACAGATCCAATGTGGGAGCGGGCTTGCTCGCGAAGAGGCCCGCTCAGTCGCTAAAGAACTTAAGCCTGAGCCAACGCCGAATGCTCATCCGCATCCAGCAATTCTTTATCAGTCTGCTGCATTACCTGACTGGTAATCGCCCCCGCCGTCATCGAACCACTGACGTTCAATGCCGTACGCCCCATATCAATCAGTGGCTCGACCGAAATCAGCAACGCCACCAGTGACACCGGCAAGCCCATCGCCGGCAGCACGATCAGCGCCGCAAACGTCGCACCGCCACCCACTCCGGCCACACCGGCCGAGCTCAGGGTCACAATCGCCACCAGTGTCGCGATCCACAGCGGGTCCAGCGGGTTGATGCCCACAGTCGGCGCCACCATCACCGCCAACATCGCCGGGTACAGGCCGGCACAACCGTTCTGGCCGATGGTCGCGCCCAACGAAGCGGCGAAACTGGCGATGGACTGCGGGATGCCCAAACGACTGGTCTGCGCTTCGATGCTCAACGGAATCGTCGCAGCGCTGGAGCGGCTGGTGAAGGCAAACGTCAGCACCGGCCAGATCTTGCGGAAGAAGCGCAGCGGATTGATCCCGGCGGCCGACACCAGCACGCCATGCACCACAAACATCAGGCCAAGGCCGATGTAAGACACCACGACAAAACTGCCGAGCTTGATGATGTCTTGCAGGTTGGAACCGGCGACCACTTTGGTCATCAGCGCCAGCACGCCGTACGGGGTCAGCTTCATCACCAGGCGCACCAGGCGCATTACCCAGGCTTGCAGGGTTTCGATGGCGTTGATCACTTTCTGACCTTTCTCGGCATCATCCTTGAGCAGTTGTAGCGCCGCGACACCCAGGAACGCAGCGAAAATCACCACACTGATGATCGACGTCGGCTTGGCTCGCGCCAGGTCGGCGAACGGGTTTTGCGGAATGAACGACAGCAACAGCTGCGGCACATTCAGGTCGGCGACCTTGCCGGCGTAATCGGTCTGGATGGTTTGCAGGCGCGCCATTTCCTGGGTGCCGGCCACCAGGCCTTCGGCGGTCAAGCCGAACAGGTTGGTCAGGCCGATGCCGATCAACGCCGCGATGGCCGTGGTGAACAGCAGCGTGCCGATGGTCAGGAAGCTGATCTTGCCCAGCGATGAGGCGTTGTGCAGGCGGGCCACGGCGCTGAGGATCGAGGCGAACACCAGCGGGATCACGATCATTTGCAGCAATTGCACATAGCCGTTGCCCACCAGATCGAACCAGCCGATCGAGGCTTTCAGCACCGGATTACCGGCACCGTAAACAGTGTGCAAGGCCACACCGAATGCCACGCCCAGCACCAGTGCGAGCAGGACTTTTTTCGCCAGGCTCCAAGTGGTGTGGCGGGTTTGCGCCAGGCTCAGGAGCAGGGCGAGGAACACCAGCAGATTGAGAATCAGCGGCAGATTCATTGGAACTCCCATTAGACTTTTGCCAGCTGCCTTCCGGGGCAACTGCGAACCGGCAAGCCTAACAGCTTGAAAACTAATGAATTAATATCAAAAACGTATGGTGTCCGTCGTTTTTGGAATAAGCGAGTGTCGCTGTCAGAAATGCAACTGGCGCGAAAGGGACGCAGGCGGTCGCTGACAGACGAGGACTGTCACACTTATTTGTTAGCGTCGATACCTTTCACATTCAGGGAGAAACGCCGATGAAGTTCGCACCGAAATTACTGGCTGCAGCACTTTGCCTGGGCCTTGCCGGCCAGGTTTTCGCAACGGATCTGAAACACTGGCCAGCCGATCAGGCCAAGGCACTGGACGCGATGATCGCGGCCAACGCCAACAAAGGTAACTACGCGGTGTTTGACATGGACAACACCAGTTACCGCTATGACCTGGAAGAGTCGTTGCTGCCGTTCATGGAGAACAAGGGCCTGATCACCCGCGACAAGCTCGATCCCTCCCTGAAACTGATGCCGTTCAAGGACACCGCCGACCACAAGGAAAGCCTGTTCAGCTACTACTACCGCCTCTGTGAACTCGACGACATGGTTTGCTATCCATGGGTCGCCCAGGTGTTCTCCGGCTTTACGCTCAAGGAGCTCAAGGGCTACGTCGACGAGATGATGGCGTCGGGCAAACCGGTGCCGGCCACTTATTACGAAGGCGATGTGGTCAAGAAGCTCGACGTCAACCCGCCGAAAATCTTCACGGGCCAGCAAGAGCTGTACAACAAACTGATGGAGAACGGCATCGAGGTCTACGTGATGACCGCCGCCTCCGAAGAACTGGTGCGCATGGTCGCGGCCGATCCGAAGTATGGCTACAACGTAAAGCCGCAGAACGTGATTGGCGTGTCGTTGCTGCTCAAGGACCCGAAGACGGGCGAACTGACCACCGCGCGCAAGCAGATTACTGCAGGCAAATATGACGAGAAGGCCAACCTCGGCCTTGAACTGACCCCGTACCTGTGGACCCCGGCGACCTGGATGGCCGGCAAGCACGCGGCAATCCTGACCTACATCGACGAGTGGAAAAAACCGGTGCTGGTCGGCGGCGATACCCCGACCAGTGATGGTTACATGTTGTTCCACAGTGTTGACGTGGCCAAGGGTGGCATCCACCTGTGGGTCAACCGCAAGGACAAGTACATGACCCAGATTAACGGCATGATGGCCAAGAATGCCGCGGCCCAGGCCAAGGAAGGGATGACGGTGACTGCCGACAAGAACTGGGTGATCGTCAAGCCTGAAGAAATCCAGTAATTGTAGGAGCGAGCCTGCTCGCGATGGTCGTTAACGATGACGCGTGCTGTCTGATTTGACGCGGTGTCCTTGCGTTCATCGCGAGCAAGCTCGCTCCTACAGTTTGATCGGTGTTGTTCCCCAATCCAGTGTTCAACGCAGATCCATTGTGGGAGCGAGCTTGCTCGCGATGAGGCCAGTCGGTGCAATGAAAGCCTCTGTTTGATCGCCATCTCCTGACAGTCGCAACCTACGCATTCTTGCGTAAGGGACTACGACTACGCCAGAATCCGCCGGCTTGTGCGCCTTGCTCCTGGACTCTACCGTCTACCTGTCGCTGAACATCAGTGATCGGGTTTGGTAGCCCGGCTGTGTAGGGTGCAAAGCATCATGATTTGCAGACGTTCTTGCGTCTCTGCTTTTTATGGTGGTCATGCACAGGGCGCTTTCGGGCGCGCCGGTTTCCTTACACCCCGGTCTACCAACCTGCGCATGGCCGCCACCTTCGTTTGGTAGCGAGGGTGATGGCTCCTTGTCTTATGGTGTAAGGAGTTTTATCAATGCTGAAAATTACCCCCGATCCTCCCGAATCAAACAACCTCTCCGCCCACATCAACGCCACCCCGCGCAAACCCAGCCGAACATTCCTGATCGCGCCCGGCCTCGACACCGAAACCCTGTTGGCCCACGCCTGCGAATCACTCGCCTCGGCCAATGTCATGGCCAACGATTTTGCCGGCCTGCTGGAAGGCTCTCAACGCAGCACGATGCTGGGGATTGCGCAGGTCATCATGCTGGGCGAGCTGGCGGTGAACCAGGCTCTCGATAATCTCGATCCACAGGAATAGTTCTGCCCTTGTAGGAGCGAGCCTGCTCGCGATGGTCGTTAACGATAACGTTGGAAACCTGACACCCAGCGGCGTTCTCCAGTCCATCGCGAGCAGGCTCGCTCCTACAGGTGAAAGGTGACCGGCAGAAACAAAAATGCCCCGCACTTGGCGGGGCATTTTTTGTCCGACGATTAAGCCTTACAGCCCGTCAAGCATCGCCTTGTTACGCACAGCACCCTTGTCGGCGCTGGTGGCCAGCAGGGCGTAGGCTTTCAGCGCGGTGGTCACTTTACGTGGACGCACTTCCACCGGTTTCCAGCCTTTCTTGTCCTGCTCCACTCGGCGTGCGGCCAGTTCTTCGTCGCTGACCAACAGGTTGATCGAGCGGTTCGGAATGTCGATCAGCACTTTGTCGCCGTCCTGCACCAGGCCGATTGCGCCGCCGGCAGCCGCTTCAGGCGAAGCGTGACCGATGGACAGACCGGAAGTACCGCCGGAGAAACGGCCGTCGGTGAGCAGGGCGCAGGCTTTGCCCAGGCCTTTGGATTTCAGGTACGAAGTCGGGTAGAGCATTTCCTGCATGCCCGGGCCGCCTTTCGGGCCTTCGTAGCGAATGATGACGATGTCGCCTTCTTTCACTTCGTCCGCGAGGATGCCGCGCACGGCGCTGTCCTGGCTTTCGAAGATCTTCGCGTTGCCTTCGAACACATGGATCGATTCGTCGACGCCAGCGGTTTTCACCACGCAGCCATCCAGCGCGATGTTGCCGTAGAGCACGGCCAGGCCGCCTTCTTGCGAGTAAGCGTGCTCGACACTGCGGATGCAGCCGTTTTCACGGTCGTCGTCCAGGGTTTCCCAACGGGTCGACTGGCTGAACGCGGTTTGCGTCGGGATGCCCGCAGGACCGGCCTTGAAGAAGTGATGCACGGCTTCGTCGTTGGTCTGGGTGATGTCCCACTTGGCGATGGCTTCTTCCATGCTGCGGCTGTGCACGGTCGGTAGCTGGGTGTGCAGCAAGCCACCACGGGCCAGCGAACCGAGGATGCTGAAGATCCCGCCGGCACGGTGCACGTCTTCCATGTGGTACTTCTGGATGTTCGGTGCGACCTTGCACAGTTGCGGCACGTTGCGAGAAAGACGGTCGATGTCGCGCAGGTCGAAATCGATCTCGGCTTCCTGGGCGGCGGCCAGCAGGTGCAGGATGGTGTTGGTGGAACCGCCCATGGCGATGTCCAGGGTCATGGCGTTTTCGAACGCCTGGAAGTTGGCGATGTTGCGCGGCAGTACCGACTGGTCGTTCTCGCCGTAGTAACGCTTGCACAGCTCGACGATGGTGCGGCCGGCCTGCAGGAACAGCTGCTCACGGTCGCTGTGGGTGGCCAGGGTCGAACCGTTGCCCGGCAATGCCAGACCCAGCGCTTCGACCAGGCAGTTCATCGAGTTGGCGGTGAACATGCCGGAGCACGAACCGCAGGTCGGGCAGGCGCTACGCTCGTACTCGGCGACTTTCTCGTCAGAAGCGCTGGAGTCGGCGGCGATCACCATGGCGTCGACCAGGTCGAGGCCGTGGGAGGCGAGTTTGGTCTTGCCGGCTTCCATCGGGCCGCCGGAGACGAAGATCACCGGGATGTTCAGGCGCAGGGACGCCATCAGCATGCCAGGGGTGATCTTGTCGCAGTTGGAGATGCACACGATGGCGTCGGCGCAGTGGGCGTTGACCATGTACTCGACGGAGTCGGCGATGATCTCGCGGCTCGGCAGCGAATACAGCATGCCGTCGTGGCCCATGGCGATGCCGTCGTCCACGGCGATGGTGTTGAATTCTTTTGCCACACCGCCAGCGCGTTCGATCTCGCGGGCGACCAGTTGGCCCAGGTCCTTGAGGTGGACGTGGCCCGGTACGAACTGGGTGAAGGAGTTGGCAATGGCGATGATCGGCTTCTTGAAGTCGTCATCTTTCATCCCCGTGGCGCGCCACAGTGCGCGGGCGCCGGCCATGTTGCGGCCGTGGGTGGATGTTTTCGAGCGGTAATCAGGCATGAAGCACTCCGGGCGGCTAATCAGGTATCAAAAGGGAAGTGAGCTTCTATTGACGTCTGGAACACTCAGAAATGGCCGCGTGTCCGGAAGTTGCCGATAACTTTGCGGGATCGCCGCGCGCTTCAGCTTGAGCTCATAAACCCGCCGGGGATGACTGGCGATGAATGTTCGCGATTCTACACGGCTGGCGGCTGGAGGGAATGGCTGCAAGCATTCACAAGACGTTCGGCGACCACCCTTGTAGGAGCGAGCTTGCTCGCGACGAACCCGAGAACGCTGCGGGGTGCCAGGCTTCCCGCGTCATCGTTGACCACCATCGCGAGCGAGCTCGCTCCTACAGGGATTAGCGTTGTGCATCAGAGCCACATGGCATCCCACAGCGGGTAGTCTCCAACCCGAGTCACGAGCCCGGTCCGCAAAGGGTTGGCGATGATGTATCGGGCGGCTGATTTCAGGTCTTCCTCGCGACGCAGGGCCCGGTCGAAGTAACCCTTTTGCCATAGCGTTTCGTGGCGACCTCTTTGCTGGTTGATGGCGCGAGCACTTCTTGATTTGGCCGCTTGCATCAGTTTCGGCAAATCACCGTTGTGCAATTCAACCAGCCAATGAAAGTGATCCGGCATGACAACCCAGGCTATTGAGGTGGCATTGCCGGCTTCATGAGCTCTTCTGAATTCGCTCACTACCAAGCGTCCAACGTACAAATCATTGAAGATCGGTTGCCGTTCATGGGTGACTGCTGTCAGGAGATAGATGCGACCGGATTCCGAGCGGCGGCCTGTGCGTAAGCGATGGGCTTTCGGGGTGTTGGACATTCCGTTGTCCTCTTCTGTGGTTAGAAGGGAAACGGTAGGCGTGGGGTGGGAGGTTGTCGCTTCGACAGTGGATTTGGATGTGTCGTGCACCCTGTAGGAGCGAGCTCGCTCGCGATGAACCCGAGAACACCACGGGGTGCCAGGTATCCCGCGTTATCGTTGACGACCATCACGAGCAACCAAGCGTCGACAGGCTGCTCCTGCAGTCAGTGCCCTATCCTGGCATTCGTCAGCAACCCCAAAAGGCTGAAGGCGATGAAGCTAACCGCGATGGTCATCAGCAAATTGTCCCCGGTTTGTGCGAGCGCAGCACTGCTGAGCGCGGCGGTGATGAACATAATGCTATTGCCCGCAGAGGCTGCCGTTCCGGCGCTGCTTGAGAACAGCAACATCGCTGCGGAAATAGCGGCAGGTCGCACCAGGGTGACTGCCAGAGCACTGATCAGCATCGGTATGAGCAGGGTGATAGTTGTCATCGCTTCATAATTGACGATCAATGCTAATAACACACCAGCGACACCCAGCAATCCAAGCCCGATGTTGATTTGCAGCGTGAGGGAGATATGTTTCTGTACGGCGCTGGCAACTATCCCGCCAAGGAAATAGGCCAACCCATACACCATAAGCACCAGCGCGTACTGGTACTCGGATAACTTGAACTCATCCATGAAAATCAACGGCGTCACGCTGATCAATGCAAAATAACAAGCAAACACTAACGCGGCAATCCACCAGTAGCGAATGAAGTCTCGATTTCCAACAATGGATTTCAGCGTGCGTAGAACGGAAACAGGTGTTTTTTGATGGCTGACTGCTTTGGAGGGCAGTATTGCTTGGGCATGGATGAACATGCCGAGCGCCATGAGCGCAAAACCATAAAAGCTTCCCTGCCAATCGAACGTGGTTTGCAACCATGATCCCAATAGCGGCGACAGTGCAACAAAGGAGCCGCTCAGTGTCATGTAGTAAATTCGCACTCGGGCCCGATCCTGTTCTTCGAACAAGTCTTCCACCAGTGCATGACCCAGCACAAAGAAACCACATCCGATTGCCTGGATGGCGCGAAATAGCAGGAAGCCCGGATAGTCCGTAGCCAGCACGCACCCTATCGAGCCAAGCGTAGAAACAACGATGCAACCAAGAAGAACTTTCTTACGCCCCCACTTATCTGAGAGCGGGCCGGTTATTAATTGAGAAATCGCAAAAACCAGCGTGAACAGGCTGGTGGACAGGGCGATTTCTGCGGTTGAAGTGTTGAATTCCTCGGCCAAGGCAGGAAAAGAAGGCAGGAGGATATTCAGCGGGAAAAAACTGATTAACGAAATATTGGTAATGAGGATAAAGCGGGAGGCCCGTTGGCGTTTCAGGTCGCCACTTAGAGCTGGGTAAGAGGACTCAGACATTGTTTTTGTTTTCCGGAGTGATCAAGCGGTCATGCTTGAAACCAGAAACCGATACTAGTCTGGGACGCAGGGAATACAATCAAAAGCGCTGTAGGGAGTTTCCCGTTTTGATGCGGGATTATCCCGAAGGAAATAACCCCGTAGGATCGAGCTTGCTCGCGATGAACCCGAGAACGCCGCGGGGCATCAGGTTCCCCGCGTTATCGTTGACGACCATCGCGAGCAAGCTCGCTCCTACAGTGGTCTGTGTTGTTAGCTGTTTGGCAGCAACCGGCAAGTAATGCTCTTGATATAGCGGGTTTCCGGGATGGCCGGATGCACCGGATGATCCGGGCCCTGGCCGCCGCGCTCTAGCATCTGGATGTTGCGGTCCAGGTGGCGGGCGCTGGTCAGCAGGATGTTCTGCAGGTCGTCTTCCGGCAGGTGCATCGAGCACGATGCGCTGACCAGGATGCCGTCCTTGGTGAGCAGGCGCATGGCTTGCTCGTTCAGGCGGCGGTAGGCGCCTTCGCCGTTTTTCATGTCTTTCTTGCGTTTGATGAACGCCGGCGGGTCGGCCACGATCACGTCGAAGCGTTCTTCGCTGGCTTTCAGCTCTTTGAGGGCTTCGAACACGTCGCCTTCGATGCAGGTCATCTTTTCGGCGAAGCCGTTCAGCGCGGCGTTGCGCTCGACGCCGTCGAGGGCGAAGGCCGACGCATCGACGCAGAACACTTCACTGGCGCCGAATGCGGCAGCCTGTACGCCCCAACCGCCGATGTAGCTGTAGAGGTCCAGTACGCGCTTGCCCTTGGCATAAGGCGCCAGGCGTGCGCGGTTCATGCGGTGGTCGTAGAACCAGCCGGTTTTCTGACCCTGGATGACCGGGGCTTCGAACTTCACGCCGTTCTCTTCGAGGGCAACCCACTCCGGCACCAGGCCGAACACGGTTTCGACGTAGCGGTTGAGGCCTTCGGCGTCACGGGCAGCGGAGTCGTTCTTGAACAGAATGCCGCTTGGCTTGAGCACTTGGGTCAGCGCCGCGATCACGTCGTCTTTATGGGCTTCCATGGTCGCCGATGCGATCTGCACCACCAGGATGTCGCCGAAACGGTCAACCACCAGGCCTGGCAGCAGGTCGGAATCGCCGTAGACCAGGCGATAGAACGGCTTGTCGAACAGGCGCTCGCGCAGGGACAGGGCCACGTTCAGGCGGTGCACCAGCAGCGATTTGTCCAGCGGCAGCTTGATGTCGCGCGACAGCAAACGGGCGCAGATCAGGTTGTTCGGGCTCATGGCGACGATGCCCAGCGGCTTGCCGCCGGCGGCTTCGAGGATTGCCTGGTCGCCGGCCTTGAAACCGTGCAAAGGCGTAGCGGCTACATCGATTTCGTTGCTGTAGACCCACAAGTGACCGTTGCGCAGACGACGGTCGGCGTTGGCTTTGAGGCGCAGGCTAGGCAGGGACATGTCGTCGCTCCGGAAAAAAGAGCGGGAGTATAGCGTGTTGAGGCCCCGGATTGGCCTGCAAGTGGACATGTGGCGAGGGTTGTCTTGCGATTTGGTATGTCGGATCCAACTTCATAAAGGTTAGAATCGACGTCTGACCCAGAGTGTGCACACATGTCCCAAGAGCTGACTTCCGAACAGATCCAACAAGCCCTGCAGGGCATCAGCGTACCGGCCCAGCCGCAAATCATGGTGGATTTGCAGATGGAGCAGTACATGCCCGACCCGGATCTGGAAGTCATCGCCAAGCTGATATCCCAGGATCCGGGACTTTCCGGTTCCCTGCTGAAGATCGTCAATTCGCCGTATTACGGGCTGAGCAACAAGATTGCTTCGATCCAGCGCGCGGTGAATCTGCTGGGCAGCCGCTCGATCATCAACCTGATCAATGCGCAGTCGATCAAGGGCGAGATGAATGACGACACCATCGTCACCCTGAACCGTTTCTGGGACACCGCTCAGGACGTGGCCATGACCTGTCTGACCCTGGCCAAGCGCATCGGTATTGAAAATGGCGATGAAGCGTATGCCCTGGGCCTGTTCCACGACTGCGGCGTGCCCTTGATGCTACAGCGTTTCCCCGACTACATGGGCGTTCTGGAGCAGGCCTATGCCAACGCCAGCGCCGAATGCCGGGTGGTGGACACGGAGAATCAGGTGTTCAATACCAATCACTCGGTGGTCGGGTATTACACGGCCAAGTCCTGGCGTCTGCCGGAGCATGTGAGTGCTGCGATCGCCAATCACCACAATGCCCTGGCGATATTCAGCGATGAATCTTCGCGCAACAGTTCGTTGAAGAACCTGCTGGCGATCCTGAAGATGGCCGAGCATATTTGCGCGTCGTACCGGGTGCTGGGCAATCAGGCCGAAGATCACGAGTGGAGCAGCATCGCACCGCTGGTGCTCGATTATGTCGGCCTCTCGGACTACGACTTCGAGACCCTCAAACAGACGATCCGCGACCTCGGCACTCATCGCTGAGTGTCGGAACCTTCCAGGCCATGCGCCTGATCCGAGAGCACCATGCCTGAATTGCCAGAAGTCGAAACCACCCGTCGCGGTATCGCGCCGTTCCTGGAAGGCCAGCGGGTCAGCCGGGTGATCGTGCGTGAACGCCGCTTGCGCTGGCCAATTCCCGAGGACCTTGATGTGCGGTTGTCCGGGCAGCGCATCGTACTGGTGGAGCGTCGCGCCAAGTACCTGCTGATCAATGCCGAAGTCGGCACCTTGATCAGCCATCTGGGCATGTCAGGCAATTTGCGTCTGGTGGAGGCCGGGCTGCCGGCGGCCAAGCATGAGCATGTGGACATCGAACTGGAGTCGGGCCTGGCCCTGCGTTACACCGACCCACGGCGTTTCGGCGCAATGCTCTGGAGCCTCGACCCGCTCAATCACGAATTGCTGATCCGCCTGGGGCCGGAACCACTGACCGACCTGTTCGACGGCGAGCGCCTGTTCCAGCTGTCCCGTGGACGTTCGATGGCGGTCAAGCCGTTCATCATGGATAACGCGGTAGTGGTGGGCGTCGGCAATATCTACGCGACCGAAGCGTTGTTCGCTGCCGGGATCGACCCGCGCCGCGAAGCCAAGAGCATTTCCCGTGCGCGTTACTTGAAGCTGGCCATCGAGATCAAGCGCATCCTGGCGGCCGCTATCGAGCGCGGCGGTACCACGCTGCGGGACTTTATCGGTGGCGACGGTCAGCCTGGTTATTTCCAGCAGGAACTGTTCGTGTACGGCCGTGGTGGTGAGCACTGCAAGGTCTGTGGCACGGGCCTGCGGGAAGTGAAACTCGGGCAGCGTGCCAGCGTTTTTTGCCCGCGCTGCCAGAGCTGACAGTCAGTCAGATTTTCAGTGAGGCTGATGACGTCATCGCGAGCAAGCTCGCTCCCACAGGGGGAACGCATTCCAGATGTGGGAGCGGGCTTGCTCGCGAAGGCGGCCTGAAAGTCGCCGAATGACTTAAGCCTTGCCGGTAATTTTCCGGTACTTCTCCATCAACTGTTCTTCAGTCTCCGGATGAGCTTCGTCCAGTGGAATGCAATCCACCGGGCAGACTTGCTGGCACTGCGGTTCGTCGTAGTGGCCGACACACTGGGTGCACAGGTTCGGGTCGATCACGTAGATCTCTTCGCCTTGGGAAATGGCGGCGTTCGGGCACTCGGGTTCGCAGACGTCGCAGTTGATGCAATCGTCGGTGATGATCAGGGACATGCTAACTCCAGCCGGGGCGGCAGGCCCGGGCGCAATAAACCAATGCGTCTAATTGTGCCGCATTGGCGCTGTGGGAGCGAGCTTGCTCGCGAAAAACCTGAGAACGCCGCGGGGTGTCAGGTTTCCCGCGTTATCGTTGACGTCCATCGCGAGCAGGCTCGCTCCTACAGTTTACTTCTTGAAGCGTTCGGTCAGGGCGTCCGCCACCACAGGGTGCACGAACTTGGTGATATCGCCGCCCAGGGCAGCAATTTCACGGACCAGCGTCGAGGAAATGAACGAATAACGCTCGGACGGGGTCAGGAACAGGCTTTCCACGTCCGGCGCCAACTGGCGGTTCATGTTGGCCAGCTGGAATTCGTATTCGAAGTCCGACACCGCGCGCAAACCACGCAGGAACACGTTGGCATTCTTCTCTTTGGCAAAGTGCGCCAGCAGCGTCGAGAAGCCGACGACTTCAACGTTCGGCAGATGTTTAGTCACCTCGCGCGCCAGTTCTACCCGTTGTTCCAGAGGAAACAGCGGGTTTTTCTTCGGGCTCGCGGCGACGGCGATGATCACGTGATCGAACAGGCGCGAGGCGCGTTCGACCAGATCGCCATGGCCCTTGGTAATAGGGTCGAAGGTACCTGGGTACAACACTCGGTTCATCGCGTCGTCCTGGCGGGAATCCGTTGGGGAGTCGGATGGTATCGCAGCCTTCCCGGTCGGCCAAGTCGCCTGTTGGGTAAGAAAGCACTATAGGCGATGGGAATTATCGTCATTTTCATGGATTTTTTAAACGCATCGCCAGGGATGTCGCCAGTTGCGCCGTCAGTCCGTAGACCGACAGCTGCGGATTGGCGCCAATGCTGGTGGGGAACAGCGAGCCGTCGTGGATCGACAGATTGCCCAGTTGATGATGCTGGCCGAGGCTGTCGGTCACTGCGATTGTCGGGTCTTCACCCATGGCGCAACCGCCCATCACATGGGCGCTGCCCAGGCGTGTGCGATACAACTCCAGGCTCAGGCCGTCGATCAGCGTGCGCGCTTCGGCGAGGGTCTTCACGTAGCGGGCGTCGGAGTGCATCGGCATCACGGCCTTGGCGCCACCGGCAAACTGTATCTCGGCCATGGTATGGAACGCCCGGCGCAATCCATCCCAGGCGTAGGGTGATAGCTGATAGTCCAGCACCGGCGTGTCATCGCTGCGCAATTCGACGCTGCCACCGGGGCTGTCCGGGTGAAAACCGTCCCGCAGCAACGCCAGCATGGCGTGGGTATGGGCCAGATTGGCCATGTGTTGCGAGTTTTCCTGACCGAAACCACCGAGCAATGTTGTGGCCAGCGCCGGGTGCAGAGGCGGGACTTCCAGTTTGTAGGACATTTTGCCCGTGGTGCCGTCCTGCCATTGGAAATGGTCGGAATAGATCGACTGCGGCGCGCCGTAGAAGGGGTTGACCACTTCGTCGAACAACGCGGCGGACATGTTTACCGGGTGCAGGAATGTGCGTTTGCCCAGGCGCTTGTGCGGGTCGGGTGCCCCGGAACGCATCAGCAAGGCCGGGCTGTTGATGCCGCCACCGGCCAGCACGAAATGCCGCGCCTTGACCGTGATGGTGCGTCCGGTCGGTGCGACGCAGCGTTCATCCATCGCCGAACATTGCAGGCCGGTGACCTTGTCGCCACTGATCGTGAGTTTTTCGGCGCGGGCCAGGTAAAGCAGCTCGCCGCCTTTTTCCAGTGTCGCCGGAATGGTGGTGACCATCATCGATTGCTTGGCGTTGGTCGGGCAGCCCATGCCGCAGTATCCGAGGTTCCAGCAGCCGCGAACGTTGCGCGGGATGACGTGCCATGAGTAATTCAGTGCTTCGCAGCCCTTGCGGATCACATCGTTGTTGGCGTTGGGCGGCACCATCCACGGCGCGACGCCCAGGCGTTGCTCCATTTTCTCGAACCACGGCGCCATTTCCGCCGGGCTGTGGCCCTTGACGTTGTGCTCTTTGGCCCAGTGTTCCAGGGTCGGCTCCGGGGTGCGGAAACTGGAGGTCCAGTTGATCAGCGTGGTACCGCCCACCGCCCGGCCCTGGAGGATGGTGATCGCGCCGTCCTTGCTCATGCGGCCAATGCCTTCCTGATAAAGGTTGGCGTAGGCCTCGTCTTCGAGCAGCTTGAAGTCGCTGCTGGTCTTGAGGGGGCCTTCCTCGATCAGCAGTACCTTGTAGCCGGCTGCGCTGAGGATTTCGGCGGTGGTGCCGCCGCCGGCACCGCTGCCGATGATCGCCACGTCCGCTTCGAGTGTAAGGTCCTGAGTCAGTTGCGAGCCGTTGTAGGTTTTCCAGCCTCGGGCCATGCCTTCGCGGAACGGATCGGGTACGGGCATCTTGGAGTTCTCTTGTCGTTATGGTTTGGATGCAGTGGTGGGGCGGCTGACGCCTTCGCGAGCAAGCCCGCTCCCACAAGGGGTTACTCGGTCTCCTGTAGGAGCGAGCTTGCTCGCGATGGAGGCGACTCGGTATCAGACGGTTGGCGGCCCGGGATACCCGCAATGCGCCCACGATTCCTTGCGGCCGTACCAGGCCATCATCACCAGTTGCAGCAAGGAGCTGTGGCCCATGCGCAACAGGCTCAACGAGCTGTTTTCCCAGCGATCGAGAAAAGCTCGGATGTCGTTGGCACTGGCGTTTTCCCAACTGCCCCAGATCCCGGTCAGCGGTCCGCGGGTCACGGCCATTCCCAGCACATCGAACAGTTGTTGAGTCAGCTTGAGCATTTCCGGCGACAGGTGGGCCAGGCTGTAATCCAGGCTTTTCAGCGTGCCATCGACAGCCTCGGGCATCCGTTCTGCGGTCACGGCACCTTCGAGCATGACCGGGATCAACGCCCGCAAAAACAGCAGGTCGCCGCTGCGTAACGTGACGAAGCCATTGGCCGGGACGCTCGACGAACAGCCGCTGAGGCTGGCTCCGAGTCCGGCGGTGGCGAGGAAAGCTGTGGCGCCGAGGCTGAATTTAAGCAACCCGCGCCGTGACAGCGCGGGTGTATCGGACAGGCTGGGGGTCATTATTGTTATTACCCGACGGTGATTATCGTTAGCGGATGAACAGCTTCTGGATCAGCTTCTGAATCGACTTGCCGTACGGCGGATAGATCAACTTCGCGGCGTTGAACCGTTGTTTGATCAACACGCCCTTGGCTTTGCTGAAGGTCAGGAACCCTTCATGTCCGTGATAGTGGCCCATGCCCGAGGCACCAATGCCACCAAACGGCATGTCGTCCTGGGCGACGTGCAGCAGGGTGTCGTTCAGGCACACGCCGCCGGAATGGGTTTCGTGCAGCACGCGCTGTTGTTCGCGCTTGTCGTAGCCGAAGTAATACAGCGCCAGTGGGCGAGGGCGCTGGTTGATGTAGGCAAATGCCTGCTCCAGATCCTTGTACGGCACGATCGGCAGCAGCGGCCCGAAGATTTCGTCCTGCATCACCGTCATCTCGTCCGTGACATTGAGCAGCAGGCTATGGCTCATGCGGCGGCCCTGGCCCTGGTCGAACAGCGGCATCAGCAACGCACCCTTGCTGGTGGCGTCACTGACGTAACCGTTGAGACGCGCCAGTTGTCGCTCATTGATGATCGCGGTGTAGTCCGGGTTGTCGGCCAGCGTCGGATAAAACCCACGGACGGCTGTGCGATAGGCTTCGACGAAAGCTCCGACGCGATTCTCCGGCACCAGCACATAGTCCGGGGCCACGCAGGTCTGGCCGGCATTCAGGGTCTTGCCGAAGGCGATGCGCTCGGCGGCGTCCTTGAGCGGCACATCCCGGGAAACGATGGCCGGGGATTTGCCGCCCAGTTCCAGGGTCACCGGGGTCAGGTTTTCCGCGGCGGCGCGCATGACGTGTTTGCCGATGCTGGTGGCGCCAGTGAACAGCAGGTGATCGAACGGCAGGCGTGAAAACGCCACGCCCATATCAGCCTCGCCCAGGACCACGCAAACCAGGTCTTCGGGGAAGATTCGCGCCAGCAGTTGCTTCATCAGCAGGCCGGTCGCGGGGGTCGACTCACTGAGCTTGAGCATCACCCGATTGCCCGCCGACAGCGCGCCGACCAACGGACCGATGGCCAGATACAGCGGGTAGTTCCACGGCACGATGACCCCGACCACGCCCAGCGGTTGGTAAACCACTTTGGCCGAAGCCGGCTGGAAAGCGGCGCCCACCTTGCGTCGCGAGGCTCGCATCCAGCCCTTGAGGTGTTTGCTGGCGTAATGGATGCCGTGCAGGCTGGGCATCAGTTCCGCGAGCAGGGTTTCATCGGCGCTGCGATGGCTGAAGTCCTGGCTGATCGCATCGATCAGGGCCTGGCGTTCATTGTTCAACAAATCCTTTAGCGCCTTGAGCCATTGCTGGCGCTGCGCGGCCGGTGGCATCGGGTTGGCGGCGTACGCGGCACGCTGGGCGTCGAACAGGGCCTGAAGCTCTTCCAGCGGCTGCTGTAGGTTCTGCAGGTAGGAAATTTCAGCAGTCATGGTCGGCTCCGGATTTATTGTAATGAAGCACTTTCTAGAGTCTATGCTCTAAAAAGTCAAATGACATCCTGGAACAGCTTTGTTTTATCCGCTCGCGGATAGATCTAAGATGCCCGTCAACGCACTCTGAATTAAAGCTCAAGCCATGGCCCCACGGATCAAAACCAGCGAGCGCATCGTGCAGAACAGCCTGGAGCTGTTCAACCAGCAGGGCGAGCGCAGCATCAGCACCAACCACATCGCTGCCCATATGGAAATTTCCCCGGGCAACCTGTACTACCACTTCCCGAACAAGCAGGCGATCATCGCCGTGCTGTTCAGCGAGTACGAAAGCCTGGTGGACAGCTTCCTGCGCCCGCCCCAGGGCCGTGCCGCCACGGTGGAAGACAAACGCTTCTACCTCAAGGAGCTGCTGTCGGCGATGTGGCGCTACCGGTTTCTGCATCGCGATCTCGAACATTTGCTCGACAGTGATCCAGACCTGGCCGACCGCTATCGACGTTTCTCCCAGCGCTGCCTGATACAGGGGGGGGCGATCTACGAAGGTTTCGTCGCCGCCGGCATCCTGAAGATGGACAAGGTGCAGATCGAGTCCCTGACGCTCAATGCCTGGATCATCCTCACGTCCTGGGTGCGCTTCCTGTGTACCACGCGGGAGAACTCCAGCCACTTGAGCGAGCAGGCCATTAAACGCGGGGTGTATCAGGTGCTGGTGCTGGAGGCCGGGTTCGTCACGGATGAGGCCCGGGATGCGGTCAGTGCCTTGTTCGAAGAGTTTTACGTGCCCCTCGCCCAGGCACTGGAAGAAGTACAGTAGGATCAAGGCCGAGTTAATCACAGGAGCCCGCTATGCCCATTGCGCAACTGATCAGCCCGCAAGCCCTGGATCTGAAAAAGGACCAGCCGGGGTTGGTGATTCTGGATTGTCGTTTTGCCCTCGAAGACCCGGATTACGGTCAGCGCAGCTATGCCGAAGGGCACATCGCCGGTTCGAGCTATGCCGACCTCGAGCGTGACCTGAGTGGCGCCGTGGTCAAGGGCGTGACCGGGCGTCATCCGTTACCCGAGCCGGCGCAACTGATCGAGCGCCTGCAAGCCTTTGGCATCAATGCCGATAGCGAAGTGGTTCTGTATGACGACGGTCCGGGGGCCTATGCGGCGCGGGCCTGGTGGTTGCTGGCATGGTTGGGCAAGCGCGACGGTGTGTTCATCCTTGATGGCGGTCTGAAGGCCTGGCACGCGGCCGGTTTGCCGCTGAGCCTGGATGCGCCGGCGATTCCCTGTGGCTCCTTCACCGGCAGTCCTGATACGGCGTTGCTGATCAGTGCCGAGCAGTTGCAAAAGCGCCTTGCACGGCCGGAACTGACCCTGCTCGATGCCCGCGCACTGCCGCGCTTCAAGGGTGAGGTGGAACCGATCGATCCGATTGCCGGGCACATCCCCGGCGCCCAGTGTGCTGCGTTTACCGAGAACCTGGGCAGCGACGGGCGCTTCCTGCCGGCCGATCAGCTCAAGCAGCGTTTTGCCGCGAAACTGGGCGATCGTTCGCCAAATGATCTGGTGGCGTACTGCGGTTCCGGCGTGACGGCGTGCCACAACCTGTTTGCGTTGTGTCTGGCCGGTTATCCGTTGGGTTCGTTGTATGCCGGGTCGTGGAGCGAGTGGATCAACGAGCCTGCGCGGGGCATTGCCACCGGCGAATAAACACCACATAACCCTGTGGGAGCGGGCTTGCTCGCGAAAGCGGTGTGACAGTCAAAGTAGATGTTGACTGAACCACCGCTTTCGCGAGCAAGCCCGCTCCCACATTGGTGTTTCGTCGCTATCAGGATCCGGGTAACTGCCGGGCTGTGCGATACGCCCCCGGTCCAACCCCATACACCTGCTTGAACTGCCGGCTCAGATGGCTCTGGTCGGCAAACCCCAGTTGCATCGCGACTTCCAGCGGCAGACAACCACTTTGCAGCAACACCCGCGCCCGGGCGATGCGCTGTTGCATCAGCCAGGTGTGCGGCGGCATACCGGTGGCCCGGCGGAACACCCGGGCGAAATGGAATGGCGAGAGATTGACCGCCGTCGCCAGCGCTTCCAGTGAAGGCGGAGCTGCCAATTGCGAGTGCAGCAATTCCTTGGCCAGGCTCACGGCACGGTGTTCCTTGCCGGGTTTGCCGGCATCAGGCACCGCCGCATGACGCTGCAACAGCGACAGCACCAGTTCACGCCAGACCGTTTGTTGCTGCAATGCGCTGGCGGGGCTTTCCAGCAAGCGGTGAAGTTGGCAGAAGCCGTTCACCAGATCCTGGTCGCGATACAGCGTGGCACCGAAGGCCGGCAAGTGGTGGGTTGGCAGTTCGAGTTCGGCCAGCAGCGAGGTCATCTGCCCGCTGTCCGGATAGAACGCCCGGTAAAGCCAGCCATCCTCGGTGCCTTTGTGACCGGTGTGCAGTTCATCAGGGTTGATCAGCACCAGCGTGCCGCTGCCCGCCAGGTGTTCGGCGCCGCGATAGCGATAACGCTGGGCGCCGGCCATGATCATGCCGATCACATAGCCGTCATGCACATGTGGGGCGAAACGATGGTCGATGTAGCGGGCGGACAATAACTCGACCCCGGCCAGTGGCGGGGTTTGCCAGAAGTGGATTGATTCGCCTTGGTCAGCGTCCATGATTCAAGAGCGCCCTATGGCGGCCAGCCACTCGGGGATGCGTCGTTCCAGGTAGTAACCCGGTTGCCTGAGCGTACCGTCGACGAAGCCGACATGCCCGCCATTGGCTTGCAGTTCGAATTGCGTGCAAGCGGACAACTCATCGACCTGCGGCAGGCTGTGGGGAAACACGAAGGGGTCGTCGGCGGCCTGAATCATCAAGGTCGGCGTACGAATTTTGCCAAGGAAATAGCGGCTGGAGGCACGGCGATAGTAATCCTCGGCATCGGCGAAACCGTGCAGGGGTGCAGTGACGCGTCCGTCGAAGTCCCAGAACGTGCGCATGTTTTCCAGGGATCCGAGGGCCGCCAGGGCTGCCAGGCCCTCCTCGCGTCCGTCATGCTGGAATTGCCGCTGCTTGTTCTTGATGTAGGCGACCATCTCGCGCATGAAATGCGCCTGGTAAACCTTGGAGAAGCCTTGCCCGATACGGTCGGCGCACTGGTCCAGGCGGAACGGCACCGACACCGCCACGGCGCCTGTCACGCCGCTGTCGCTGCCGGTTTCGCCCAAATGCTTGAGCAGGACATTACCGCCCAGGGAGTAACCCACCGCATACAGTGGCGCGAGAGGCCGTTTGGCCCGCAAGTGCCTGATGGTTTCGGCCAGGTCTTCGCTGGCGCCGGAATGGTAGCTGCGCGGCAACAGGTTGGGTTCGCCCGAACAGCCGCGCCAGTTCAGTGCGACGCTCGCCCAGCCTCGGTCACCCAGGGCTTTTTGCATGCCGGCGACATAAGGCGAATTCGAGGACCCGGTGAGCCCGTGCAATACCAGCACCAACGGTGCGTCGGCGCTGTGCGGGCCGTGCCAGTCGAGATCGAGAAAATCGCCGTCTTCAAGCCAAAGACGCTCGCGTTCGCGACCGATGTGCACGGTTTTACGCCACAGCGGCCCCCACAAGGTTTGCAAGTGCGGATTACCGAGGCCGAAGGCGGGGGTGAAGCGTTCTGGCGGATGAGACACGATCATTCTCGATGCAGCGGTGCGTAGCGGGTACGCACCTTTTTCAGGTCGGTCGGTTAACCGACGATCTCTGCCATACGTTGCCACAACGAGTAGTAGACGCGCCCGGATTTCTGCTCCCGGTGCAGGCGCCAGTTCTGCGGCAGGCCCAGGGTCGACGGCGCCGACTCGCTTTCGGTGTACACCCAGGCGTCTTCGGCCAGCCATTGGCGCTCTTCGAGCAACTTGCAAACGGCGGGCAGCAGGTTCTGGTTGAACGGTGGATCGAGGAACACCAGGTCGTAGGCCGTTGCGGTCTGGGTTTCCAGGTAGCGCAGGGCGTCGGCGGTCTGGACCTGGCCGTTGGTGCAGCGCAATGTGCCCAGGTGTTCCTTCAGGCTGGACACCGCGATGCTGCTGGCGTCCAGCGCCTGGCCCATGGCCGCGCCACGGGACAGGGCTTCGAGGAACAGCGCGCCGCTGCCGGTGAACGGGTCGAGCACCTTGGCGCCCGGCACGTAAGGCGCGAGCCAGTTGAACAGGGTTTCACGCACGCGGTCCGGCGTCGGACGCAGGCCCGGGGCGTCGGGGAAGCTCAGCTTCCGGCTGCGCCATTCGCCGCCGATGATGCGCAGCTGGTTCACGCCGTTGTGGACGTTGCGGGCAGGTTTTTTCGAATGAGTAGCCATTAATGCTCCGGAACCCCGAGCGGCTGCTCGGAAGGTTTATCAGTAGGGGCCGGTAACGGCTTTTGCGGCACGGTCGGGCCAGCGCTGACGATGACCATCTTGTTCGTGCTCAGGTGTTTGTTCATGGCGGCTTTGACCTGCTCGACGGTCAGGGACTGGGACTGTTGCATGAAGTCCTCCAGGTGACTCAACGGCAAGTTGTAAAAGCCGATGGCGCCCAGTTGGCCGACGATATCGGCGTTGCTGGCGGTGGACAGCGGGAAGCTGCCGGCCAGTTCACGCTTGGCGTCGTCGAGCTCTTTTTCGGTCGGGCCGGTTTTAAGGTAGTCGGCCAGCACATCCTGCACCAGTTTCAGGGTGCCCTCGCTCATCTCGGCGCGGGTTTGCAGGTTGATCATGAACGGGCCACGCGCCTGCATCGGCGTAAAGCCCGAATACACGCCGTAAGTCAGGCCACGCTTCTCGCGCACTTCGCTCATCAAGCGGGTGCCGAAGCCGCCGCCACCGAGAATCTGGTTACCCATGGACAATGCCGCGTAGTCCGGGTCATCGCGATCGATGCCCAATTGCGCGAGCATCAGGTTGGTCTGCTTGGACGGGAACTCGATATGGCCGACGCTGGCCTTGGGCTCAGCGGGTTGCGCAATTTTCGGCAAGGCCGGGCCTTTGGGCAGGGCGCCGGAAACCTGGGCGGCAATCGCTTCGGCTTCCGTGCGGGACAGGTCGCCGACCAGTGCGATCACCACGTTACCGGCTGCGTAGGCTTTCTCGTGGAAAGCACGCAGCTGTGCCTGGGTAATCGCCGGTACGGTTTTCGCCGTGCCGTCGCTGGCGTGTGCATACGGGTGATCACCGTACAAGCGGTTCATCAGCTCCAGGCTCGCCAGTTTGCCGGGGTTCTGTTTCTGGTATTCGAAACCGGCAAGCATCTGGTTCTTGATGCGGGCCAGCGAATCGGCAGGGAAAGTCGGCTTGCCGATGACTTCGGCGAACAGCTTCAGGGCCGGCTCGCGCTTGTCCTTGGCACTCAGGCTACGCAGCGAAGCGATTGCCATGTCCTTGAACGCGCCGTTGCCGAAATCGGCGCCCAGGCCTTCGAAGCCCCGGGCAATGGCACCGACGTCTTTACCGGCCACGCCTTCGTTGAGCATGGCGTTGGTCAACACCGCCACGCCCGGTGCATCGCCGTCCTGGCTGCTACCGGCAGCGAAGATCAGGCGCATGTCGAACATCGGCAGCTCATGGGCTTCGACAAACAGCACCTTGGTGCCTTCGGCGGTGTTCCAGGTCTGCACGTCCAGCTTGCGGTGGTTCGGTGCCTTGCCGTTGAGTTCGGTCAGCGACTGCAGTTTCTGACTGGCCTTGGCCTTGTCGAGGGCTTCGCTGGCATTGGTTTCGACAGAGCGCGACAAATAGAACGCTGCGGAACCGATAACGGTGACGGCGATCAGGCCGATCAGGGCCAGGCGGGAGGGTTTACGCTCACTCATGAGTCGTCTCCAGAGGCAGTACATGGGCGACGCTGAGACGTTCGCGAGTGAAATACAGCTTGGCGGCTTTCTGGATATCTTCCGGCGTGACGCTTTCCAGATCGGCCAGTTCGGTGTCCATCAGTTTCCATGACAGGCCGACTGTTTCCAGTTGGCCGATGGCGGTGGCCTGACTGGTGATCGAGTCGCGCTCGAAGACCAGGCCGGCGATGACTTGTGCGCGTACGCGCTCCAGCTCTTCAGCGGTTGGCGCCGTGGTTTTCAGCTGGTCGAGCAGCTTCCACAAACCGGCTTGCGCCTGGGCGATGGTCTTGTGTTTCTGCGAGTTTGGCGATGCCGACAGGGTGAAGAGACTGTCGCCACGGGTATAGGCGTCGTAACTCGACGAGCCACCGGACACCAGTTCTTCTCCGCGCTCCAGTTGCGTCGGGATGCGTCCGCTGTAGCCGCCGTCGAGCAGTGCCGAGATCAGGCGCAGGGCATTGACCAGGCGCTTGTCTTCGGCTGTGGCGATGCTCGGCACGTTGAAGGCCAGCATCAGGCTAGGCAGTTGGGTCTGCACGTGCAGGGTGATCTGGCGCTCGCCCGGTTCGGCCAGTTCCAGCGGTTTTTTCGCGGCGGGCACTTCACGCTTGGCGATCGGGCCGAAATAGCGTTGGGCCAGGGTTTTGACTTCGTCCGGGGTGACATCGCCAACCACCACCAGCGTGGCGTTGTTGGGCACGTACCAGGTTTCGTACCAGTGGCGCAGCTCTTCGACTTTCATCCGCTCAAGGTCGGCCATCCAGCCGATGGTAGGCGTGTGATAGCCGCTTGCCGGATAAGCCATGGCCTTGAAACGCTCGTAGGCCTTGGCCATCGGCTTGTCGTCGGTGCGCAGGCGACGCTCTTCCTTGATGACCTCGATTTCCTTGGCGAACTCGTCGGGCGGCAGGCGCAGGCTGGCCATGCGGTCGGCTTCCAGTTCGAAGGCCACGCCCAGGCGATCCCGGGCCAGCACCTGGTAATAGGCGGTGAAATCATCGCTGGTGAATGCGTTCTCTTCGGCGCCGAGGTCGCGCAGGATCAGCGAGGCTTCGCCGGGGCCGACTTTCTCGCTGCCTTTGAACATCATGTGTTCCAGGGCGTGGGACAGGCCGGTATTACCCGGTGTCTCGTAGCTGGAGCCGACCTTGTACCAGACCTGGGAAACCACCACGGGTGCACGGTGGTCTTCACGCACGACCACCTTCAGGCCATTGTCGAGGGTGAATTCGTGGGTGGGTTGCGGGTCGGCAGCCAGAGCCGAAAGGGGCAGGCAAACTGTGCTGAGCAGCAGGCCTGCGGCGCGGCGGGCAAGAGCATTCATTCGTTTTCAAACCTTTGGGGCTGCCCGCTTGTTCTTAGCGTCAGCGGGCGAGAGGGTGCTAGGATACTGATCCGTTTTACTGGCGGCCACGCCTATCAGGCCTTTGCGTTTGATCAGGTTGTATGGGTTTGCAGCAGAAGGTTGGAATTTATCAACTAAACTCTGCTTTTTCGCCGATTTTGCTGCTTTAGTCCTTCGTAAAAACGTTTCCGTGAGGTGCCGTTCGCACCTCGACAAAATGTTGCGCGTGAACAAGCTGGGTCAATCGCAGTCTGTTCTGCATCGAATATTTATTTGCCGGGGCGCCATTGGCGCGTCGCTACCGTGAGATAGCCGTCCTCCATGTTTGGTTCCAACGACGACAAGAAGACCCCAGCTGCGGCTGGCGAGAAGAAAAGCCTGTTCGGATGGCTGCGCAAAAAGCCGCAGGAACCCGTCGTCGAACAGCCACCAGCCATTCCTGAACCAGCGCCGACGCCGGTCCCGGTAATAGAAGAAACGCCCGCGCCGGTTGTTCTGCCGATTGCCGAGCCGTCGCTGCAACCCAAGGTTGAAGCCGTTCCCCAACCAGTCAGCGAAATCGTCACCGAACAGCCTCCGGCCCCGGCGGCCGAACCGTGGTTGACCCTGCCAGTGGCCGAAGAACCCGTGGCATTGGTCGAAAATGACCTGGCTCCTCACGTGACACCACCGATTCCGGCTCCGGCAGCGTTTACGCCAGCCCCGGTTCACGCGCCTGTGGTCGAACCGATTGTTGAGCCAGTCGTCGTGGCCGAGCCTGTGCCCGTTGTCAGCCAGCCAGAGGTTCCGGTATTCGTTGCTCCGGTTGCTCCGGTTGCTCCGGTTGCTCCGGTTGCTCCGGTTGCTCAAGCACCGGCACCCGCTCCGATTCCTGAGCCGATCGCGGCGCCCGTCGAAGCCCCGGTCGAGCCGGTACGCACCGAAGAAACCAAAGCCGGTTTCTTCGCCCGCCTCAAGCAGGGCCTGTCCAAGACCAGCGCCAGTATCGGCGAAGGCATGGCCAGCCTGTTCCTGGGCAAAAAGGTCATTGATGACGAGTTGCTCGAAGACCTCGAAACCCGTTTGCTGACCGCCGACGTGGGTGTCGAAGCCACCTCGGTGATCATTCAGCGCCTGACGCAGAAGGTTGCGCGCAAGGAGCTGGCCGATGCCGATGCCCTGTACAAATCCCTGCAAGCCGAGCTGGCAGCGATGCTCAAGCCTGTCGAGCAGCCGCTGAAAATCGCCTCGCAAAACAAGCCGTTCGTGATTCTGGTCGTCGGCGTCAACGGTGCCGGCAAGACCACCACCATCGGCAAGCTGGCGAAGAAACTGCAGCTGGAGGGCAAGAAAGTCATGCTCGCCGCCGGCGACACCTTCCGTGCCGCGGCGGTGGAGCAATTGCAGGTATGGGGTGAGCGCAACAAAATCCCGGTGATCGCGCAGCACACTGGCGCTGACTCGGCCTCGGTGATCTTCGACGCCGTGCAGGCCGCCAAGGCCCGTGGCATCGATGTGCTGATCGCCGACACCGCCGGCCGTCTGCACACCAAAGACAACCTGATGGAAGAACTGAAAAAGGTTCGCCGGGTGATCGGCAAGCTCGACGCCGACGCACCTCACGAAGTGCTGTTGGTGCTTGACGCCGGGACCGGCCAGAACGCCATCAACCAGGCCAAGCAATTCAACCAGACCGTCGAACTGACCGGCCTGGCGCTGACCAAGCTCGACGGCACCGCCAAAGGCGGGGTGATTTTCGCCCTGGCCAAGCAATTCGGCCTGCCGATCCGCTACATTGGCGTCGGCGAAGGCATCGACGATTTGCGTACCTTTGAAGCAGAACCCTTTGTCCAGGCATTGTTTGCCGAGCGGGAGCGTTCATGATTCGTTTCGAACAGGTCGGTAAGCGCTACCCGAACGGTCACGTCGGCTTGCATGAGCTGAGCTTTCGAGTCCGTCGTGGCGAGTTCTTGTTTGTCACCGGCCATTCCGGCGCCGGTAAATCCACGCTGTTGCGCCTGTTGCTGGCGATGGAACGCCCGACCAGCGGCAAGTTGCTGCTCGCCGGGCAAGACCTGAGCACCATCAGCAACGCGCAGATTCCTTTCTTGCGTCGGCAGATCGGCGTGGTGTTCCAGAATCACCAGTTGCTGTTCGATCGCACGGTGTTCAATAACGTCGCGTTGCCTTTGCAGATCCTGGGGCTGTCCAAGGCCGAGATCGCCAAGCGCGTGGACTCGGCACTGGAGCGCGTGGCGCTGTCGGATAAAACCGATCTGTACCCGGGTGACCTGTCCACCGGTCAGCAGCAGCGCGTCGGCATCGCCCGCGCCATCGTTCACCGTCCGGCCTTGCTGCTGGCGGATGAGCCGACCGGTAACCTCGACCCGCGCCTGGCCGCCGAGATCATGGGTGTGTTCGAAGACATCAATCGCCTGGGTACCAGCGTGCTGATCGCCAGTCACGACCTGGCCCTGATCGCCCGCATGCGCCATCGCATGCTGACCTTGCAACGCGGTCGATTGATCGGTGACGGGGAGGCCGCGGTATGAGTGCAACGCGTAGCCCCAAGGTTTCCGAGCGTGTGGCCCCGAAGGCCGCCGATCCGCAACCGCAAAAGAAAAAACACGACGATGACGACGGGCCGGACTTTGCCACGTTGTTCCGCGCCTGGATCGAAAGTCATCGCGCCAGCCTGGTGGACAGCCTGCGCCGCCTGGGCAAGCAGCCTATCGGCAGTTTCTTCACCTGCATGGTGATGGCGGTGGCCCTGAGTTTGCCCATGGGGCTGTCACTTTTGCTAAGTAACGTCGAGCGTCTGGGTGGTTCCTGGCAGCGTGCGGCGCAGATTTCCCTGTATCTGGACCTTGAGGCCAAGCCGGCCGAAGGCGAAGCGCTGCGCGATCAGATCAAGGGCATGCCTGGCGTCGCCGAGGCCGAATACGTTGGCCGGGATCAGGCGCTGGAAGAGTTCCAGCAACAGTCCGGGCTGGGCGAGGCGCTCAAGGAGTTGCCGGAGAACCCGCTGCCGGGCGTGGTCCTGGTGACGCCGACTGAAGTCGACAAGCCGGCTCTTGAAGCATTAAGACAAAAACTATCCGAGCTGCCGAAGGTACAACAGGCGCAACTTGATTTAGTCTGGGTCGAGCGTCTGGCAGCCATCCTCAAGCTGGGTGACCGTTTTGTCTTCGGTCTGACCGTGCTTCTGGTTTCTGCATTACTTTTGGTGATAGGCAATACCATTCGTCTTCATATTGAAAACCGCCGCACAGAGATAGAAGTGATTAAACTGGTCGGCGGCACTGACAGCTATGTGCGCAGGCCCTTTCTGTATATGGGTGCGCTGTATGGCTTCGGTGCGGGGATTCTGTCCTGGGGCGTTCTGGCGTTCGGCCTTGATTGGCTGAACGACGCGGTGGTGGGGCTGGCCGGTTTGTACGGCAGTGATTTCGCGCTGGCTGGAGTGCCAGTTGCCGACGGTCTGTCTCTCTTGCTTGGCGCGGTGCTGTTGGGGTATATCGGTGCATGGATTGCAGTCGCACGCCACCTGAGGGAGCTTGCGCCTAAGTAGTATCATTTTGCTCGTATTGACCTTTCAGCGTTTATGGGTTTTAGGGAACTTGTCTTTCGGTTTCCGGTCAATTTTCGCAGTGCTGAACTGCACGAGTTTGTAAGTCGGAGGTTTTTTCGTATGACCAATTCTTTGCAACCTGCATATGCTCTGGTCCCGGGTGCGAACCTGGAGGCCTATGTGCACACCGTCAACAGCATTCCATTGCTGTCGCCGGAGCAGGAGCGTGAACTGGCCGAGAGTCTCTATTATGAGCAGGATTTGGGGGCGGCTCGGCAGATGGTGCTCGCCCACCTGCGTTTTGTCGTACATATCGCCCGTAGCTATTCCGGCTACGGTCTGGCTCAGGCTGACCTGATCCAGGAAGGCAACGTCGGCCTGATGAAGGCCGTGAAGCGCTTCAACCCGGAAATGGGCGTGCGCCTGGTGTCCTTTGCCGTGCACTGGATCAAGGCGGAAATCCACGAGTTCATCCTGCGCAACTGGCGCATCGTGAAAGTCGCGACCACCAAGGCCCAGCGCAAGCTGTTCTTCAACCTGCGCAGCCAGAAGAAGCGTCTGGCCTGGCTGAACAACGAAGAAGTCCATCGCGTAGCGGAAAGCCTGGGTGTAGAGCCTCGGGAAGTACGCGAGATGGAAAGCCGCCTGACCGGCCATGACATGGCCTTCGATCCGGCTGCCGAAGCGGACGACGACAGTGCGTTCCAGTCGCCGGCCAACTATCTGGAAGACCACCGGTACGATCCGGCCCGTCAACTGGAAGATGCCGACTGGAGCGACAACTCCAACCACAACCTGCACGAAGCGCTGGAAGTGCTGGACGACCGCAGCCGTGACATCCTCTACCAGCGCTGGCTGGCGGAAGAAAAAGCCACGCTGCACGACCTGGCGCAGAAGTACAACGTGTCGGCCGAGCGTATTCGTCAGCTTGAGAAAAGCGCGATGAACAAGCTCAAGTTGTCGATCGCTGCGTAACTGGCGAGCAGGCAATAAAAAACGCCCCGATCATTGATCCTGTGGGAGCGAGCTTGCTCGCGATGAGGCCCGAACATTCAATATAAAAGTTGAATGTCAGGCCGTCATCGCGGGCAAGCCCGCTCCCACAGTGGTTTTCAGGGTCTGAAAAATTGGGATCAGTTATTGGGCCCAAGGCGCCCGGCGCGAATCGTTCAGCCCGACCAGATAGCTGTCGCCACCTAACTGGCTCATCTGTCGCCGAATCCAGCCTGCGCGTCGCGCCACGTAAGCGGTCGGATGGCTCGCACTCCACACGCGAGGGTTGGGCAGTACAGCGGCCAACAAGCTCGATTGCTGACGGCTGAGGTTCCTGGCGCTCACGCCAAAATGATGCCGGGCCGCCGCTTCGGCGCCAAACACGCCGTCATCCCACTCGACACTGTTGAGGTACACCTCAAGAATCCGTTGCTTGGGCCAGAACACTTCGATCAGTCCGGTGAACCAGGCTTCCAGGCCTTTGCGCAGCCAGCTGCGGCCAGACCACAGGAACAGGTTTTTCGAGACTTGCTGGCTGAGGGTACTGGCGCCACGGATCGAACCGCCGCGCTCGTTATGGGCAAACGCCGCCTGAATTGCGCCGATATCGAAGCCCCAGTGCTCCGGGAATTTCTGGTCTTCGCCGGCAATCACCGCGACTTTCAGGTCATCGGAGATTTCGTCCCAGGGTTTCCAGGTCCGTTGCAGGTCGATGGGTTCGCCGTCAAACCAGGATTCGATCTTGCGCTCGACCATCAGCGTCGTCCCCGGTGGCGGCACCACGCGAAAGATCAGCACCAGCAATACGCTGCCACCCATGAACCAGAGCACGGCCTTGGAGAAATGACGGAAATAGATACGCAGCATAGAGATGGCTTGGCCGAACCCGTTGAGCGGGCCATTATACAGACCCTTTGGATCGAAACTGACTGGAGTTCTGCATGCTGCGTGGCTTTCTGATGCTGGCCGCTTTTTTCGGCTTCACCGGTGTCGGCCTCGGGGCCTTTGCCGCCCATGGCCTGAAAAACCGTCTGACACCTGAATATCTGACGATTTTT
The DNA here is from genome assembly GCF_019947335.1 of Pseudomonas sp. BF-R-24. Lineage (NCBI taxonomy): Bacteria > Pseudomonadati > Pseudomonadota > Gammaproteobacteria > Pseudomonadales > Pseudomonadaceae > Pseudomonas > Pseudomonas sp. BF-R-24. The sequence continues at coordinate 204,672 of NZ_JAGYGG010000002.1, forward strand.
CATACCGGCGTCACTTACCAACTGGTGCACACCCTGGCGCTGCTGGGCGTGGCGCTGCTGGCCACGCAGATTCCCGGCCGTTTGCTCACGTGGGCCGGCGCATCCTTTGCCATCGGCATCCTGCTGTTCTCCGGCAGCCTGTACGTGCTCACGCTGACGGGTATCAGCAAGCTTGGCATTGTCACCCCGTTCGGCGGCCTGGCCTTCCTCGCGGGCTGGCTCTGCCTGGGTCTCGCCGCCTGGCGCTTGCCGCTGACCACTTGACGCTTATTGCTGACCTTTAGGTCACGATCGGGCTAGAATGCCAGCCCCTAAAAATGATGGCGGCATCCGGCATGCGCATTCAGTTGAACGGCGAATCCTTTGAACTGCCCGACGGTGAAACCGTTGCGGCCCTGCTGACCCGTCTGGACCTGACCGGTCGCCGGGTGGCGGTCGAACTCAATCTGGATATCGTCCCGCGCAGTCTGCACGCAGACACCACGTTGAACGACGGCGACAACGTCGAAGTGGTGCACGCCATCGGCGGCGGCTAGCAGCCTCGCCCCAGTGGCCACAGAATTCTGCAAGTACCTCACCCCTACAGAGGATTTCCCATGAGCATCGTTCGCAGCGACAAGCCTTTCGTCCTGGCCGGTCGTACTTACCAGTCGCGTTTGCTGGTCGGTACCGGCAAGTACCGTGACATGGAAGAAACCCGCCTGGCCATCGAAGCCTCGGGTGCCGAGATCGTCACCTTCGCCGTGCGCCGCACCAACCTTGGCCAGATCGAGGGCGAGCCGAACCTGCTCGAAGTGCTGTCGCCGGATCGCTACACCTTCCTGCCGAACACCGCCGGTTGCTATGACGCTATCGAGGCCGTGCGCACCTGCCGCCTGGCTCGTGAGCTGCTCGATGGCCACAACCTGGTCAAGCTGGAAGTGCTGGCGGATCAGAAAACCCTGTTCCCCAACGTGATCGAAACCCTCAAGGCCGCCGAAACGCTGGTCAAGGAAGGCTTCGACGTGATGGTTTACACCAGTGACGACCCGATCATCGCCCGTCAGTTGGCGGAAATCGGTTGCATCGCCGTGATGCCGCTGGCCGGTCTGATCGGCTCCGGTTTGGGGATCTGCAATCCATATAACCTGCAGATCATCCTCGAAGAAGCCAAGATCCCGGTGCTGGTGGATGCTGGTGTCGGTACTGCTTCCGACGCCACTATCGCCATGGAACTGGGTTGTGATGCCGTGCTGATGAACTCGGCCATTGCCCACGCCCAGCAGCCGGTCATGATGGCTGAAGCCATGAAACATGCGATCGTCGCAGGCCGACTGGCCTACCTCGCCGGCCGCATGCCGAAAAAACTCTATGCCAGCGCCTCTTCGCCGCTGGATGGTCTGATCAAGTAAGAGCCATTGATGACTGAATCGAACGACACGCCTATCCAGACGGAAGAAGGCGACGAGCGCCAACACCGCCGAATCAAGAGTTTCGTGATGCGCGCCGGGCGCATGACCGAAGGCCAGCAAAAGGGCCTGGAGCAGGGCACTCCGCTGTTCGTGCTGCCGCTGGCCGACGCGCCGGTGGATTTCGACCAGGTGTTCGGTCGCTCGGCACCGCGCTCGCTGGAAATCGGTTTCGGCATGGGCCATTCGCTGCTGGAAATGGCAGCGGCTGCGCCGGATCAGGATTTCATTGGCGTTGAGGTTCACCGTCCGGGTGTCGGTGCGCTGCTCAATGGCGTGCTGACACAAGGCCTGACCAACCTGCGGGTCTACGATTGCGATGCGATCGAAGTGCTCAACCGCTGCGTGGCCGATAACAGCCTCGATCGCCTGATGCTGTTTTTCCCGGACCCGTGGCACAAGAGCCGTCACCACAAGCGTCGTATCGTTCAGGCGTCCTTCGCTGAGTTGGTGCGCAGCAAGTTGAAGGTTGGGGGCATTCTGCACATGGCCACTGACTGGGAGCCGTACGCCGAATACATGCTGGAAGTGATGAACGTCGCGCCGGGTTACCGCAACCTTGCCGAAGACGGCAAGTGCGTACCACGCCCGGCCGAGCGCCCGATCACCAAGTTCGAACGCCGTGGCGAGCGTCTTGGGCATGGGGTGTGGGATTTGAAGTTCGAGAAGCTGGCTTAACACTTACACGGTAAAAAATGTGGGAGCGGGCTTGCTCGCGAAGGCGTCGTGTCAGTCGACATTAATGTTGTCTGATACGCCACTTTCGCGAGCAAGCCCGCTCCCACAGTTGTTTTGGGTGTGGCCAAAGTTCAGCGGCGGTCAGCGACCACGCCAATCAACACCAGCACCACCAGCAACACCGGCGCCAGGCTGTAGTTGTTGAACTGGCTCAAGCCGCGCACGACCCACGGCGTGGCGTAGATCAGCGCCGCGCCGCTGCCGATCATGCACAGCAGAGACATCAGTGGCACACGCAAGGCGCCGGCGATGCTGCCCAGGCGTTGCTCGACCCAGCCTTTGAAATCCGCACCAAACAGCACCAGCAGGCAGCCCACCAGGGCCAGGGCGATTTCCGAGAGGTTGCTGCGGCTCCAGCGAGACACAGTGGCAAGCAGGTCGAGTACCAAATCCATTCGATTTCCTTATGTCAGAAATTTCTGCAGCAAGTCGTTGAGGAAGAGTTGTCCGCGCTCGGTGGCTACCAGACGTGAAGGTTCGACCTGCAACAGGCCGCTTTGTTCGGCTTCACGGCGGCCTTCAGCGAGGCTTTCCAGCGTCATGCCGGTACGTTCCGGGTACAGCCGCGATTCGACGCCTTCAGTCAGGCGCAGTGCGTTCATCAGGAATTCGAACGGCATTTCATCGTTGCCCAGCGCTTTCTCGCCGGCCTTAAAGCTTTTCGCCGGATTCAGGTAATCCTTCGGAAGGCGGGTCTTCCAGGTGCGAATGATGCGCCCGTCCGGATGGCTGAGCTTGCCATGGGCGCCGGCGCCGATGCCAATGAAGTCGCCAAAACTCCAGTAATTGAGGTTGTGGCGCGCCGGGCGACCGGGCAGGGCATAGGCCGAAACTTCGTATTGCACGTAACCATGTTCAGCCAGCAGTGCTTGCCCGGCCTCCTGAATGTCCCACAGCGTGTCGTCTTCCGGCAGAGTCGGTGGCTGGTTCCAGAATACTGTGTTCGGTTCCAGGGTCAGTTGATACCACGACAGGTGAGTCGGTTTCAGGGCGATGGCTGTGCGCAGGTCGGCCAAGGCATCGTCCAGGGACTGATTCGGCAAGCCATGCATCAAGTCCAGGTTGAAGTTGTCGAACCCGGCCTGCCGCGCCATACCGGCGGCGCGTACGGCTTCGTCACCGTTATGAATCCGTCCCAGGGCCTCGAGCTTTTCTTGCTGAAAGCTCTGAATACCGATCGACAGGCGATTGATCCCCAGTTTCCGGTACGCCACGAACTTGTCTTGCTCGAACGTCCCCGGATTGGCTTCCAGGGTGATTTCGATGTCGCTGGCAAACGGAATGCGCTGTTCGACGCCTTTGAGCAAACGACCCAGCGAATCAGCGCTGAACAGGCTTGGCGTGCCGCCACCAAAGAAAATCGAGCTCAGCTCACGACCATAGACGGCGTGCAGGTCCTGATCGAGATCGGCCAGCAATGCGTCGACGTACTCTTCTTCCGGCAGCACGGGGCTGGCGGTGTGGGAGTTGAAGTCGCAATAAGGGCATTTGCGCACGCACCACGGGATGTGGATATACAGCGCCAGCGGCGGCAGCACAGGCAGGGCCGCCCGAGGCGATAGAGCGTCGCCGCCGAAGATCAGCGGCGACGCGGATGATTCACGGGTCATTTCAAGCCCAGACGCTGGCGCAGCAGATCCATTGCACGGGCGCGGTGGCTGATCTGGTTCTTGTCGCCTGGGCTCAGCTCGGCGCTGGAGCAATCGCGCTCCGGCACCCAGAACAGCGGGTCGTAGCCAAAACCGTGTTCGCCGCTGGCCTGGGTCAGGATTCGCCCGTGCCACAAACCTTCGCAGAGGATCGGCAACGGATCATCGGCGTGGCGCACCAGTGCCAGCACGCATACGAACTGCGCGCCACGTTCGGCTTCAGGCACGTCTTTCAACACGTCGAGCAGCTTGGCGTTGTTCGCCGCATCGCCCTTGCCATCGGCATAACGCGCCGAGTAGATACCGGGCGCGCCGCCAAGGAAATCCACCGCCAGCCCGGAATCGTCGGCCAGCGCCGGCAGGCCGGAAATGCGCGCGGCATTGCGGGCCTTGAGGATGGCGTTCTCGACGAACGACAGGCCGGTTTCTTCAGGCTCGACGCTGCTGAACTCGCCGATCGAGCGCAGATGCACCGACTCGCCGAGCATGGCCTGGAGTTCCTTGAGTTTGCCGGCGTTATGGCTGGCCAGTACGAGTTGCGTGAAGTTGATCATTGGCCAGGGAAGAGCTCTTGGTTGAAATTGATGGTGTTGATCTTGTCGCCGGTCTGCACCTTGATGTTGAAAGTGCGGATTTCCTGCTGCGGTACCGGGTATTGGGCGATGTAGTAAATCGCTCCTTGCTCGGTGACCTGCTTGAAGTTCAGTGTGTAGCTTTGGCTGGTCAGGTCTTTGACGGTGCCGCTGACGTCGGCCGCCATCGGCGTGCCGGCCTTGATCACCGAAATGTTGATCACGCCCTGATCCTTGCTGCGGGTCAGCTGGGCAGCCTTGGCAACGTCCGGTAGCAGGTAGGTGGAGTTGAAGGTGTTGTAGTGTACCGTCACGTCACCGAAGGTTTCCTTGCGTTCGCTCTTGATGGCGTCGGCGGCCATGGCGGTGACGCTCAGGCAGGCAGTGAGTAGAAACAACGCTAGACGACCCATGATCGTTCTCCTTGAAGTAGGGTGGATCAGACCGCGACCTTGTGGTCGGAAAGTCCCGGACTGCTGACGCGGTAGATACCGATCTCACCTAACAGATTAGGCCATAGCTTGCTGGCCCACCCGTGCCGATGCTGTTGATCCACGGCCAGCCGATCAATGACCTTCGCTTCACGTTCGCGACACAAGGCTTCAAAGTCGGCGAAGGTGCAGAAGTGAATGTTCGGCGTGTTGTACCAGGTGTACGGCAGGAACTCGGAAACCGGCATGCGGCCCTTGCTCGCCAGGTACCAGCGGCACCGCCAGTGGCCGAAGTTGGGGAAGGTGATGATGCACTGGCGACCGACGCGCAGCATTTCCTCGAGGATCCTGTCCGGGTAGTGCACCGCTTGCAGCGCCTGGGTCATGACCACGACATCGAAACTGTTGCTGGCAAAGTTGCCCAGGCCCTTGTCCAGGTCCTGTTCGATGACGTTGATGCCCTTGGCCACGCACTCGGCGATATTGTCGGCGTCGTTTTCCAGGCCATAACCGGTGACTTGCTTGTTATCGCGCAGCCAGGTCAGCAGTTCGCCATCGCCGCACCCGAGGTCGAGCACGCGGCTGCCGGCGGGGATCCATTCCTGGATGATTTCCAGATCAGCTCTCATGGCTTTCTCACAACGTAATGCGGTTCATGTAATTGCTGAATGCCTGCAGGTAGCGCGGGATCGGAATCAGGAAGGCGTCGTGGCCTTGCGGAGCGTCGATCTCGAGGTAGCAGACGTCCTTGCGCGCGGCCATCAGCGCGTCCACCAGTTCCCGCGAGCGGGCAGGGGAGAAGCGCCAGTCGGTGGTGAACGACATCACGCAGAACTTGGCCTTGGCGCCTTCAAAGGTTTTCGCCAGGTTATCGTCGAAGTTCGCCGCCGGATCGAAGTAATCGAGCGCTTTGGTCATCAACAGATAGGTGTTGGCATCGAAGCGCCCGGAGAACTCTTCGCCCTGATAGCGCAGGTAGCTTTCCACCTGGAACTCGACGCTGTGGAAGTCGTAGTTGAGCTTCTCGCTCTTGAGCCCGCGGCCGAATTTCTCGCCCATGGAGTCGTCGGACAGGTAGGTGATGTGCCCGACCATCCGCGCCAGCATCAGGCCGCGCTTGGGGATCACGTTGTGTTCCTGGAACGAACCGCCGTGGAATTCCGGGTCGGTGAGGATCGCCTGGCGCGCCACTTCGTTGAACGCGATGTTCTGCGCCGACAGCTTGGGTGCCGAGGCAATGGCCAGGCAGTGACGGATGCGGTCAGGGTAAGTGATGCTCCATTGCATCGCCTGCATGCCGCCGAGGCTGCCGCCGATCACGGCCGCGAACTGGGCGATGCCGAGACGGTCCGCCAGGCGCGCCTGGCTGTGCACCCAGTCTTCCACGGTCAATACCGGAAAGTCGGCGCCGAACGGCTTGCCGGTGTCCGGGTTGATACTGCTCGGGCCGGTGGAACCGTTGCAGCCGCCGAGGTTGTTCAGGCTGACCACGAAGAACTTGCTGGTGTCGATCGGCTTGCCGGGACCGATGCAGCTGTCCCACCAACCGGGTTTGCGGTCGTCGGCGCTGTGGTAGCCGGCGGCGTGGTGATGGCCGGACAGGGCGTGGCAGATCAGCACGGCGTTGCTCGCCGTGGCGTTGAGCGTGCCGTAGGTTTCGTAGATCAGGTCATAGGCCGGGAGCGAGCGACCGCAGGCCAACGCCAGGGGTTCGCTGAAGTGCGCCACTTGCGGCGTCACCAGACCAACAGAATCGGGGGGAAAGGCAGCTGGCATCGACCCTGCTCTCATTGAAATGAGGCGTAAGTCTAAAGACCGCTGGGGTTAGCGGCAAGCAACGATCGGGCCTGATTTCATTCAGCAGAACCGTGGTGCGGCCTTCGCGAGCAAGCCCGCTCCCACAGGATTGATGCGGTCCATGTGGGAGCGAGCTTGCTCGCGATGAACGATGACGCGGTCAGCCTGCGGGACGCACCAGATCAGGCAAGTCCGGCAACTTCTTCGGCGAGCAGATTCGCACCCGTTTCTGCCGGTTCAACTCGCCACTGATCAGGCTGACCTGGCTCTTGGACACGCCAAAGGCCTTGGCCAGAAACGCCATCAGATACGCGTTGGCCTTGCCCTCGACCGGCGGCGCGGTCAGGCGGATCTTCAGGCGATCGCCGTGCAGCCCGCAGAAGTCATCACTGCGGGCTGCCGGTTGCAGGTGACACTCCAGAATCAGGTCGTCACCGTCCCAGCGAAACCAGCTCACCGGGTCAGATCAACACGCGGAGGATTTGCGGCATCATGGTCATGGCGGCGAGGTTGTTGATCACCAGCATGTCGATCAGCTTGAGTGCCAGGAACGCAAAGATCGGCGACAGATCCAGGCCGCCCAGGCTTGGCAGGAACTTGCGGAACGGCGCCAGGGCCGGTTCGCAGACGTCGTTCACCAGTTCGGCGCCCGGGTTATGGCTGCCCGGGGCGACCCAGGACAGGATCACGCTGATGATCAGGGCGAAGAAGAAAATCTTCATGAACAGCGCGGTCACGCCGATGAACGACCAGATCAGCAATTGCAGCGGGTTGCCGATGGTGCCGTAGGTCAGCAGCAGGGTCAGGGCCATCAGCGCCAGTTGCACCAGGATCGCCAGCACCAGCGAGGACATGTCCAGGCCGAACACGCTCGGGATGATCCGGCGCAGCGGCTTGAGCAGCGGCTGGGTGGCCTTGACGATGAACTGGCAGATCGGGTTGTAGAAGTTCGCCCGCACCAGTTGCAGTACGAAACGCATCAGCACGATCAGCAGGTACAGGCTGCCGAGGGTTTGCAGCACGTAGACCGCTGCGGTATTCAATCCAATCATGAAAAGCTCCTTATTGACCCAGTTGTTCGGCCATCTCGGCCGAGCGATGCGCGGCAGCGCCGAGTGCTTTTTCGACCAAGGCTTCAAAGCCATTGGCCTGGAACGACTTGATTGCAGCTTCCGTGGTGCCGGCAGGCGAGGTGACACGGCGGCGCAACTCGGCCGCGTCGACGTCGCTGGAGACCGCCATATGTGCGGCGCCCAGGGCGGTTTGCAAGGTCAGTTGCGCAGCGATGTCCGCCGGCAGGCCGAGTTTCACGCCGGCGGCGGTCATGGCTTCGATCAGCAGGAAGAAATACGCCGGGCCCGAGCCGGAAACGGCGGTGACGGCATCCAATTGCTGCTCGTCATTCAGCCATAGGGCGATACCGACCGCGGACAGCAACTCCTGGGCCTGCTGACGCTGTTCGGCTGACACTTCGGTTGTTGCGAACAGACCGCTCGCGCCCTGACGCACCAGCGCCGGGGTGTTGGGCATGCAGCGCACGATCGGCTGGGCGCCGAGCCAGTTGTTCATGCTGGCGCAGGTGATGCCTGCGGCAATCGAAACCACCAGTTGATGGGGCTTGAGGCTTGGGCGAATGGCTTCGCACACGGCTTTCATCGCCTGGGGTTTGACCGCCAGCACGACCACGTCGGCACCGTCGATGGCCTGGGCGTTGTCGGCAAAGGTTTCTATGCCGTGTTCAGCGCTCACGCGGGCACGGGTTTCTTCGCCCGGATCGCTGGCGCGGATCTGTGCCGCTTCCAGACCCTTGGCCCGCAGGCCGCCGATCAGACTGGCGGCCATGTTGCCGGCACCGATAAAGGCAATACGTGTCTTGCTCATGTCAGGTCCTTATAAAGAGAAGAGTCAGCCATTTTTCAAGGCTGGCCGTAGTCGCGGGCGCCAAACAGGGCGGTACCGATCCGCACCCAAGTGGCGCCTTGGGCGATGGCCGATTCGAGATCGTGGCTCATGCCCATGGAAAGTGTGTCGAGCGGCAGGTTCAGGCTGGCTTGCAGGCTTTGCACGGTAGCGAAAGCGGCATCCTGGGTGGCGCGATCTTCCGTCGGCTCGGGGATTGCCATCAACCCGCGCAGTTTCAGGCGCGGCAGGGCGCAGATGGCGTTGGCCAGGGCCGGCAGATCGGCCGGAGTGCAGCCGGACTTGCTGGCCTCGCCGCTGACATTGACCTGAATGCAGATGTTCAAGGGCGGCAAATCGGCGGGACGTTGTTCGGACAGCCGTTGTGCGATTTTCAGGCGATCCACGGAATGCACCCAGTCGAAGTGCTCGGCGATAGCGCGAGTCTTGTTCGATTGAATGGGGCCGATGAAGTGCCAGATCAAGGGCAGGTCGGCCAGTTCGAGTTGCTTGCCCAGCGCTTCCTGAAGGTAGTTCTCGCCAAAGTCGCGCAGGCCGGCGGCGTAGGCTTCACGCAGGTCTTGAGCGGGTTTGGTCTTGCTCACAGCCAGCAACTGGACGCTGTTTTCGGCGCGGTTCGCGGCAAGTGTTGCAGCATGTATGCGCGAACTAACCTGAAGAATGTTGTCTGCTATGGTGGACATCAAGAGGTGCCAGCGGTCTGAAGGTTCGCGGCATTCTACTGGAATTGAGAGGTGCTATGGATATCACTGAGCTGCTGGCATTCAGCGCCAAACAGGGGGCATCCGATCTGCACTTGTCCGCCGGCCTGCCGCCGATGATTCGCGTCGACGGTGATGTGCGACGCATCAATCTGCCGGCCCTGGATCACCAACAGGTGCAGACTCTGATCCATGCCATCATGAATGACGCCCAGCGGGTGGACTTCGAAAAGCATCTGGAAACCGACTTTTCCTTTGAAGTGCCCGGCGTGGCGCGTTTTCGGGTCAATGTGTTCAACCAGAACCGTGGCGCGGGCGCGGTGTTTCGCACCATCCCGGCGAAAGTGCAGAGCATGGATGAGCTGGGCATGGGCGACGTGTTCCGCAAGATGACCGACGCTCCCCGTGGCCTGGTGCTGGTAACCGGCCCGACCGGTTCCGGCAAGTCCACTACGCTGGCGGCGATGATCGATTACCTCAATACCCATCGCCATCACCACATCCTCACCATCGAAGACCCCATCGAGTTCGTTCACGAGTCGCGCAAATGCCTGATCAATCAGCGTGAAGTCCATCGTGATACCCGTAGTTTCGCCACCGCCTTGCGTTCGGCACTGCGGGAAGACCCGGATGTGATCCTGGTGGGGGAGATGCGCGATCTGGAAACCATTCGCCTGGCGTTGACCGCGGCCGAAACCGGCCATCTGGTGTTCGGCACGCTGCACACCACGTCGGCGGCGAAAACCATCGACCGGGTGGTCGATGTGTTTCCGGGGGACGAGAAGTCGATGGTGCGCTCGATGCTCTCCGAGTCGCTGCTGGCGGTGGTGTCCCAGACCCTGGTGAAGAAAATCGGCGGCGGACGCGTCGCGGCCCACGAGATCATGCTGGGGACATCGGCGATCCGGAACCTGATCCGCGAGGACAAGGTGGCGCAGATGTACTCGGCGATTCAGTCGGGAGGGTCGTTGGGGATGCAGACGCTGGATATGAGCTTGAAGGACCTGGTGACCAAGGGGTTGGTCAGTCGTGACCATGCGCGGGAGAAGGCGCGGTCACCGGATAATTTTTGAGGAAGATTTGAGGTGCTTTCAAGGGCCTCTTCGCGAGCAAGCCCGCTCCCACATGGACTGCATTAATCCTGTGGGAGCGAGCTTGCTCGCGATGGGGTCATCATGTTCGATGCAGATTCAGGGCGCTGAAATCAGCGCTGAACAACCCGCAACGCATTCTGTTCTTTCGGCAGGACCCGCTTGGCAACCACGTAGTGGTTTTCCCAGTACGGTTTCTTCAAAGTGTCGATGGAGACCGACTTGCCACGACGTGGCGCGTGGATGAAGCGGTCGTTACCCAGGTAAATGGCAACGTGATTGACCCGACGACTCTTGATGTTGAAGAAAATCAGGTCGCCCGGCTTCAGGTCGTTGCGATCGACTTTCTCCCCATGACCGCTGGCCATGGCGTTGGAGGTGCGTGGCAGGTCGAACGTGGCGTCGTTGAACGCGTATTTCACCAGGCCGCTGCAATCGAAGCCTTTGCTTGGGCTGCTGCCGCCCCAACGATAGGGAGTGCCGAGGACGTTCACGGCGCGGCTAAGCACGTCGCTGCTTTCCTTGGTGCCCATCGGTGGAACCAGGCCGCTTTTGCTGCTGGCCAGGCTTGGAGCATATTTAGCGGATTTCTTGTCTTTGCTCGAAGGAGCAGAGGCATGGGATTTTGGGGTGTAACCATTAACGTTTGGAAGACGTTGCTCACGATTGGTGGCGTGGGCGGCCAGTGGCATCAAAAGGCAAATGGTTAGCCATGTCTTGAAAAATGAACGCATTAGGCAAGGCTCTTAATAGGTTAGCGCGCAACTTTATAACAGCTTTTTTGCCGCTTCCGAGGCCGTTGGTCGATTCAATCCGGGGGGCAATGGTGGCAAAAAAGCGGCAAAATGGTGCAATTGTCGGACAGGAGTCCGGTGTTACAAGGCTTTGACGGGAGTGAAGGTAGCACTTGCCATACGTCGGGTGCCTGTAAAAAAGTCACAAAGAATTAAAGAATATTTATCTATCGTGTGAATCGAGGTCATTCATGAACCCCTATCAACAGGCTGTCCAGCAGCAAGACACCCACAGCAAAGTGATCGGTTACCTGCTGTGGATTTTCGGTTTTACCGGGGCTCACCGCTTCTATTACGGCAGGCCGGTGACCGGGACGATCTGGTTCTTCACCTTCGGCTTGCTGGGGATCGGTTGGCTGATCGACCTTTTCCTGATCCCGTCCATGGACCGTGAAGCGGACCTGCGGTTCACCGCAGGCCCCGTCGAATACAACGTGGCGTGGATCCTGCTGACGTTTCTCGGGGTGTTCGGCGTGCACCGGATGTATCAGGGGAAATGGATCAGCGGGTTGCTGTACCTGCTGACGGGCGGGTTGTTCTTTCTCGGGGTGCTGTATGACTTCTGGACGTTGAACGACCAGGTTTCTGTGCGTAATGCGCAGAATAGAGGCGCCTTCTAAATCGTCTTCGCGAGCAAGCCCGCTCCCACATTTGATCTTTGGTGTTCACAAATACTGTGTTCATCGCAGAACCAATGTGGGAGCGGGCTTGCTCGCGAATGCAGGCGACGCGGTCTTAAGCCTGGTGGCTGATCCGCCCATCCACCAGGGTATAACGCACCACACCCGGCAGGCTGTGGCCAATGAACGGGCAGTTTTCGCCCTTGGACAGCCATGTTTCACCGGCCACGGTCGAGGCCGCAGGGTCGAACAGCACGATGTCCGCCGCGCCACCTACCGCCAGTTTGCCTGCCGGCAGGCGCAGGGCCTCTGCAGGGCCGACGCTCAGGCGTTTCAGTAGCGTCGGCAGGTCCAGCAAGCCGTCTTCGACCAGGGTCATTGCCAGTGGCAATAGCAGTTCAACGCTACTGATGCCCGGCTCGGTCGCGCCGAACGGTGCCAGTTTGGCGTCACGCTCATGGGGTTGGTGATGACTGGAGATCGCCGAGATCACGCCCGATTTCACCGCTGCGCGCAGGCCGTCGCGGTCGGCGCGGGTGCGTAGCGGTGGCTGGACGTGATACAGGCTGCTGAAGTCGATCAGGGCTTCGTCGGTCAGGATCAGCTGGTACAGGGCGACATCCGCTGTCACCTTCAGGCCCCGGGCCTGGGCCTGGGCGATCAGCTCTACGCCGCGTGCGCTGGTGAGCTGGCTGAAGTGCGCGCGCACGCCGGTCTGTTCAACCAGCAGCAGATCCCGGGCCAGGGCGACGGTTTCAGCGCTTTCCGGGATGCCCGGCAGGCCAAGGAAGCTGGCGGTCGGGCCTTCGTGAGCCAGGCCGCCCTCGGCCAGGTCGTAATCCTGGGAGTTGAAAATCACCGTCAGGTCGAAAGTCGCTGCGTAGTCCAGCGCGCGGCACAGGGTGCGGGTGTTGCGGAAACTCTCCAGGCCGTTGCCGAAGGCCACGCAACCGGCATCGCGCAATGCTACGAGCTCTGCCAGCTGTTCACCGTCCAGGCCTTTGCTCAGGGCGCCGATCGGGAAGACTTTGGTGTTGCCGGCCTCGCGGGCACGGTCGAGGATCAGTTCGGCCACCGCCGAGGTGTCCAGCACCGGTTTGGTCTTTGGCGGGCAGCACAGGCTGGTCACGCCGCCAGCCGCCGCCGCGCGGGTTTCGCTGACAATCGAGCCTTTGCGGCTGTAACCCGGCTCGCGCAGGGCAACGTTGAGGTCGACCAGGCCGGGAGCGGCCACCAGGCCTTTGGCGTCAATCGTGTCGACGGCGACAAAACCGGCTGGCGCCGCGCCAAGGGCGACGACTTTGCAGGCTTCAATGTGGATATCGGTCACTTGATCCAGGCCGCTGGCCGGATCGATCACGCGGGCGCCGAGAATGCTGAGCTTCACTGGGCTTTCTCCTGCTCGAATTGGCCTTGCTCGAATTGGCGTTGCGCAGTCTGCCCGCTCATGGCCATGGACAGTACCGCCATACGAATGGCGATCCCGTAGGTCACCTGGTTGAGGATCACCGAGTGCGGGCCGTCGGCCACCGCAGACTCGATTTCCACGCCACGGTTGATCGGCCCCGGGTGCATCACGATGGCATCGGGCTTGGCGCCGGCCAGGCGCGCGGTGGTCAGGCCGAACAGGCGGTAGAACTCGCCTTCGCTCGGCAACAGGCCGCCGGTCATGCGTTCACGCTGCAGGCGCAACATGATCACCACGTCGACGTCCTTCAGGCCTTCGGTCATGTCGGTGTAGACCTTCACGCCGTATTGCTCGATGCCGATCGGCAGCAGGGTTTTCGGCGCAATCACGCGAATATCCGGGCAACCCAGGGTTTTCAGGGCCAGCATGTTCGAGCGCGCAACCCGCGAGTGCAGGATGTCGCCGACGATGGCCACCGAAAGGTTTTCGAACCCGCCCTTGTGCCGGCGGATGGTGAGCATGTCGAGCATGCCCTGGGTCGGGTGAGCGTGCCGGCCGTCACCGCCGTTGATGATCGCCACTTGTGGGCAAACATGTTCGGCGATGAAGTGCGCGGCACCCGAATCGCCGTGGCGCACGACGAACATGTCGGCAGCCATGGCTTCCAGGTTGCGCAGGGTGTCGAGCAGGGTTTCGCCCTTGCTTGCCGACGATGTCGACACGTTGAGGGTGATCACGTCCGCCGAGAGGCGCTGGGCCGCCAGTTCGAAGGTGGTACGGGTACGGGTGGAGTTCTCGAAGAACACGTTGCACACGGTCTTGCCGCGCAGCAACGGGACTTTCTTCACGGCCCGGGCGCCGACTTCAAGGAAGGAGTCGGCAGTGTCGAGGATTTCCGTCAACAGTTCGCGGCGCAAACCGTCGAGCGAGAGGAAGTGGCGCAGCTGGCCCTGATCATTGAGCTGCAGCGGGCGCTTGGTTTCTAGAGGCGTCATCGCAAGGGGGACTCTCAATAGGGCGAATTAAAGGGCGAGGTCTTGCAGTTCGAGCGCGAGCTCGGGACCGGACAGCTTTACCCGTTCGTGGGCCGCCAGCGACAGGGTCGCGCCAACCACGTTCGGGCGGATCGGCAGTTCGCCGGCGTCCAGGTCCAGCAGGCACACCAGCGTTACGCTGGCCGGGCGGCCGTAGTCGAACAGTTCGTTCATGGCGGCACGGATGGTCCGGCCGCTCATCAGCACGTCGTCGATCAGCACCAGGTGCTGGCCTTCGATCTCGAACGGCAACGCCGAAGGGCGAACCTGCGGGTGCAGGCCGTTCTGGCTGAAATCGTCGCGGTAGAAGGACACGTCCAGGGTGCCGAGGGGGTCATTGCTGCCCAGCTCCTTGAGCAGAGCCTGGGCCACCCAGACGCCGCCGGTACGGATGCCGATGAAACGCGGGTCGCTGATGCCTCGTTTGGCCAGATAGGCGTCAAGTCGGGTCGCCATCTGGCTGATCAGTTCGGCGGGATTGGGCAGGCTCATGGTTGCTCCTTCTTGGGCCCGAGCCAGCCTGTGCGGGAAGTGGCTCGGGTTGTAGCTAAGAGAGACGCACAGCGGCTCTTCAGGATTCAAACAGTGCGGTGTTTTCGTCGAGCCAGCCTTGCAGCAGCAGGGCGGCGGCGATGGCATCGACCGGGTTGTCGCGGTAACTGCCTTTCTGGCCGCCACGAGCCAGGCGTTCGCCCTTGGCCTCGAAGGTGGTCAGACGTTCATCGTGGGTATAGAAGGGCAGGTTGAAGCGGCCGTTCAGGCGCCGGGCGAACTTTTCCGCGCGGGCGCACATGTCGCTGGGCGTACCGTCCATGTTCAACGGCAGGCCGACCACCACGGCATCGGGTTTCCACTCTTTGATGAGGGCTTCGACCTGGTTCCAGTCAGGAATGCCGTTCTGCGCCTTCAGGGTGCACAGCTCGCGGGCCTGGCCGGTAATCACCTGGCCGACCGCAACGCCGATCTGTTTGGTGCCGTAGTCAAAACCCAGAATCAGCTTCAGGGCCATCAGGCGTGCCCCGCCTGGCTGGTCAGCAGGCTGAGGTTGACGCCCAGGTGTTTGGCGGCCGCTTCCAGACGCAGTTCGCTGCTGGTGTTGAACAGGATGTCCGCGTCGAATGGGCAGTTCAGCCAGGCGTTCTGCGCCAGTTCGGCCTCCAGTTGCCCGGCTTCCCAACCGGCGTAGCCGAGGGCGATCAGGCTTTTTGCCGGGCCGACGCCGTCAGCGATGGCGAACAGCACGTCCTGGGAGGTCGACAGGGCCAACTCGTCTTCCAGATCAACGGTCGCCTGGAAGCTCTGGCCCTTGGGGTGAAGGACGAAACCGCGATCGGTCTGCACCGGGCCACCGATGAAGATCGGTACATGCTGGCAGAGCGCTGGAGGTTCGATTTCCGGGCGCAATTGCTCAAGGATATCGGCCAGGTTCAGATCTTGCGGACGGTTGACCACCAGCCCCATGGCGCCATTGGCCGTGTGCTCGACGATGTAGGTCAAGGTGTGCGCAAAGTTCGGGTCGGCCATGTGCGGCATGGCGATCAGGAATTGATGCTTGAGGTAGCTGGGGCTGACGTTTTTCATGACCGCTAGTGTGGCGTTCGAGGGGCGAACTGACAAGCTGGGGATGCCGCAATTTGGCTGTCGACACGGATCAAATGTGGGAGCGGGCTTGCTCGCGAAGACGTCGTGTCAGTCTACATCTATATTGATTGACCGACCGCATTCGCGAGCAAGCCCGCTCCCACAGGGGGTTTGCTGTGAATCAATTGCTTGAGAGTCTATCCCCTCGGGCAAATTTCCAGGTGCGGATGATCTCCAGCCGGTCAATATCCGACAAGTCCCCGGTAAACGGTGCAAACGGTGCCGCCAGCCGGACGATCCGTTGCGCCGCCTGGTCCAGCAGCGGCTGGCCTGAAGACTCCAGCACCAGCACTTCATACAGCGAGCCATCACGGTTGATCGACACCATCAGGCGCAAGTTGCCATAGATCTGTTTGCGCCGCGCTTCGTCGGGGTAGTTGAGGTTGCCGATGCGCTCGACTTTCTTGCGCCATTCGTCCTTGTACCAGGCGCCCTTGTCGCGCATGGTCGAGGCCGCGCTCAAGCGGTGAATGCGCGGGCGCTTGGCGTACAGCTGTTGTTCGGCGGCCAGTTCCGCTTCCAGGCTGGCGATGTCGCTGGACAGTTGCTCGCTGTCGAAGGTCGGCGCCTGGACCTGGGTTTTTACCTCGGTCTTGGGCTCCTCGGTCTTGGCGGGGGCTTTTTTCGGCTTCGGCGCCACGGTGGTCACGGCAGCCTTGGGCGGGGCTTCCTGCACTTCAGGCTTGGCAGCCGGCGGTGGCGTGACTTTTTGTACCTTGTTGTCCTGGAACGGCGCGACCTCGGTGGTCTTGGGAATCGCCTTTTTATCCAGGGTGCCGCTACCTTGCTGATTCTCCTGGGCCAGGAAATCGGCTTTCTCGGGCTTTTTTTCGCTTTTGAAGGTGGCGAGGGTGATTTCCAGGGTTTTGCTGATCTGCTTGGGCTCGACCACTGCAAACCCGACACCCAACAGCAAGGCCAGGTGGATCAGCGCTGCCAGAAACAGGGTAAAACCGAGGCGATCGACCGGGCGCACGCCACGGTGGGCGAGTTCGGCAGGCAGATCGGACGGGAGTGTCATGACAAGGAAACCAACATCGCGTTTTCACAGGCCGCGCATGATAACGCAATGTTGGTTTGGCTAATCAACGTGCCTTGAGCTTCTGATCGATGGCATCCATCAGCATGCCGCCGATGTCGGTGCCAAACGCGTTATCAATCTCGCGAATGCAGGTCGGGCTGGTGACGTTGATCTCGGTCAGGTGCTCGCCGATCACGTCCAGGCCAACGAACAGCAGGCCTTTTTCACGTAGGGTCGGGCCGACTTGCGCGGCGATCCAGCGGTCCTTGTCGGTCAGCGGGCGGGCTTCGCCACGCCCCCCGGCAGCGAGGTTGCCACGGGTTTCGCCCTGGGCCGGAATCCGCGCCAGGCAATAATCCACAGGCTCGCCATCGATCATCAGGATGCGCTTGTCGCCATCCTTGATCGCCGGCAGGTAGGCCTGGCCCATGATCTGCTGGGCGCCGAGGGCGGTCAGGGTTTCGAGGATAACCGACAGGTTCGGATCGCCCGCGCGGTGACGGAAAATCGACGTGCCGCCCATGCCGTCCAGGGGCTTGAGGATCACATCGCCGTGTTTGGCGGCGAACTCACGCAACACGTCGGCGCGGCGGCTGACCACGGTCGGCGGTGTGCACTGCGGGAACAGCGTGGCGAACAGCTTCTCGTTGCAGTCGCGCAGGCTTTGTGGCTTGTTGACCACCAGCACGCCGGCGCGCTCGGCCTGCTCCAGCAAATAGGTGGAGTAGACGAACTCCAGGTCGAACGGCGGATCCTTGCGCATCAGGATCACGTCCAGATCGCTCAGCAGCGCGTCGCTTTCGGCCCCCAGTTCGAACCATTTTTCCGGGTTGGCAAAAACCTGCAGCGGGCGCATCCGGGCCCGGGCCTGGCCTTCGCCCTGATACAGGTCGCGCTGTTCCATGTAGAACAGCTCCCAGCCACGCTTTTGCGCGGCCAGCAGCATGGCCAGCGAGCTATCCTTTTTATAGGAAATGCTGGCGATAGGGTCCATGACAATCCCGACGCGAACGCTCATGGGTGTTTCCTCGAAATTTGGGGGGCTATGTCGATCTCTGTAGGAGCGAGCTCGCTCGCGATGAACCCGAGAACAACACGCTTATCCAGCCAGCACGCGTTATCGTTGACGGCCATCGCGAGCGAGCTCGCTCCTACAAAAGATCAGCGTATAAAAGTGGCGTCAGAGTGGCGCTGAGTGTGTTCCCGGTCAAGGAAAAACCACCTTGCGGGTCGGCCGATAGATTGGTGTTGGAGACTGTGCTAAAAAGGCTGCCATGTCGTGCCGGCCCTTGAGCACCAAGGGTTTCGAGCCGCGTTAACCGGCAAACGGACAATTTGTTTCGCAAAGGCGACGGTAGAGCATTTTATGGAACAGCACCCCAGCGCCTTGAAGGTCATGGTAATCGACGATTCGAAGACGATCCGTCGCACCGCCGAAACGCTGCTCAAGAACGTGGGTTGTGAGGTCATCACGGCCATCGACGGTTTTGATGCCCTGGCCAAGATTGTCGACAACCATCCCGGCATCATCTTTGTCGACATCATGATGCCGCGCCTGGATGGTTATCAGACCTGCGCCCTGATCAAGAACAACAGCGCATTCAAGTCCACGCCAGTGATTATGCTGTCGTCCAAGGACGGGCTGTTCGACAAGGCCAAGGGGCGCATCGTCGGCTCCGACCAGTTTTTGACCAAGCCTTTCAGCAAGGAAGAATTGCTTGATGCGATCCAGGCCCATGTTCCTGGCTTCGCCGCCGTTTTGCCGCAGTAGGACACGCACAGTGACGCTCGGCCATCGGGCCAGGCGTCGACAAGAATGGGGAAGACCATGGCACGTATTCTGATCGTCGATGATTCGCCGACCGAAATGTACAAACTGACCGGCATGCTGGAAAAGCACGGTCATGAAGTGTTGAAAGCCGAAAACGGCGCCGACGGCGTGGCCCTGGCCCGCCAGGAAAAGCCCGATGCGGTGCTGATGGACATCGTCATGCCAGGCCTCAATGGCTTCCAGGCCACCCGCCAGTTGACCAAGGACCCGGAAACCGGGCACATCCCGGTGATCATCATCACCACCAAGGATCAGGAAACCGACAAAGTCTGGGGCACGCGCCAGGGTGCCAAGGACTACCTGACCAAGCCGGTCGATGAAGACACCCTGATCAAGACCCTGAACAACGTGCTGGCCGGTTGATCGTCAGGCCATGAACGAGTCGCTGACGGCCTTCGAACTGCTGCTGCAAATCGACCAGCGCTGTCGGTTGCTGGCGGCGGACTTGCCGTCCCAGCCGGCCCGGCGGGACAGCTGGAGCGGTATCGGTTTTCGCCTGGGCGAGCACTGGTATGTCGCCCCCATGAGCGAAGTCAGCGAAGTCTTGCATGAGCCGCGCCTCACCCAGCTGCCGGGGGTCAAACCCTGGGTCAAGGGAGTCGCCAACCTGCGCGGGCGTTTGCTGCCGGTCATGGACTTGTGCGGCTTTTTCGGGCACGAGCTTTCGGCGGTGCGCCGACAGCGGCGGGTGTTGGTGGTGGAACATGAAGAGGTGTTCGCCGGGTTGCTGGTCGATGAAGTCTTCGGCCTCCAGCACTTTGCCCAGGACAGCCTGGAGCCGATGCCGGCAGATGAGCTGAAGGGGACGATGGCGGCGTTTGTCAAAGGCCGGTTTCAGCGTGAGCAGTGCTGGCAGGTGTTCAGCCCGTTTGCATTGACGCAGTCTCAGGGGTTCATGAACGTCGCGGTGTGACAGAAACAACAGAGATCCAATGTGGGAGCGGGCTTGCTCGCGAAGGCGGCAGTCCATTCAACATTGATATTGGCTGATCTACCGCTTTCGCGAGCAAGCCCGCTCCCACAGGTTTGCGGGCAAGCCAAAAAGTGGGTTAACAGGCGAGGACCGATGATAAAAGCAAAAGCAGGCAAGCCAATGGAAGGGTCGCGCAGCCGGTCGCAGATTATCGTGCTGTTCATCGCGCTGATCGTCTTCATCATGCTGCTGTTCGCCAACTTCGCGTACCTCAACACCCAGGCTATCTACGACAAGCAGTACATCGGCCACGCTGGCGAACTGCGCGTGCTGTCCCAGCGTATCGCCAAGAACGCCACCGAAGCCGCCGCCGGCAAGGCTGCCGCGTTCAAGTTGCTTAGCGATGCGCGCAACGATTTTGCCCGGCGCTGGGGTTTTCTGAAGAAGGGTGACCCAGCCACAGGCCTGCCGCCGGCCCCCGCCACCGTGCGTCCGGAGATGCGCGCGGTGCAACAGGACTGGGAGCGGCTGCTGAAGAACACCGATGCGATTCTCTCCAGCGAGCAAACCGTTCTGTCGCTGCATCAGGTCGCCGCGACCCTGGCCGAAACCGTGCCGCAGTTGCAGGTCGAGTACGAGAAAGTCGTCGAGACTCTCCTGCAGCGGGGCGCCCCGGCGGCTCAGGTGGCCATGGCTCAGCGCCAATCGCTGCTGGCCGAGCGGATCCTCGGCGCGGTCAACACGGTGTTGGCCGGCGACGAAAATTCACAGCAGGCCGCCGATGCGTTCGGGCGTGACGCAACGCAGTTCGGCAAGGTGCTCAACGGCATGCTCCAGGGCGACCCGGCGCTCAAGGTCAGCCAGGTCGAAGACCGCGACGCCCGTGCGCGACTCGCGGAAATCTCCGAGCTGTTCGAGTTCGTCTCGGGCTCGGTGGACGAGATCCTCGAAACCTCGCCGGAGCTGTTCAAGGTCCGCGAATCGGCCTCGAACATTTTCAGTCTGTCGCAAACCCTGCTCGACGAAGCCTCACACCTGGCCAGCGGTTTTGAAAACATGGTCGGCGGGCGAACCACCGACACCATTGGCGGCTATGTGCTGGGCCTGTTGGCGCTGGCTTCGATCATCCTGATCGGTTTGGTGATGGTGCGCGAAACCAATCGTCAGTTGCGTGAAACCGCCGAGAAAAACGAGCGTAACCAGAACGCGATCATGCGCTTGCTCGACGAGATCGAAGACCTGGCCGACGGCGACCTCACCGTGACGGCCTCGGTAACCGAAGACTTTACCGGCACCATCGCCGACTCGATCAATTACTCCGTCGACCAGTTGCGCGATCTGGTCGCGACCATCAACCTCACCGCCGGCCAGGTGGCCGCCGCCGTGCAGGAAACCCAGGCCACTGCCATGCACCTGGCCCAGGCGTCGGAGCACCAGGCCCAGCAGATTTGCGAAGCGTCGATGGCGATCAACGACATGGCCGAGTCCATCGACCAGGTGTCGGCCAACGCGGCGGAATCTTCGGCGGTTGCCGAACGCTCGGTGGAAATCGCCAACAAGGGCAACGAGGTGGTGCACAACACCATCCACGGCATGGACAACATTCGCGAGCAGATTCAGGACACCGCCAAACGCATCAAGCGCCTGGGCGAGTCTTCTCAGGAAATCGGCGACATTGTCAGCCTGATCGATGACATTGCCGATCAGACCAATATCCTGGCCCTCAACGCGGCCATCCAGGCGTCCATGGCCGGTGACGCCGGTCGCGGTTTCGCCGTGGTCGCCGATGAAGTGCAACGCCTGGCCGAACGCTCATCCGCGGCCACGCGGCAGATTGAAACCCTGGTGCGGGCGATCCAGACCGACACCAACGAAGCGGTCATCTCCATGGAACAGACCACGACCGAGGTGGTGCGCGGCGCCCGTCTGGCGCAGGATGCCGGTGTGGCCCTGGAAGAAATCGAAGGCGTCTCCAAGACTCTTGCGGCGTTGATCCAGAGTATTTCCAATGCGGCGCAACAGCAGACGTCGTCGGCCGGTCAGATTTCCCTGACAATGAACGTGATCCAGCAGATCACCTCGCAGACATCGTCGGGTTCCACCGCTACGGCCGACAGCATCGGCAACCTGGCGAAAATGGCCAGTCAGTTGCGTCGTTCGGTGTCCGGTTTCACCTTGCCGGATGCCAAGGCGCAGGTTGTGGACAAAGCTTGAACCGCCCATGGGTATCTGAATTGTGATTGGAGTGGTTATGGGTGATCGGCACGACTATGTGGCCCTCGAATGGGTCAAGGGCGAGATTGCCGAAACGCTGAAACAGGCTCATCACGCGATTGAAAACCTGCTCGATGACCCGCAGGCGACGCAAGCGCTGGATGCAAGCCTTTCGTGCATCCATCAGGTTCACGGCAGTTTGCAGATGGTCGAGTTCTACGGCGCGGCGTTGCTCGCCGAAGAAATGGAACAGCTGGCCATGGCCTTGCAGGGCAACCGTGTCAGCCATCGCGACGAGGCATTGCACCTGTTGATGCAGGCCCTGGGGCAGTTGCCGATCTACCTGGACCGGGTGCAAGGCGCGCGCCGCGACTTGCCACTGGTGGTGTTGCCACTGATCAACGACCTGCGCAGCGCCCGCGGCGAAAGCCTGCTGTCGGAAACCAGCCTGTTCAGCCCGCAATTGCCCGAGTTGCCAGCGTTGGACGCACAAGCGCTGGCGCAGCTGGAACCGGCCGAACTGCCCGGTGTGCTGCGAAAGCTGCGGCAGATGCTGCAAATGGCGCTGGTCGGTTTTTTGCGCGAACAGGACAACGACACCAACCTCGATTACCTGGCCAAGGTATTCACCCGCCTTGAAGCACTGTGCGACAACGCCCCCCTGAGCCCGTTATGGCAGGTGGCATCGGCGCTGGTCGAAGGCATGCAGGGCGGTGCGATCGCCAATAGCCCGGCCTTGCGCAGCCTGTTCAAGGATGCCGACAAGGAACTCAAGCGCCTGCTCGAACAAGGCATGCCCGGCATCAACCAACCGGCCCCGCCGGAGCTGCTCAAGAGTTTGCTCTTCTATATTGCCAAGGCCGAACATCCCACCGGGCAGATGCTGACCATGAAAGAACGCTACTCACTGGACGACGCGCTGCCCGACAGCGTGATGGTCGATGAAGAACGCGCGCGCCTGGCCGGTCCCGACCGCGACGCCATGCGCTCGGTGCTGGCTGCGCTGTGCGAAGAGCTGGTGCGGGTCAAGGAGCGCCTGGACCTGTTCGTGCGCAGTGACCGCCAGCACACTTCCGACCTCGACAGCCTGCTGGCGCCGCTGCGGCAAATCGCCGACACCCTGGCAGTCCTGGGCTTCGGCCAGCCGCGCAAGGTGATCATCGATCAATTGGCGGTGGTGCTCAGCCTCGCTCAGGGCCAGCGCGAACCCAACGATGCGATCCTCATGGACGTTGCAGGGGCCCTGTTGTACGTCGAAGCGACGCTGGCCGGCATGGTCGGTACCGTGGAGCCGGAGAGCCAGGACGACAACCGCCTGCCCACCACCGACCTGACGCAGATCCATCAGATCGTGATCAAGGAGGCCCGCATCTGTTTGCAGCAGGCCAAGGACATGATCGTCGACTACATCGACGCCGATTGGGACCGCCAGCACTTGCAGGCGTTGCCGGCCTTGCTCACCCAGGTGCGCGGGGCGCTGGCGATGATTCCGTTGAGCCGGGCGGCGAGCCTGGTCGAAACCTGCAATCACTTCATTCGCGAGCACCTGTTGCTCGAGCCTGGTCAACCGGGCTGGCAGGAACTGGACAGCCTGGCCGACGTGATCACCAGCATCGAGTACTATCTCGAACGCCTCGGTGATGACCCGCAAGCTCAAGGCGAAAACCTGCTCGATGTCGCGGAAAAAAGCCTGGCGAACCTCGGTTTTTTCCCCAGTGAGCAGCATGTGCCAGTGCTTGATGATGTGCTCAACCCGACCCAGGCGCAGGTCATGCAGATGATGCAGGAGCTGGAGGATCCACAGGTCGTCCAGACCTTGGCCGATGTGCTCGCCAGTCCGGTTTCGACTCTGAATCCGCCCGCGCTGAACACCCCGGGCAGCCTGCTGCCGCCACCTGCAGGCGAAGAGCCGGTGGACGAAGAACTGCGCGAAGTGTTCCTTGAAGAAACCGACGAAGTCCTGGAAATCCTGCGCGATTACTTGCCGCGCTGGTCCGCCAACCCAGACAACCGCTCGGCCCTGAGTGAGTTGCGCCGCGCCTTCCATACCCTCAAGGGCAGTGGCCGCATGGTGCGCGCCCTGGTGCTGGGCGAGCTGGCCTGGGCCGTGGAAAACCTGCTCAATCGCGTACTGGAGAACAGTGTGGAGCCGGGTGCTACGGTGCAGCAACTGATCGGCGATGTGCTGCATCTGCTGCCGGAGCTGGTGGCTGAATACGCCGCCAATGCCCAGCGTCAGCGCAACGATGTCGATCAGTTGGCCGCCCGCGCCCATGCCTTGGCCAAGGGCGATGAACCGGTGTCCGATGAGGATACGCAAGATGTCGCGGCCCTCGATCCGCTGTTGCTGGAGATCTTTCGCAAAGAGGCCGAAACCCACTTGGGCAGCCTCAATCGATTCCTTGATCAGGCCGCCGAGCATGTGCCGTTGCAGGCCAGCGACGAATTGCAGCGCGCCTTGCACACCCTCAAGGGCAGCGCCTCGATGGCCGGCGTGTTGCCGATTGCCGAACTGGCCGCACCGCTGGATCAACTGGCCCGGGAATACAAGGCGCACCTGATCGCACTGGATCTGGATGAAGTCGAATTGTTACTGGAGGCAGAAGGACTGTTTCGCCTCGGCTTGCGCCAGCTCAAGCGCGATCCGCTGGCGGAAATTCCCGGTGCCCGGGGGTTGACCGAGCGCGCCAGGGCGCAGCTGGCCGAGCGCCTGGAAAACCTCCTGAGCACACCGAACACCGGGTTGCGAATCAAGCGCGACCCGCAACTGATCAACAACTTCCTCGCCCAGGGCATGGACATCCTGCTGGACGCCGAAAGCCTGTTGCAGCGTTGGCAGCAACACCCCGGCGAACGTCAGGAACTCAGCGCGCTGCTGGACGAATTGACCACCCTCGGCGAAGGCGCCCATTTGGCCGACCTGCACCCGGTGGACGAGTTGTGCGAAGCGTTGCTCGACCTGTACGGTGCCGTGGAAGAAAGCAGCCTGGCGGTCAGCGAGCGGTTTTTCCATGAAGCACAGGGTGCCCACGAAGCGCTGATCAACATGCTCGACGAACTGGCCGCCGGGCAGGAAGTCAGCCCGCAGCCGCAACGGATCAGGGCCTTGCGCGAGCTGCTCGACGAGAGCCTTGACCCGTCGGCCATGGGCCTGATCCGCAGCGATGGCAGCCGAAGCCTGAGCATCCGCGAACTGGGTTCTGCCACCGAGGAACTTGAGCGCACGCTACCCCCTGCCCCTGTAGGAGCGAGCTCGCTCGCGATGGACTCAAATGCGCCGCGCTTATCCAATGACAACGCGTCATCGTTAACGCCCATCGCGAGCGAGCTCGCTCCTACAGGAGAGGGGCGCGAACTGGACGATGAAATCGTTGCGATCTTCCTTGAAGAGGCGGTGGATATCCTCGAAAGCGCCGGTCAGGCCTTGCAGCGCTGGTTGCGCGACTCGGACAACGCCGCGCCGCTGTCGTCCCTGCAACGGGATTTGCACACCCTCACAGGCGGTGCACGCATGGCCGGGGTCGGGCCGGTCGGCGATCTGGCCCATGAGCTGGAAAGCCTTTACCAGGGGCTGGTGGACCGTCGTTATGCCTTCAGCGATTCACTGGCGGTGCTGCTCAAACAGAGCCATGAGCGACTGGCGTTGTACCTTGAACAGTTGCAACTCAACCAGCCGCTGGACGATTCCCGTGAGCTGATCGAAGCCATTCGTGCCTACCGTCAAGGGCATGCGGGTGTCGCCGAGGGGACCCGGCAGGCGACCGGCAGCGACGCGGCTGCGCACGATACTGAATTGCTGGAGATCTTCCTCGAGGAAGGTTTCGACATTATCGAAAGCTCCGGGGCGGCGCTTGAGCGCTGGCAGGCCCAGCCTTCGAGTCGTCAGGAGGTGGAAACCCTGCTGCGCGACCTGCACACCCTCAAGGGCGGTGCGCGCATGGTGGAAATCGCCGCGATTGGTGATCTGGCCCATGAACTGGAGTTCCTCTACGAAGGCCTGTCCACCGGCGTGCTGCAACCGACGGAGCCGTTGTTCGCGCTGTTGCAGCGCAGCCATGACCGCCTGGCGCAGATGCTCGATGCGGCCCGCGCCGGTGAGCCGATGCCGCCGGCCGATCGCTTGATCGATGCGATCAAGAACTTCAGCCATCCGGCCGTGCCGGAAACGCCCGCGTCGGTTGCGCCGTCGGCCACGCCCAAGCCCGAGCCGCTGGCGCCGCCGTCCGATGCCGGCGCGGACATGGTCAAGGTCTCGGCGGAGCTGCTCGACGATCTGGTCAACCTGGCCGGTGAAACATCGATCTTCCGTGGCCGAATCGAACAACAGGTCAACGATGCGCACATCGCCCTGAATGAGATGGAGACCACTATCGAGCGGATGCGCGACCAGTTGCGCCGCCTCGATACCGAAACCCAGGGGCGGATCCTCAGCCGCCAGCAAGTCGAGGCCGAACGCCTGGGCTACGAGGAATTCGACCCGCTGGAAATGGACCGCCACTCACAGTTGCAGCAACTGTCCCGGGCATTGTTCGAGTCGGCTTCTGACTTGCTCGACCTCAAGGAAACCCTCGAGCGACGCAATCAGGACACGGAAAACCTCCTGCAACAGCAGGGCCGCATCAACACCGAACTGCAGGAAGGCCTGATGCGTACGCGCATGGTGCCGTTCGAACGCATGCTCCCGCGTTTGCAGCGCATCGTCCGGCAGGTGTCCAGCGAACTGGGCAAGGACGTGGACTTCATCGTCGACAACGCCGAAGGTGAAATGGACCGCAGCGTTCTCGAACGTATGGCCGCGCCGCTGGAACACATGCTGCGCAACGCCGTCGACCATGGCCTGGAGTCCGTTGAAGTGCGGTTGGCGGCGGGGAAGCCGGCCAAGGGGAAAATCACCCTCGATCTGCTGCGCGAAGGCGGCGACATCATTTTCGACATCCGCGACGACGGCGCCGGTGTACCGCTGGACGCGGTGCGGCGCAAGGCGATCAAGCGCGGCCTGCTCGCCCCGGACAGCATCATCAGTGATCACGACGTGTTGCAGTTCATCCTGCAACCGGGGTTTTCCACCGCCGAAAAAATCACCCAGATCTCCGGGCGCGGCGTCGGCATGGACGTGGTGCACGAAGAGGTGCGACAACTGGGCGGCACCATGAGCATCGACTCGGTGCCCGGGCAGGGCGTGCATTTCCGCATTCGCCTGCCGTTTACCGTTTCGGTCAATCGGGCGTTGATGGTGCAGTGCGGTGAGGACCAATACGCGATCCCGCTCAATACCATCGACGGCATCGTTCGCGTTCTGCCCAATGAACTCGAAGGGTATTTCCGCTTCGATTCGCCAACCTACGAATACGCCGGCCAACATTACGAGCTGTGCTATCTGGGTGAGCTGCTGAAAACCAGCCCGCGCCCGAAGCTGTTGGGCCAGAGCCTGCCATTGCCGGTGTTGCTGGTGCAGTGCAACGAACGGCACATCGCGGTGCTGGTGGATGCCATGGCCGGCACTCGCGAAATCGTGGTCAAGAGCCTGGGGCCGCAATTTGCGGCCGTGCAAGGGGTATCCGGGGCGACGATTCTCGGGGACGGCCGGGTGGTGCTGATTCTGGATTTGCTGGCGCCGATCCGCGCCATGCAGGCCCGTGTGCCCCAGCGTCCGGCGGGGCAAGAGGTCGAGGTCGAACCGCATCGGCCGCTGCTGGTGATGGTGGTCGACGACTCGGTCACTGTGCGCAAGGTCACCAGCCGCTTGCTCGAACGCCACGGCATGAGCGTGCTGACCGCCAAGGACGGAGTCGATGCCATGCTGCTGCTGGAAGAGCACATGCCCGACCTGATGCTGCTGGACATCGAGATGCCGCGCATGGATGGCTTCGAAGTCGCGACCCAGGTGCGCAACGACGAACGCCTGCAACACCTGCCGATCATCATGATCACCTCCCGCACCGGACAGAAACACCGCGACCGCGCCATGGCCATTGGCGTCAACGACTACCTTGGCAAGCCGTACCAGGAATCGGTGCTGCTCGAAAGCATCGCCTTGTGGAGCAAGACCCATGCTTGAGCACCGCACCAGCAACCTCACCGGCCTGCTGCTGCCGTTGGCCGACCGCAACCTGATCCTGCCCAACGTCGCCGTTGCCGAGCTGATCGATTACCAGCAGCCGGGGACGTTCGACCTCGACACGCCGCCGTGGTACCTGGGCCTGGTGACATGGCGTGACCGGCAGATTCCGCTGCTGAGTTTCGAGTCGGCATGCGCACAGAAAATCGTCATCGGCGAACGCGCGCGGATCGTCATTCTCAACGCCTTGGGCGGGCGCCCCGAGCTGAAATTCATCGCCCTGCTGGTGCAGGGGATTCCGCGCTCCTGCAAGCTCGATAGCCAGTTGAGTTATGTGGATGTGCCGTTGTGTCCGCTGGAGCAGGCAGCGGTGCAGGTGGGCGAGCAAGTGGCCAAGGTGCCGAACTTGTTGGCACTGGAGGCGTTACTGGTGAATGCAGGATTGATCGACTGATCTGGATTCAGCGGTGATCTGACCGGCCCCTTCGCGGGCAAGCCCGCTCCCACAGGGGGTTGTGGTTGCCTTGGATGCGGGGTAATGCATGGTCATTGTGGGAGCGGGCTTGCCCGCGAAGAGGCCCGCATGAACAACGCAGATCTCGATCATTAACTTGAGCGTAACGATCCACCACTCTGCTTGATTGATACCCCCAACCAACACTCCTAAGGTGACCCCCACGACAGCGAACCCGTGGAGTGGTCATGACAACAACAATATCCCCCGACTCGCGATGGACGCGGCGGCGCAGCGAAAAGCAGCGGCGCCTCGAGCTGGTGCGAGGTCTTGCCGACGGTGTGGTGTTGCCCACCGACAACATCGTCGCGGCGCTTGAAGCGCTGATTCTGCCCGGCGACCGCGTGGTGCTCGAAGGCAACAACCAGAAGCAGGCGGATTTCCTTTCGCGCTCCCTGGCCAAGGCCGACCCCGCGAAGCTGCATGACCTGCACATGATCATGCCCAGCGTCGGACGCTCCGAGCACCTGGATCTGTTCGAACGGGGCATCGCCCGCAAACTCGACTTCTCTTTCGCCGGCACCCAGAGCCTGCGCATCAGCCAGTTGCTTGAAGACGGCCTGCTGGAAGTCGGCGCGATCCACACCTACATCGAACTTTACGCACGGCTGGTGGTGGACCTGATTCCCAACGTCGTGTTGTCGGCCGGGTTCATGGCCGACCGCGCCGGCAACATCTACACCGGGCCGAGCACCGAAGACACCCCGGCGCTGATCGAGCCGGCGGCCTTCAGCGACGGCATCGTCATCGTCCAGGTCAACCAGTTGGTGGACGACGTCAGCGACCTGCCGCGCGTCGACATCCCCGCCTCCTGGGTCGACTTCGTGGTGGTGGCCGACAAGCCGTTCTATATCGAACCGCTGTTCACCCGCGACCCTCGGCACATCAAGCCTGTGCACGTGCTGATGGCGATGATGGCGATTCGCGGGATCTACGAAAAACACAATGTGCAGTCGCTCAACCACGGCATCGGTTTCAACACCGCTGCCATCGAATTGATCCTGCCGACCTACGGCGAATCCCTCGGCCTCAAAGGCAAGATCTGCCGCAACTGGACGCTCAACCCGCACCCGACGCTGATCCCGGCGATTGAAAGTGGTTGGGTCGAAAGCGTGCATTGCTTTGGCACCGAGTTGGGGATGGAGAACTACATTGCGGCGCGGCCGGATGTGTTCTTTACCGGGCGCGACGGCTCCCTGCGTTCCAACCGGATGTTCAGCCAGCTGGCCGGGCAATACGCCGTGGACCTGTTCATCGGCGCGACTTTGCAGGTCGATGGCGATGGTCATTCTTCCACCGTCACCCGCGGGCGCCTGGCCGGTTTCGGCGGCGCACCGAACATGGGCCACGACCCACGCGGTCGTCGCCATGGCACGCCGGCCTGGCTCGACATGCGCAATACCGATGTGGCAGAGCCGATGCTCGAACGCGGCAAGAAACTTGTGGTGCAGATGGTCGAGACCTTCCAGGAGGGCGGCAAACCGACCTTCGTCGAAACCCTCGATGCGGTGGATGTGGCGAAGAAAAGCGGCATGCCACTGGCGCCGATCATGGTCTACGGCGACGACGTCACCCACTTGTTGACCGAAGAAGGCATCGCCTACCTGTACAAGGCGCGCTCACTGGAAGAACGCCAGGCGATGATCGCCGCCGTCGCCGGGGTGACCGCCATCGGCCTGCGCCACAACCCCAAAGACACCGCGCGCATGCGCCGCGAAGGCCTGATCGCCTTGCCCGAAGACCTCGGCATCCGCCGCACCGACGCCACCCGCGAACTGCTCGCGGCGAAAAGCGTGGCCGATCTGGTTGAGTGGTCCGGTGGCCTCTACAACCCGCCCGCCAAGTTCAGGAGCTGGTAATGCACGCACTTAACCTGCAACCAAAAAGCCTGAGCCTGGCCGAACGGCTGGCGGACCTGGCAGTGGATGCGTTGATCGACGAGGCTGATCTGTCGCCGAAACCGGCACTGGTCGACCGTCGCGGCAATGGCGCCCACACCGATTTGCACCTGGGGCTGATGCACGCCTCGGCGCTGTCCTTGTGGCCGGCCTTTAAAGAAATGGCGGAAGTCGCCATCGAGTTCGGCGAGATCGGCTTGCCCCTGCGCGAAGCCGTGGGCCGCATCGGTCGCGAAGGTGAGCAAGCCATGCTCGACACCACCGGCGGGGTGAACACCCATCGCGGGGCGATCTGGGCCTTGGGGTTGCTGATCACTGCCGCTGCACTGGAACCTCAATCCTGCAACGCCAATAGCGTGGCGTTACGGGCGGCGCGGCTGGCCCTGCTCGACGACCGTTTTGCGCCACATCCGCTCAGTCACGGTGCGCAAGTCGCCCAACGCTACGGCGCTCGCGGCGCCCGTGAAGAAGCGCAACTGGGTTTTCCGGCGGTGACCCAACGTGCACTGCCACAACTGCTGCGCAGCCGCGCCGCCGGTCATGGCGAGCAGAACGCCCGGCTCGATGCGCTGTTGGCGATCATGACGAGTCTGGCCGACACCTGCGTGCTTTACCGCGCCGGTGAAGAAGGGCTGCACACCATGCAACTGGGCGCCCGGGCGGTGCTCGATGCGGGCGGCAGCGCCAGCCTCGGCGGACGTCGCCGCCTGCATGAGCTGGACCAACAACTCATCGCGTTGAATGCCTCGCCCGGTGGCGCTGCCGACCTGCTCGCAGCCTGCCTGTTCATCGACCGTATCGCGTCTGGCGACGGCCTTATCCAGGGAGTGTTTTGATGGAAACCTTATCCTTTGAATTCCCCGCCGGGCAGCCGCCACGCGGTCGCACCCTGGTGGGTTGTGTCGGCTCTGGCGATCTGGAAGTGCTGATCGAACCGGGTCAGGCCGGCAAGTTGACGATCAATGTGCAGACCTCGGTCAACGGCAGCGAACAACGCTGGCGGCATCTGTTTGCACGGATGTTCGACGGCCAGACGCCCCCGGCCATGGATATCGATATCCACGATTTCGGCGCGACGCCGGGCGTGGTGCGCCTGCGTCTGGAGCAAGGCTTCGAGGAGATCGGCCATGACTGACAGCGCATCTTTGCTCAACAAGCACAGCTTCGTCGAACTCGGTGCCCGGCAACGGGCCAAGGCCCTGCTCGATGCCGGCACCTTCCGCGAACTGCTCGACCCCTTTCAACGGATCATGTCGCCGTGGCTGTCGCGCCAGGGCGTAGTGCCGCAAGCCGACGACGGCGTGGTGATCGCCAAGGGCAATCTCGATGGTTTGCCGGTGGTGATCGCGGCCATCGAAGGCGCGTTCCAGGGCGGCAGCCTCGGTGAAGTCGGCGGAGCAAAAATTGCCGGCGCGCTGGAACTGGCCGCCGAAGACAACCGCAACGGTATCCCGACCCGCGCCGTGCTGCTGCTGGAAACCGGCGGCGTGCGCTTGCAGGAAGCCAACCTCGGCCTGGCGGCAATTGCCGACATCCACGCGGCGATTGTCGATTTGCAGCAGTACCAACCCGTGGTCGGTGTGGTGGCGGGCAGCGTCGGTTGCTTTGGCGGCATGTCGATTGCCGCCGGGTTGTGCAGCTATCTGTTGGTGACCCAGGAAGCGCGACTCGGCCTGAACGGCCCGCAGGTGATCGAACAGGAAGCCGGACTCGAGGAGTACGACTCCCGCGACCGGCCTTTCATCTGGAGCCTGACCGGTGGCGAGCAACGCTTCGCCAGTGGTCTGGTGGATCGCTATGTTGCCGACGACGTGGCGCAGATCCGCCAGCAGGTGGGTGAGTTACTCCAGCAAGGATTGCCAGCGCAACCGCGTAGCCAACAGGCCGGGTTGTTCCTGCAACGGTTGGCGCGTCTGGATGCCGAACCGCAAATCGAGCCGTCCGTGGTTCGCGATCTGTACCAAGGAGAACGCCCATGAGTTCGTATTCCCTGCGAGGCTTGAACTGGTTCAACGCCTTGAGCGTCGGAGCGAAAGCGGTCGAGGGTTTACCGGCTTCGCTGAAGGTCGCGGACGCCGTGCTGGGCGATCAGCCTGTGCGTTTCCTCGCGGTGGTGGCCGACCCGGAAAACCGTTTCGTCCGTGCACGTAACGGCGAAGTGGGTTTGCTCGAAGGCTGGGGCCTGGCCAAGGCCGTGGATGAAGTCATCGCCACCGATCAAAACAAGGCACGCAAGCGCGCTCTGATCGCCATCGTCGACGTGCCGAGCCAGGCTTACGGTCGACGGGAGGAAGCCCTCGGCATTCATCAGGCGCTGGCCGCTGCGGCGGGCAGTTATGCCCGTGCCCGTCTGGCCGGTCATGCGGTGATCGGTTTGCTGGTGGGCAAGGCGATGTCGGGCGCGTTTCTGGCCCACGGCTATCAGGCCAATCGCTTGATCGCCCTGCGCGATCCGGGAGTGATGGTGCACGCCATGGGCAAGGCGTCGGCCGCGCGGGTGACCTTGCGCAGCGTCGAAGAGCTCGAAGCCTTGGCTGCCAGCGTGCCGCCGATGGCCTATGACATCGACAGCTATGCCAGCCTCGGGTTGCTGTGGGAAACCTTGGCGGTGGAGAAGATCGAGCAGCCGACGGCGGCGGATCTGGCGCGGGTGACCGAGTGCCTGCATCAGGCGATTGACGATGTGGCCGCCGCTGGCCGTGATCTGAGCGGTCGGCTGGGTGCGGCCAATCGGGCGGCGTCGAGCAAGGTTCGTCAATTGCTGAGAGCGCAGTGGTGAGCACGCTACTGGCACACGACCTGCTGTGGGGCATGACCCCGCAGCAGCTGCCGGCGGATGCGCCTGCGTGGGTGATCGAGTCGATCAGTGCCGGCCAGCCGGTGGTGGTCCGTCGCGCCTTGAGCGCGGCGGGGCAGGTGGCCGTGGGCGTGCGCGGACCGTTGCGCGAACAGCGATTTGCCGCGGTGATGGAAGTCGCCGCCATCACCCGGCGGGTGCAGCCGGAAGAGCTGTGCCATGTTCAAGGCCGGCGCGATTTCCCGGCGCTGCGTGCCTTGGCGCAACTGCGCTCGCACCTCGATGGCAGTGGCTGGGTCTGGGGTGTCAGCGGCAGCGCCGGGTTCGAGTTGGCCAGTGGGTTTGCCGCTTTGCACGAGGGCAGCGACCTCGACCTGATCCTGCGTACGCCACGTCCGTTGAGTCGTGTCGACGCCCAGGCGTTGGTGGCCGTTCTTGATACAGCCGTATGCCGCGTGGACCTGCAACTGCAGACACCGTCGGGCGCCGTTGCCTTGCGCGAATGGGCCGGTGCTTCGTCGCGAGTCCTGCTGAAAAATGCCATTCAAGCCACCCTGGTGACTGATCCGTGGAATCCACAGGAGCAAGCAGCATGAGCAGCTTGCTGGTGTTCCCCGGCCAGGGTGCACAACAACCCGGAATGCTGGCGCGTTTACCTCGGGAAACGTTGAACGAGGCGAGCGACCTGCTCGGTGAAGATGTGACGCAGCTGGATTCTGCCGAGGCGTTGCAGTCGACGAGGGCAGTTCAGCTTTGCCTGCTGATCGCCGGCGTCGCTGCTTCACGCCAGTTGGGCATGGCGCCGGACTACGTGGCCGGCCTGTCGATCGGCGCTTACCCGGCAGCGGTGGTGGCTGGCGCCTTGGGTTTCAGCGATGCGCTGCATCTGGTCAGCCTGCGCGGTGAGCTGATGCAGCAGGCTTATCCACAGGGCTACGGCATGACCGCGATCATCGGTCTGGACCTGGCCACGGTGGAAGGATTATTGGCCCGGGTGCACAGCGCAGAAATGCCGGTTTATCTGGCCAATATCAACGCCGATAACCAGGTGGTGATTGCCGGTAGCGACGCGGCGATGAAAGCGGTGGCCGGGTTGGCGAAAGGTTGCGGAGCGGGCTTGGCCAAGCGTCTGGCAGTGAGCGTGCCGTCCCACTGCCCATTGCTTGAGGCGCCCGCGCAACGGTTGGCCGAAGCCTTCGCCAAGGTGCCGCTGCACACCCCGAAGATGGGCTACCTGAGCGGCAGTCGCGCGCGTCCGCTGATCAAGCCTGAAGCTTTGCGTGACGACCTGGCCTTCAATATGTGCCGCATCGTCGATTGGCGCGGCACGGTACAAAGCGCCTACGAGCGCGGTGTACGTCTACAGATCGAACTGCCGCCCGGTGCGGTGCTGACCGGACTGGCGCGCCGGGTGTTCGAGCAGGGCACCGTGATTGCCTTCGACGGTGCACGGCTCGACACCTTGCAGGCGCTGATGCGTGAGGAGGGAAGCCGCCACCCTTAGATCATCTGACTTAAGGCTTCGCACAACAAAAACAACATTCGAAATGCACTTTGAGGACTACAGCAATGATTATTTACGGTGTGGCGCTGTTGGCGATCTGTACGCTGGCAGGGGTGATCATGGGGGACATGCTCGGGGTGTTGCTGGGTGTGAAGTCAAACGTCGGCGGTGTCGGGATCGCGATGATCCTGCTGATTTGCGCACGGTTGTGGATGCACAAGCGTGGCGGCATGACCAAGGATTGCGAGATGGGCGTCGGCTTCTGGGGCGCGATGTACATCCCGGTGGTGGTGGCGATGGCGGCGCAACAAAACGTGGTCACGGCGCTGCATGGTGGTCCGGTGGCGGTGTTGGCAGCGATCGGTTCGGTGGTGATCTGCGGCTGCACCATTGCCCTGATCAGCCGGACCCATAGAGGCGAGCCCTTGCCCGATGAACCGGTGGATGTAACGGCGGTTGGCGCACCGGCAGGAGGTCGCTGATATGTGGGAACTCATCAAGAACGGTCTGGAACACAACGGTCTGGTCACCGCATTCGCCTTTGTCGGCGTGATCATGTGGGTGTCAGTAGTGATCTCCAAACGCCTGACCTTCGGGCGTATCCACGGCTCGGCGATTGCCATCGTCATCGGCCTGGTACTGGCCTGGGTCGGCGGCACGATGACCGGCGGGCAAAAAGGCCTGGCGGACCTGACCCTGTTTTCCGGCATCGGGCTGATGGGCGGCGCCATGCTGCGGGACTTCGCCATCGTCGCCACGGCCTTCGAGGTGCAGGCCACGGAAGCGAAAAAGGCCGGCTTGATCGGCGTGATCGCGCTGCTGTTGGGCACGGTGCTGCCGTTTATTGTCGGCGCGTGCATGGCCTGGGCCTTCGGTTACCGCGATGCGGTGAGCATGACCACCATCGGCGCCGGTGCGGTGACCTACATTGTCGGGCCGGTGACCGGCGCGGCCATTGGCGCCAGTTCCGATGTGGTGGCGCTGTCGATTGCCACCGGTCTGATCAAGGCGATTCTGGTGATGGTCGGCACGCCGATGGCGGCGCGCTGGATGGGCCTGGACAATCCGCGCTCGGCGATGGTGTTCGGTGGGCTGGCCGGGACGGTCAGTGGCGTGACTGCGGGTTTGGCGGCGACGGATCGGCGCCTGGTGCCTTATGGCGCACTGACCGCGACATTCCACACCGGGTTGGGCTGCTTGCTGGGGCCTTCG
Source organism: Pseudomonas sp. BF-R-24 (assembly GCF_019947335.1). NCBI lineage: Bacteria > Pseudomonadati > Pseudomonadota > Gammaproteobacteria > Pseudomonadales > Pseudomonadaceae > Pseudomonas > Pseudomonas sp. BF-R-24. The sequence continues at coordinate 240,478 of NZ_JAGYGG010000002.1, forward strand.
TTGTTGTACTTCATTGTTCGCGGGATTGTCGGCTAGGTTCAGGGGCTGAGTTGTCGGGTCTGACGCTTTCGCGAGCAAGCCCGCTCCCACATTTGGAATGCGGTCGAATGTGGGAGCGGGCTTGCTCGCGAAGGGCTCGACACGGTTTCAAGCCTGCCGATTGGCATACATCCGACACTCCGCCAGCAACGCCAGCAGATTCGGATCACGCTCCTTGGCTTTCAGGAACACCACGCCAATGTGCTGCTGCAACCGGTACTTTTCCTGCAACGGGATCAGCTTCACCCGGTTCTCGTACACCGCCGCAATCCGCCCCGGCAGCAACGCATAACCCACGCCCGAACTGACCATGCTCAGCAGGGTGAAGATGTCGTTGACCTGCATCGCCACCTTCGGTTCGAACCCTGCCTGCTCGAATACCCGCTTGCCGTCCTGATGGGTGGCGAAGCCCTGGGTCAGGGTGATGAAGGTTTCGTCGCGGACCTCGGCCAGGTCGACTTCGGTTCGCTGGGCAAACTTCGAGTCGGCGGGGGTGGCGAGGAAGATGTCGTCGGAAAACAGCGGGATCTGCTCGCAATCCGGGTCGTTGACACTGTCGTCCAGCGACACCAGGGCCGCATCGACTTCCATGTTCTTGAGCTTGTAGAGCAGGTCGATGTTGGAGCCCAGAATCAGGTCGATGTTGAGCTCGCTGCGGCGGATCTTCAAACCCATGATCAGTTGCGGCACGGTCTTGACCGTCAGTGAATACAGCGAGCCCAGCTTGAAACGTTCGGCGGAGAACCCGGCGGCTTCGCGGGTCAGGCGCACGCTTTCGACGACATCCTGAATCAGCTTCTGCGCCCGCTCTTCCAGCACATAAGCGCTTTCCAGCGGCGTCAGGCTGCGGCCTTCGTGCTTGAACAGGGGGCAGCGCAGGGCGCTTTCCAGGGAATGGATCGCCCGATGCACGCTGACGTTACTGGTCTGCAACTCGGCAGCGGCCCGCGCCAGGTTGCCGGTGCGCATGAAAGCCAGGAACACCTCGAGTTTTTTCAGGGTCAACTCTTCATCGATCAGCATGGGGCGGACTCTTTTTGGAATGACTCGATTGTGCCCAATTACTCCGGGCCCGTCGTACAGAAACATTGCGCTTTTACGCTTCAAGCCTGAGCCTTGCGCTCTGCGGTAACGAATTTCGAGGTGAGCAACGCATGTATCACGGAGAAAGACTGAACGCCTGGACGCATCTTGTCGGGGCCGTGGCGGCGTTTATCGGCGGGGTGTGGCTGATTGTGCTGGCCAGTCTCGACGGCAGTCCGTGGAAGATTGTCAGCATGGCGATCTACGCCTTTACCTTGCTGGTGCTCTACAGCTCTTCGACCGTGTACCACAGCGTGCGCGGGCGCAAGAAAGCGATCATGCAGAAGGTCGATCACTTTTCGATCTACCTGTTGATCGCCGGCAGCTACACGCCGTTCTGTCTGGTGACCCTGCGCGGGCCGTGGGGCTGGACGTTGTTCGGGATTGTCTGGGGACTGGCGCTGATCGGCATCCTGCAAGAGATAAAGCCGCGTTCGGAAGCGCGGATTCTGTCGATCGTGATTTATGCGGTGATGGGCTGGATTGTACTGGTGGCGGTCAAGCCGCTGCTCGCGGCGCTGGGCAGCGCCGGGTTTGCGTGGCTGGCATCGGGCGGCGTGTTGTACACCGTGGGGATTATCTTTTTTGCCCTCGATCATCGCCTGCGCCATGCCCACGGGATCTGGCATCTGTTCGTGATCGCCGGGAGTTTGCTGCACTTTGTGGCGATTTTGTTTTATGTCCTTTAAGGCTGTACCGGGACCAGGCGATCCAACTGCTCCCGGGCTCGACGGCTGAATACCTGCAACAGATCGTTCAAGGTGTGGGGCGGCGGTTCGGCGGCGCGGGTCACTGCGTACAGGGTGATGGGTAACGGCGGTGCCAGAGGGCGGATCGTTGTGGTGGCGGGAGAGGCGCCAAGGGCGGTGAACGGATCGATCACCGCCAGGCCCGCGCCAGATTCCACCATCGCCCGTGCCAGTGAGTAGGTTTGCACGGCGATGCGTACCCGGGGCGGGGGTTCGACCGCTTCCAGGTAACTGTCGAGCCGCGCGGCCAGCGGATCGGCGCTGGATAAACCGATCAGCGGTGCATCCGCCAGCGCCATCAGCGGCAACGGTTTGCCCGCATCTTCCTGAGGCCAGTAACCACTCGGCGCCAGCGCCACCAGCACGCCGGACGCCAGCGCCTGGGCCTTGAGCCCCGGGTGATCCGGGCGTTGCAGGGTCAGGGCGACATCCACTTCGCGCATCAACAGGTTCTGCACCAGTTCGCGACTGTGGGCGCTGGAGAGTTCGCAAACGATGTCCGGGTAACGCCCGGTCCATTCGTGAATGGCCGGCGGCAGCAATGACAGGGCCAGCGCCGGGGTGGCACCGATGCGCAGGCTGTGGCCAGGTTCGCGGCGCAGGCTCTGCGCCAGGCGCCGCACGCCTTGCAGGCTTTCGCTGACCTTGTCCACTTCGCGCTCCAGCTCCAGCGCTTCCGGGGTCGCCTGCAACTTGCCGCGCACCCGCAGGAACAACGGGAAGCCCAATTGTTGCTCGGCGTGCTGCAACACCTTGCTCACCGCCGGCTGCGAGACATGCAGCAATTGCGCGGCGGCGCTGATTGAGCCGGTCTGGCGGATGGCCTGGAAAATCTCGATATGGCGAAGGCGCATGGCAAGTCCATAACCTTTGTTTATGGGTTTGCCATCTTTATGCATTGTTCAACGTCTGTCACCTGGCTCTAACCTCGGTGTCGTCTTCACAACGGTTTTAAGGACGGACATGGCTCAGCGTGTGTGCATCATCGGTGGCGGTGTGATTGGCCTGGCAACGGCCTATGCGCTGGTGCGCGACGGCTTCGAGGTGACGGTGGTCGAGGCACGGGACTCGCTGGGCAGCGAAACCAGCTTCGCCAATGGCGGCCAGTTGTCCTATCGCTATGTCGCGCCCCTGGCCGACGCCGGTGTGCCTTTGCAAGCCATCGGCTGGATGTTGCGCGGCGACTCACCGCTGAAGCTGCGCCCGCGCTTCGACCCGGCCCAGTGGCGCTGGATGGCGTCGTTCCTCGGCGCCTGCCGCCGCTCGGTCAACCGCGAGAACGCCGCGCACTTGCTGCGCCTGGCGTTGTTCAGCCAAGACACATTGAAGTCCTGGCGCGAGGATGATGGACTGGCGGGATTCCAGTGGCGGCGCAATGGCAAACTGGTGACTTTCCGCCAGAACAGCAGTTTCGAGCATGCGCGCCAAGGCCTGGCCGACCCGCAGCAACAGCAAGTGTTGTCGCCGGCCGAATGCGCGCAACTGGAACCGGCGCTGATCGATGCGCCCTTTGTCGGGGCGATCTACACCCCGGACGAAGAGGTTGGTGACTGCCATGGCTTCTGCCAGCAACTGGCCGCACGACTGAAGGCGTCCGGCCGTTGCGAATTTCTCCTCGGGCAAGCAGTGACCGGCATTCGCCACAGCAACGGCAGTGTCAACGCCATCGAACTGGGCGGGCAATTGCTGCAGGTCGATCAACTGGTGATCGCTGCCGGTCACCGCAGTCCGTTGTTGGCGCTACCCGGGCTGCAACTGCCGCTTTATCCGCTCAAGGGCTACAGTCTGACCGTGCCGATCGGCGCCGGTCACCGGGCACCGGACGTGAGCATCACCGACTATGACCGCAAGATTGTCTACGCCCGCATCGGTAAGCAATTGCGAGTGGCGGCGATGGTCGACATCGTCGGCTTCGACCCTGCTTTGGACCCCAAGCGTCTGGCGCTGATCAAGCGTCAGGCCCATGACACCTTTCCAAATGCCGGCGCCTATGACGAAGCCGTCGAGTGGGCCGGCATGCGCCCGGCCACCCCCAGCGGCGTGCCGCTACTGGGCGCGACGGCGTATCGCAACCTGTGGCTCAACCTCGGCCACGGCGCGCTGGGTTTCACCCTGGCATGCGGCAGCGGACGCTTGCTCAGCGAGCTGATCGGCGAGCGCCGGCCTTCCATTGACCTTCAGGGTTTCAGCCACCGGGCTGCCTGAATACTGATTTCAGAAGAGGACACTGCAATGACCATTACCCGACTGCACAGCAACCCGCGCCTGTCTGGCGCCGTGACCTTTGGCGACCTAGTGTTTCTCTCCGGGCAGGTGCCGGGCGATGCCCTGGATGCCACCGGCCAGACCCGCGAAGTGCTGGCGAAAATCGATACCTTGCTGGCGGAGGCGGGCAGCGACAAGGATCATCTGCTCAGCGCGACCATTTACCTGAAGAACATCACAGAGGATTTCGCCGCGATGAACGAGGTCTGGTCGGCCTGGCTATCGCCGGGGCAGGCACCGAGCCGCACCACCGTGCAGGCCGAACTGGCCCGCCCGCAGGTGCTGGTGGAAATCACCGTCATCGCTGCACGCGTCTGATAAACCAACACCCACAACGGAGAATAACAATGCAAAAAATCACGTTGCTCGCTTGTACGCTTGGCCTGTTGCTCGGCAGTCAGGTTCAGGCCAATGAAGCGCCGCTGACCGGCACCCTGAGCAAGATCGCCAGCGCCAACAGCATCACCCTGGGCTATCGCGATGCTTCGGTGCCGTTCTCCTACGTGGGTGATCACAGCGGCAAGCCGATGGGTTACTCGGTGGATCTGGCGGGCAAGATCGTCGAGCGCATCCAGCAGCAACTGGCGCTGCCGGACCTGAAGGTGAAGTACAACCTGGTGACCTCGCAGACCCGCATTCCACTGGTGCAGAACGGTACCGTTGACCTGGAGTGCGGCTCCACCGGCGTGACCGCCGAACGGCAGAAGCAGGTGGCGTTCTCCTATGGCTTCATCTATGTCAAAGGCCAGTTGCTGACCGCGAAGGACAGCGGGATCAAGAATTTCGCTGACCTGCGCGGCAAGAACGTGGTGACTACCGCCGGCACCACCAACGAGCGCTTCCTGAAAAGCTACAACGTCGATCACAAGATCGACATGTTCGTGATCAGCGCCAAGGACCACGGCGAAGCCTTCCAGATGCTGCAGTCGGGCCGGGCGGCGGCGTTCTACATGGACGACGCGCTGCTCTACGGTGAGCGCGCCAAGGCCAATGACCCGCACAAGTGGGTAGTGGTCGGGGAGGAGCAATCGCGGGAGATCTACAGCTGCATGGTGCGCAAGGACGATCCGCAGTTCCTGGCGCTGGTCAACGGCGCGTTGGCGGATCTGTACAGCTCGGGCGAGATCAATGGCATCTACCAACGCTGGTTCGAGCAGCCGATCCCGCCGAAGGGTTTGAACCTTGAGTTCCCGATGACCAGCGAACTCAAGGCGATCATTGCCAAACCGGTTAGCGACCCGGTGCAGTAGCAGCCAGATCGGCCTCTAGACCGTGTCGCGGCCATTCGCGAGCAAGCCCGCTCCCACATTGGAACGCATTCCCCTGTGGGAGCGGGCTTGCTCGCGAAGAGGCACTAGAAATCACCCCAGAGTTGCTGGGCTACCGCCAGTGCAACAACCGGCGCGGTTTCGGTGCGCAACACCCGTGGACCGAGGCGGGCGGCGTGGAAGCCGCTGGCCTTGGCCTGATCGACTTCGGCATCGGACAAACCACCCTCCGGACCGATCAGGAATGTCAGACTTGAAGGTTTGGCGTGGCTCACCAACGGTTCGGCCACCGGGTGAAGCACCAGTTTCAACTCGGCTTGTGTCTGCTTCAACCAGTCAGTCAGCAACAGCGGCGGATGAATCACCGGCACCCTTGAACGCCCGCACTGTTCGCATGCGCTGATCGCCACCTGGCGCCAGTGCAGCAGGCGTTTGTCGGCGCGCTCGTCCTTGAGTCGGACTTCGCAGCGCTCTGTGAAGATCGGGGTGATTTCAGTGACGCCCAGTTCCGTGGCTTTCTGGATCGCCCAGTCCATGCGTTCACCCCGGGACAGGCCCTGGCCGAGATGGATTTGCAGCGGCGACTCGATCTGCCCGGCGAAGCATTCATCGATCTGCACTACGACGCGCTTTTTGCCGACGTCGACCAGCCTGGCGCGAAACTCCTGGCCCGAACCGTCGAACAACTGCAACGCATCGCCCTCGGCCATGCGCAGCACGCGGCTGATGTAGTGGGCCTGGGCTTCGGGCAACTCGTGCTCGCCGATGCTCAGGGGGGCGTCGATGAAGAAGCGGGACAGTCTCATGATGGATCTCTGGAAAAATGTGAATCAGTGGAATCGGTGTCGCCTTCATTCGCGAGCAAGCCCGCCCCCACAGTTGACAGCGCATACCCTGTGGGAGCGGGCTTGCTCGCGAAGACGCCGGCCCGGACACCACAGAATCTCAACCGAGCGACTTAGCCCGGATCACGGAACCCCGGGTGGAAGTCCTTCGGCACCGCCACGCTAACGCTGTCACGGGTCGCGATGTCGATCCCTTCGCTGGCCACTTCGGCAAGGAAGTCGATCTGCTCCGGAGTGATCACATACGGCGGCAGGAAATACACCACGCTACCCAATGGACGCAGTAAGGCACCGCGCTCCAGGGCGTGCTGGAACACCTTCAGGCCGCGACGTTCCTGCCACGGCCAAGCTTCTTTGCTGGCCTTGTCCTTGACCATCTCGATGGCCAGCACCATGCCCGTCTGGCGCACTTCGGACACGTTCGGGTGGTCGACCAGATGCGCCGTCGACGTAGCCATGCGCTGCGCCAGGGCCTTGTTGTTCTCGATGACGTTGTCTTCTTCGAAGATGTCCAGGGTCGCCAGGGCCGCCGCGCACGCCAGTGGGTTGCCGGTGTAGCTGTGGGAGTGCAGGAAGGCGCGCAGGGTCGGGTAGTCGTCGTAGAAGGCGCTGTAGACCTCGTCGGTGGTCATGCACGCCGCCAGCGGCAGATAGCCGCCGGTCAGGGCTTTGGAAAGGCACAGGAAATCAGGGCGGATGCCGGCCTGTTCGCAGGCGAACATCGTCCCGGTGCGGCCGAAGCCGACGGCGATTTCGTCGTGGATCAGGTGCACGCCGTAGCGATCGCAGGCTTCTCGCAGCAATTTGAGGTACACCGGGTGGTACATGCGCATGCCACCGGCGCCCTGGATCAGCGGCTCGACGATCACCGCCGCGACCGTGTCGTGGTTTTCGGCCAGGGTCTGCTCCATGGCGGCGAACATGTTGCGCGAGTGTTCTTCCCAGCTCATGCCTTCGGGGCGCAGGTAGCAATCCGGGCTCGGCACCTTGATGGTGTCCATCAACAGCGCTTTGTAGGTCTCGGTGAACAGCGGCACGTCACCCACCGACATCGCCGCCATGGTTTCGCCGTGGTAGCTGTTGGTCAGGGTGACGAAGCGCTTCTTGTTCGGCTGACCGCGATTGAGCCAGTAGTGAAAGCTCATTTTCAGCGCGACTTCGATGCAGGACGAGCCGTTATCGGCGTAGAAGCACCGGGTCAGGCCTTCCGGCGTCATCTTCACCAGACGCTCGGACAACTCGATCACCGGTTGATGACTGAAGCCGGCCAGGATCACATGTTCGAGCTGGTCGACCTGGTCCTTGATGCGCTGGTTGATCCGCGGGTTGGCGTGTCCGAACACATTGACCCACCAGGAGCTGACCGCATCGAGGTAGCGCTTGCCTTCGAAGTCTTCCAGCCACACGCCTTCCCCGCGCTTGATCGGGATCAGCGGCAGTTGCTCGTGATCTTTCATCTGGGTGCAGGGATGCCACAACACGGCGAGATCGCGTTGCATCCACTGATTATTCAGGCCCATTTTCACTCTCCTGGAGGCGGTCCGTTACCTGCGCGGACAAACAATCGCGCAAGCCTATGCAATGCGTGCCGCGGGGACAACCCATTGTGTCGAATGAGCTACTTTGTACAGGCCGATAGACGTTGCTGGCGGGCGTCTGAAGGCTGACGTATCCTTCGCGGCTCTTGAGCCGTCTGGCTCGCAAAAACTACTGTTTTCCTCGTGTGATTCCGGAGTTCGCTGAATGTCTGTCGGTTGGCTGCGCGCCTGTGCGCTGGTGATGTTGGGGCTGTTCAGCGTGTCTGCGCTGGCCAAGGATAAAACCGCGATCGTGATCGGCGGCGGCCTGTCGGGCCTGACTGCCGCATACGAGCTGCAGAACAAGGGCTGGCAGGTCACTCTGCTGGAAGCCAGGTCGAGCCTGGGCGGTCGTTCCGGCATGGCCACCAGTGAGTGGATCGGCAATGACAAGGCTCAGCCGGTGCTGAACAAGTACGTCTCGAACTTCAAGCTGAGCACCACGCCGGCCCCTGAATTCGTGCGGACCCCAAGCTACCTGATCGATGGCGAGTATTTCTCCGCCGCCGATCTGGCGACCAAGCAGCCAGCCACCGCCGAGGCGCTCAAGCGTTTCGACAAGACCGTGGACGATCTGGCGCGCTCGATCGACGACCCGCTGAACCCGGCTGCCAACAACACGCTGCACGCGCTGGATCAGATCAACGTGTCGAGCTGGCTCGACAAGCAGAACCTGCCGGCCACCGCTCGCCAGTTGATCAACCAGCAGATTCGTACCCGCTACGACGAGCCTTCGCGCTTGTCGCTGCTGTACTTCGCGCAGCAGAGCCGCGTCTACCGTGGCGTCTCCGATCGTGACCTGCGTGCTTCGCGCCTGGTCGGCGGCAGCCCGGTGCTGGCCCAGGCCTTCGTCAAGCAGCTGAAAGTCATTAAGACCGCTTCCCCGGTCTCGGCCATCAGCCAGGACAAGGACGGCGTCACCGTCAAGGTCGGCAGCGTCGGCTACCAGGCCGACTACGTGGTGCTGGCGGTGCCGTTGCGCGCCCTGAACAAGATCCAGATGACCCCGGCGCTGGACGCACAGCACCTGGCGGCGATCAAGGGCACCAACTACGGTTGGCGCGACCAGATCATGCTCAAGTTCAAGACACCGGTGTGGGAAAGCAAGGCGCGCATGTCCGGCGAGATCTACAGCAACACCGGCCTGGGGATGTTGTGGGTCGAGCCTGCCCTGAAGGGCGGTGCCAACGTGGTGATCAACCTGTCCGGCGACAACGCCCGCGTCATGCAGGCATTCGGCGACAAGCAGATGGCCGATCAGGTACTGATTCGCCTGCACGCTTTTTATCCACAGGCCCGTGGTTCGTTCACCGGTTATGAAATCCGTCGCTATAGCACCGACCCGTCGACTGGCGGTGCCTACCTGGCCTTCGGCCCGGGCCAGATCAGCAAGTTCTGGCGCCTGTGGGAACGCCCGATTCAGCGCGTAGCCTTCGCTGGCGAACACACCGACACCCTGTACCCGGGCACCCTGGAAGGCGCGCTGCGCACTGGCCAGCGTGCGGCCAGCCAGGTTGAAGACCTGGCGGCAGGCAAGTCGTTTGAACCGGCGAAAGTGGGGCCGGCCGCCGCAGCGGCGGGCGCTGGTGCGGTGGTGGCGAAGAAAGGCAATTTCTTCAGCAACCTGTTCGGCGGCTCGGATGACGAGAAGAAACCAGAGCCAGTCAAGGCGCCTGAGCCGGTTGCGCCAGCCCCTGCGCTTGCTCCGACGCCAGCCCCGGCCGTTGCGCCGGCTCCGGTTGAAGCGCCGAAGCCTGCGACCCCGGCAAAAGCCGAGCCAGCCAAAAAGGCTCCGGCCAAAGCGGCAACTAAACCGACAGCCAGGACCGAGGCGAAAAAAGTCCCGGCCAAGGCACCGGTCAAGAAGGCTGAACTGGCGAAGAAACCGGCTGCCAAACCTGCTGCAACTCCGGCAACGGACACCAAGGCGCAGTAGCGTTCAGGCGTAAAAAAAGCGCGGCTTTAAAGCCGCGCTTTTTATTGATCATTTATCAGGCATGAGATATTCCGGCTTTGTCTGCGCATTGGGCTCCTGCAATCCACAATCTCGGTCCTACACGCTGCAGCGATATATCAGATTCTTCCCACAAAATAATCAGACATACATTATAGGTGGCGCCTGGAATTAAGCTTATGCTATTCAAAAAAATTTGGAGGGCATATGAAAGCACTAGCGGCAACAATAATATTGATAGCGCTTTCCGGCTGTAATTGCGGAGAGCTATTTCCTAAAGGATACGGTCATGAACTGGTCTATAAGTGCGATATAAATCCGTATGATCCAGATTGCTTGCAGCCACCTCCAGTTTTCACAGGTCCTTAGAAAAGGAAGTATTTGGCCATGGTTAAAGAGGGCCTAATGAAAATTTCCATTCATAAATCTGTTTACCATCCGGAAGTACTCTGACCAGCCTTTCCTTTGGCTTTGGAATGCGGCCAGGGACAAATCCAAAGCGAGCCCAGCACAGACTGCCCATCCGCCCATCGTAAATGACTAGATTTCCGTCATCTTGCATGACCATACAAGCGTTGTACCAAAGCGATTTATCAGCGCTATGAGAACTTTCGGCAATCCATAGACGCTTTCTGGAAGGATCGTATAAGAAGCCATTATTGCTGATTACAAACTGCAGTCGCTGATTCATTCTTTTTTGATATAAGGTTTTACTATAAATTTGATTGGCGTCCGCAACCCAAACTACAGCACCATTGTCGGTAATAACCAAATTTCCGTCAGCTTGCAACACCAATCGAAATCGTCCATTTCCGGACATAAGGTACTGTCCTGCCGACATCATTTGATTGGGAGGGAGCACCTGCGAGCCACTTGCTTGAAATGGGGTGTAAGTAATAGCCATGTTTTTTTCCTTGTTCAATGAACTGTTGAGCCCACATTGAACCAAGTTCAACTACGGAAATGGCGATACATATGTATCGCTTTAATAAAAAAACCGTTGAAGGTTAGCGTGAAGCAGAAAAGGAAGCGGCAGCCATCAGGTGTCTGGATCGGGGAGGGCGGAGCCTGCCAGGACGGCACCGGTCAAAAATGTTGAATCGAAGAGCAGAGGGGCCACTGACACCAAGGCTCAGCAACGTTCAGGCGAAAAAAACGCGGCTCAAGGGCCGCGTTTTTTTTGCCTGGAGAAAAACCGGGACCAGAATCGAATAAACCTTTTGATACAGGTGTTCTCCGGTTTGTATTCACTTTTTCTCACAATTTCGCCTTTAATCTTTCCTTAACTCGCAGGCTTCAGACTCTTGATCGCATTTCTCGATATTTCAAAGCAAAATTTTCCGCTTTAATTCGATAGATAACTCGATAGTCTTGGGCCAGCACTTTTAGGGATCTAGGCAATGCAGCTACGTAACTCTACCTCCCGCTACGGCTGGGTCAGCATCTTCATGCACTGGGGCGTGGCCCTGGCCGTGTTCGGCTTGTTCGCCCTCGGGCTGTGGATGGTCGGGCTCGACTACTACAGCACCTGGCGCAAAGACGCGCCGGACCTGCACAAGAGTATTGGCCTGGTGTTGCTGGGTGTGATGGTGCTGCGGGTGTTGTGGCGCTTCATCAGCCCACCGCCGCCAACCTTGTCCAGCTACAGCCGCATGACGCGCCTGGGCGCCCATTTCGGCCATGGCTTTCTGTATCTCAGTCTGTTTGCTGTGTTGATTGCCGGTTACCTGATTTCCACCGCAGAAGGTGTCGGTATCCCGGTGTTTGGCTTGTTTGAAGTCCCTGCGCTGGTATCCGGACTGCCGGACCAGGCAGATACCGCTGGCGTAATTCACCTCTACCTGGCGTGGGTGCTGGTAATTTTTTCCGGCCTCCATGCGTTGGCAGCATTGAAGCACCACTTTATCGACCGTGATGTGACCCTCAAGCGAATGCTGGGTCGCAAAGCCTGAAGTTCAACCTCGACTCCAAAGGAAAACAAAGCATGTTGAAAAAGACTCTGGCCGCTCTGGCAATCAGTTCCGCCCTGTTGTCCGCCGGTAACGCCGTGGCCGCTGACTACGTGGTCGACAAAGAAGGCCAGCACGCCTTCGTTGACTTCAAGGTCAGCCACCTGGGCTACAGCTTCATCACCGGTACTTTCAAGGACATCGACGGCAAGTTCAGCTTCGACGCTGCCAAGCCTGAAGACAGCAAGATCGAGTTCAACGTGAACACCGCCAGCGTTTTCACCAACAACGCCGAGCGTGACAAGCACATCTCCAGCAAAGACTTCCTGAACGCCAGCAAAGCCACGTTCGTTTCCACCAGCGTCAAACCCACCGGCAAAAACGCCGCTGGCAAGGACACTGCCGATGTAGCTGGCGACCTGACTATCCTCGGTGTAACCAAACCAATCGTGGTCAAGGCTACTTTCCTGGGTGAAGGCAAGGATCCATGGGGTGGCTACCGTGCAGGCTTCGAGGGTACTTTCAGCCTCAAGCGTTCCGACTTCGGCAAGCAGAAAGACCTGGGCCCATCGTCCGATGCGGTTGAAATGTACGTGACCTTTGAAGGTGTAAAAGCGAAGTAATGCTGAGACTGTAGGAGCGAGCCTGCTCGCGATAGACCTGAGAGCGCCACGGAGCATCAGGCTTCCAGGGTTATCGTTGACGACCATCGCGAGCAAGCTCGCTCCCACAGGTTTTTGCACTGATCAAAAAAATGCCCCGGCTCTTTCGAACCGGGGCATTTTTCATTGCAGCGATAACTCAGCGATTGCGGGTCAGCAGCGCTGGTTTCTCACCACGAGGACGGCTTGGCAGTTGATCCAGCTGCTCAGGTGTCGGGAAGCGATCCGCCTTCGACTCCTTGTGCATGATCTTCGGCGCCGGGCCACGCGGGTTCTGTACGGCAGGTTCCGAACGTGGCTGGTCGTCACGGGCCGGACGGCGATTGCGCGAATCTTCGCGACGGGCCTGGCCGTCGCGCGGTGCGCCACTGCGAGGGCCGTTACGCTTGGCTGGCGGAGTGCCGGTGCTGGCGCCATCGCTGTTGCGGGGACCGTTCTGGCGACCTTGTGGCTTGCCGGAACGTGGAGCACCCGAACCTGCCGCGGTGCCTTGTGCCGGAGCACCCGGGCGACGGCCACGGCCTTGCGCGGGCTTCTGCTGCGGCACGTAGTCGACGCGGTTGCCGAAGTTATCGATATCGTCGTCCAGGAACTCGTCCGGGGCGCGGTCAGCGGCGGCACGAGGAGGCTGCGACGGACGCTGTTCGCGAGCCGGAGTGCCTTCACGTGGTTTCTGCTGACGGGCCGGGCGCTCGCCGCGTTCGCCGGCCGGTTTTTCCTTGCCCTTGTCCTTGCCTTTGTCCTTGCGACCACCGCCGCCACCGCTGCCGTTCGGACCGTCGCCGCGCGGGCCACGTGGATTGCGCGGGTTGCGCATGTCCGGACGCTCGCGCACTTCAGGCTTTTCCGCCTCGATGGTGCTTGCATCGAAGCCCATCAGGTCGCCGTCGGCGATTTTCTGCTTGGTCATGCGTTCGATGCTTTTCAGCAGTTTTTCTTCGTCCGGGGCTACCAGCGAAATCGCCTCGCCCGAACGACCGGCACGGCCGGTACGGCCGATACGGTGTACGTAGTCTTCATCGACATTCGGCAGTTCGAAGTTGACCACATGTGGCAACTGGTCGATGTCCAGGCCGCGGGCGGCGATGTCGGTGGCCACCAGGATGCGCACAGTGCCGGCCTTGAAGTCGGCCAGGGCTTTGGTGCGGGCGTTCTGGCTCTTGTTGCCGTGGATCGCGACGGCGCTCAGGCCGTGCTTGTCCAGGTACTCGGCCAGGCGGTTGGCACCGTGCTTGGTGCGGGTGAACACCAGTACCTGTTCCCAGGCGCCAGCGGTGATCAGGTGGGCCAGCAAGGCGCGCTTGTGGCTGGCCGGCAGGCGGAATACGCGCTGTTCGATACGCTCGACCGTGGTGTTTGGCGGCGTGACTTCGATGCGTTCCGGGTTGTGCAGCAGCTTGCCGGCGAGGTCGGTGATGTCCTTGGAGAAGGTCGCCGAGAACAGCAGGTTCTGGCGTTTGGCCGGCAGACGGGCCAGGACCTTTTTCACGTCATGGACGAAGCCCATGTCGAGCATGCGGTCGGCTTCGTCCAGCACGAGGATTTCCACGTGGGACAGATCGACGCTGCCTTGGCCGGCCAGGTCGAGCAGGCGGCCAGGGCAGGCCACCAGCACGTCTACGCCGCGGGACATGGCCTGAACCTGCGGGTTCATGCCGACACCGCCGAAGATGCAGGCGCTGACGAACTTCAGGTCACGGGCATAGACCTTGAAGCTTTCATGCACTTGCGCGGCGAGTTCGCGAGTCGGGGTCAGGACCAGTACGCGCGGTTGGCGCGGGCCGTGACGCTGGGACTTGTCCGGATGACCGTTGGGGAACAACCGCTCCAGGATCGGAAGGGCGAAACCGCCGGTTTTACCAGTACCTGTCTGTGCCGCGACCATCAGGTCGCGACCTTGCAACACGGCGGGAATGGCCCGCTGTTGCACCGGAGTAGGCTCGGTATAGCCCGCCGCCTCGATGGCGCGGACTAAAGCCTCGGAGAGACCGAGGGAAGCAAAGGACATGAGTAATCCTGTTCTAGTTAGGGCTTGGCCCAATGGGAGTCTTGCCTGGCGCGAATGGCGTTTAAGAGGACGCAATCCCGTCCGGTCCTGCTGGGTTTCGAAGGCTCGTCTGCAAGCGCTCGCGCGGGCTGAAAGCTGCGCAGTAGCGGGGTTGAGATGCCTTTAACGATTCCGAGCGTCCGGGCGTGAGCCTGGCGGGAAGGCCGGAGTATAACAGAGCTATCACTGCGCGCCGCTTTCCTGCTGCTCAACGGTTTTTTCCGCGGCGGCCGTAGTCTTCTCAGCTTTCACGCTGGCTGCCGGTTCCGCGCCGTAGCGGGCGCTCAGTTCAGCGTAGGCGGGCTCGCGCTTGAAGCGCTTGAGTTCGGCGCCGAAACGCTGCACCAGCAGATCCATGCCCGCATTGCGCCGCACCGCGAGAAACTGACTTTGCTGGCTGATGACCGTGGGGTTTTCGGTGATCTTGTCGCGGATGCCCAGTTCGTCGAGCAAATGCTGGCCGACCCGGCGGTCGGTGATCAGCAGGTCAATTCGCCCGCGTACCAGTTTGCCGAAGTTGGCTTCATGGGTGGGGGCCGGCTCGCGGGTGAACTGCGTCGAATCGCTGAAGTCCTTGCTGTACAGGTAACCCGGCGAGGTGCCGATGGTCAGGCCGCGCAAGTCTTCGAGGCTGCGAAACGGGTGGGGCCGGTCATTGGCGTAGAACATCACGAACTGGACTTCCGAGAGCGGTTCGCTGGGGTAGAGCAGCGTCGCTTCGCGTTCGTCGCTGTGAAAGATGTCCAGGGCGCCGTCGGCCTGGCCTGTTTCAAGCATCGACAAGCAGCGTTTCCATGGCAGGAATTGCCACTCCACTTCAATGCCCAGGCGCTTGAAGACAATGGCGGTGGTTTCGTAGTCCAGGCCCAGGGATTTGCCGTTGTCTTCGTACACATAGGGCGCCCAAGGCTCCGTGACAATGCGCAGCTTCTCGCCCCGGGCGGCGAAGCTCAGGCAAGTGAAGACAAGCACGGCGATAAACTGCGTGATCAAAGGCATAGGCTGAGATTACGACGAGAAACCGGAAAGAGCCAGAAACTGACCGCAGATGCTCTAACTCCGTGGATTGCCGCACATTAATAGTGCGTTGAAAGCAAAAAGATCGCAGCCTGCGACAGCGCCTACGGGATTTGACATTCCGTTGTAGGCGCTGCCGCAGGCTGCGATCTTTTAATCGTGCTTCAACGACTTTTTAACGCGGCAACTTCAGGTTGTTCCACACCGCCAGGCTCGCTTCAGCCTGGTTCAGCGTGTAGAAGTGCAGCCCTGGAGCTCCACCCTGCAGCAGTTGTTCGCACATCTCGGTGATGACCTGTTCGCCAAAGCGCTGAATGCTCTGGGTGTCGTCGCCATAGGCTTCCAGTTGCTTGCGGATCCAGCGCGGGATTTCCGCACCGCAGGCATCGGAGAAGCGCGCCAGCTTGCTGTAGTTGGTGATCGGCATGATGCCCGGCACGATCGGGATGTTCACGCCCAGCGCCCGCACGCGTTCGACGAAGTAGAAATAGCAGTCGGCGTTGAAGAAGTACTGGGTGATCGCACTGTCGGCGCCAGCGTTGGCCTTGCGCACGAAGTTGGCCACATCGTCTTCGAAATTGCGCGCTTGCGGATGCATTTCCGGGTAAGCGGCGACTTCGATGTGGAAATGATCACCGGTTTCTTCACGAATGAATTCAACCAGGTCATTGGCGTGGCGCAACTCACCGCTGGCCATGCCCATGCCCGAAGGCAGGTCACCGCGCAGGGCGACGATACGCTTGATGCCGGCAGCCTTGTACTGGGCCAGCAGGCCGCGCAGGTCGTCCTTGCTATCGCCTACGCAGGACAGGTGCGGAGCGGCAGGGATTTTGACTTCGCTTTCGAGCTGCAGCACGGTGTTCAGCGTGCGATCGCGGGTCGAACCGCCGGCGCCGTAGGTGCAGGAGAAGAAATCGGGGTTGTAGATGGCCAACTGGCGAGCAGTGGCGAGCAGCTTTTCATGCCCAGCATCGGTCTTCGTAGGGAAGAACTCGAAGCTGTAGCGACGATCTTGGGACATGGTCATATCCTTGGAAACTCATAAGGCGGACGCTGGCCCCCTGTAGGAGCGAGCTTGCTCGCGAAAAACATCAAGGCAACGCGTTCATCCAGGCAACACGCGTTATCGTTGACGTCCATCGCGAGCGAGCTCGCTGCTACACAGGAAAAGCCGGTCTATCAGTAGCGGTAAGCGTGCGGCTTGAACGGACCTTCAACGGTCACGCCGATGTAGTCGGCCTGGGTCTTGGTCAGTTGAGTCACTACGCCGCCGAAGCCACGGACCATTTCCAGGGCCACTTCTTCGTCGAGTTTCTTCGGCAGTACTTCAACGGTCAGGCGCTCGGCTTTCTGGGCTGGCGACAGGTCGGCGTACTTCTGGCCGAACAGGAAGATCTGGGCCAGAACCTGGTTGGCGAACGAACCGTCCATGATGCGGCTCGGGTGGCCGGTGGCGTTACCCAGGTTAACCAGACGGCCTTCGGCCAGCAGGATCAGGTAGTCGTCGTTCTGTGGGTCGAAATCGCCAGCACCGGTACGGTGGATCTTGTGAACCTGTGGCTTCACTTCTTCCCATGCCCAGTTCTTGCGCATGAAAGCGGTGTCGATTTCGTTGTCGAAGTGGCCGATGTTGCAGACAACGGCACGCTTCTTCAGGGCCTTGAGCATGTTCGAGTCGCAAACATTGACGTTACCGGTGGTGGTCACGATCAGGTCGATCTTGCCCAGCAATGCCTTGTCGATGCTTGCTTCAGTTCCGTTGTTGATACCGTCGATGAACGGCGAAACCACTTCGAAACCGTCCATGCAGGCTTGCATGGCGCAGATCGGGTCGACTTCGGAAACCTTGACGATCATGCCTTCCTGACGCAGGGACTGGGCCGAACCCTTGCCCACGTCGCCGTAGCCGATGACCAGCGCTTGCTTGCCGGACAGAAGGTGGTCGGTGCCGCGCTTGATCGCATCGTTCAGGCTGTGACGGCAGCCGTACTTGTTGTCGTTCTTGCTCTTGGTCACCGAGTCGTTGACGTTGATGGCCGGGATTTTCAGCTCGCCCTTGGCCAGCATGTCCAGCAGGCGGTGAACGCCGGTGGTGGTTTCTTCGGTCACGCCGTGGACGCGGTCCAGAACCTGTGGGTACTTCTTGTGCAGCAGCTCGGTCAGGTCACCGCCGTCGTCGAGGATCATGTTGGCATCCCAAGGCGCGCCATCTTTGAGGATGGTCTGCTCCAGGCACCACTCGTACTCTTGTTCGGTTTCACCTTTCCAGGCGAAAACCGGGATGCCGGCAGCGGCGATGGCAGCAGCAGCCTGGTCCTGAGTCGAGAAAATGTTGCAGGACGACCAGCGTACTTCGGCACCCAGGGCAACCAGGGTTTCGATCAGCACGGCAGTCTGAATGGTCATGTGGATGCAGCCGAGGATCTTCGCGCCCTTGAGCGGTTGCTCGGCGGAATACTTGTTGCGCAGACCCATCAGGGCTGGCATTTCGGATTCGGCGATGATGGTTTCGCGACGGCCCCAGGCAGCCAGGGACATGTCGGCAACTTTGTAATCGTTAAAATCTGCAGGCGTGATAACAGCGCTCATGAAGAGCCTCCATTCGTAATGTATGCGAATGGGCGCCGTTGTGCGTTTAGTGTCCAGCCAGTGAAGGCCAGGCAACGCCCCATCCGAGCCTGACAGGTCGAACCTGCTGCAGCGCCCCTCGGACAGGTGGCGGGAAACGGTAGCAATTGAAGATGACCGTTTTGAAACGGTGGCGATTATAGCGGGCTATGCCGATCTTCCAAAGCGTTTCTGTCGGTCAATGTCCGAACGGTAATCGAGACCATAGACGATGCTCAATAGAGCTCTAGGTCGGGCTCTGCCATGATGGTCAGCATCATTCGGCAAGACGCTCAGGAGTGAACATGAATTTCCACACCCGCAAATGGGTAAAACCCGAAGACCTCAACCCTAATGGCACGCTGTTCGGCGGTAGCCTGCTGCGCTGGATCGACGAAGAGGCGGCGATCTACGCCATCGTTCAGTTGGGCAACCAGCGTGTGGTCACCAAGTACATTTCAGAAATCAATTTCGTCAGCGCCTCGCGCCAGGGTGACATCATCGAACTGGGCATCACGGCGACCGAGTTCGGCCGCACTTCGATCACCCTGACGTGCGAGGTGCGCAACAAGATCACCCGCAAGAGCATCCTCACCGTTGAAAAAATGGTGTTCGTGAACCTCGGTGAAGACGGCTTGCCGGCGCCTCACGGCCGGACCGAGATCATGTACGTCAAGGACCAGTTCAAGGACGACGCCAGCGTGTAGGAGCGAGCCTGCTCGCGATGGTCGTTAACGATAACACTGGGTACCTGGCACCCAGTGGTGCTCTCAAGTCCATCGCGAGCAGGCGCGCTCCTACAGAACGGAATCCCCGCTGCACAGGTCATAGCTGAATAGCCCGCCACCGGTTGCGCATCCCATGAACTCGGCACAAGACGGCAAGACCCCGAACCTTTCGGCGCAAGAAGAGCACGAAGTCGAAAAGAGCCAGCCACCCCGTGCCGCGGTGCTGCACGAGATCATCCGTACCCAGGGCGACCAGGAACTGGAGCGCAGCATTGCCGCGTTGTGGTGGTCGGCGCTCGCGGCGGGGTTGACCATGGGTCTGTCGCTGATGGGCATGGGCTTGCTCAATTCACGTCTTCCGGATGGCGAAGGATTCAAGGTGATCGCGAGTTTCGGTTATTGCGCCGGTTTCCTCGCGGTGATCCTCGCTCGCCAGCAACTGTTCACCGAAAACACCCTGACTGCCGTGTTGCCGGTAATGACCAAACCGACGCTGGCCAACTTCGGCCGGCTGCTACGGCTGTGGACGGTGGTGCTGGTCGGCAACCTCTGTGGCACCTTGCTGGTGGCGTATGTGATGCTGGAACTGCCGATTTTCGACAGCAAGACCGATGTCGCCTTCCTCGATATCGGCCGCAAGGTCATGGAAAACCACGCCAGCCAGATGTTCGCCAAGGGCATCATTTCCGGATGGATGATCGCCACCATGGTCTGGATGATCCCGTCCATGGAGAGCGCCAAGATGTGGATCATCATCCTCATCACCTACCTCATGGCGCTGGGGGACTTCACCCACATCGTGGTCGGTTCGCTGGAGGTTTCGTATCTGGTATTTGCCGGCGAGTTGCCGTGGAGTGATTTCTGGCTGGTGTTCGCCGGGCCGACGCTGGCGGGGAACATCATTGGTGGCAGTTTTATTTTCGCGCTGATCAGCCATGCGCAGATTCGCAGCGAAAGCGGGCCGCCGAAAAAATCTGCGGATCAGAGCGAAGCGCCCGATCCGCAGAAAATCAAAAAACCATCAAGCTGATCCTCAGCCCACCGCATCAAGCGCAGCCGCACCGCGACGCTGGCGATAGATGAAGAACAGTGCGGTCAACACGGTCAGCCCGCTGACCAGTGCACCGGTCCAGGGCAAGTCCGCCAGATCGGCACCGCTGGCCACAACCAGCCCGCCAATCCATGCCCCGGCGGCGTTGCCGAGGTTGAAGGCGCTCTGGTTCAAGGTCGAACCCAGGTTTGGTGCCTCAAAGGCCTGATCGATGATCAGCAGTTGCAGGATCGGGCACAAGGCAAAGGCAAACGTCCCCCACAACACCAGTGTGATGGCCGCCGGGATGACCGAGTGACTGGTTTGCGTGAATGCCGCCAGTACCACCAGCACCGCCAGCGCCATGCCCACCAGCGAAGGCAGCAAGCGGCTGTCC
The DNA here is from genome assembly GCF_019947335.1 of Pseudomonas sp. BF-R-24. Classification (NCBI taxonomy): domain Bacteria; kingdom Pseudomonadati; phylum Pseudomonadota; class Gammaproteobacteria; order Pseudomonadales; family Pseudomonadaceae; genus Pseudomonas; species Pseudomonas sp. BF-R-24. The sequence continues at coordinate 260,695 of NZ_JAGYGG010000002.1, forward strand.
GCCAGACGACCACCGAGCATGCTGCCGGCGGTCAAGCCCACACCGAACAACAGCAGCATGATGGTGACGCCGTGGGGGCTGACACCGGTGATGTCCTGCAGGATCGGCGCAATGTAAGTGAAGACACTGAACAGGCTGGTCGAGGCCAGTACACTCATGCCCAGGGCCAGCAGTACGTTGGCCTTGCCCAGTACCTTGAACTCGCTGGCCAGGTTGGCTTTATCCATCGCGATGTTTTTCGGCAGCCAGACCCATTGCGCAATCGCCGCCAGCACCCCGATCACCGACACCGCCCAGAAGGTCGAGCGCCAGCCTGCGTATTGCCCGAGTGCGGTACCCAGTGGCACGCCGAGCACGTTGGCCAGGGTCAGGCCGGTGAACATCATGGCAATCGCCTGAGCCCTTTTGTTGGGGGCCACCAGCCCGGCGGCCACCACCGAACCAATGCCGAAAAATGCGCCGTGGCACAGTGCCGTGATCACGCGCGCGGCCATCAGCGTGGCGTAGTTTGGCGCCAGCGCGCAGAGCATGTTGCCGAGGATGAACATCAGCGTCATGCCCAACAACGTGGCCTTGCGCGGCATGTTGGCGGTGCCGACCGCGAGGATCGGTGCACCGAACACCACGCCCAGGGCGTAGCCGGTGATCAGTAATCCGGCGTCGGGAATGCTCACGCCGAGGTCGCGGGCGACATCGGGCAAAAGACCCATGATGACGAATTCGGTGGTGCCGATGCCGAAGGCGGCAACGGCGAGGGCAAGCAAAGCGAGTGGCATGCGCAAGGTCTCTGTCGGTAGTCTTGACGCTGTGATCAGGCATACGCAGGCCGACGACCGTTCTCGACGAGAGCGGGCCGGGCAGGATTTTTATTGGAATAAGTTTGTGCGCAACTGAGTGCGGCGTGGTCGCTTGCAGTATAAACAGACAGTGAAATATGGCGAATCAATTCTCTACCCGGCCCCTGTAGGAGCGAGCTCGCTCGCGATGGACGTGAACGATGACGTGTATTCACCGGTTGGCTGCGGTGCCCTCACGTTTTTCGCGAGCAAGCTCGCTCCTACGGGGATTGTGGAGACAACAAAAGGAGTAGGCCGTGCTTGCGACGGCGTTGGTGTTGGTGGCGGCGCTGTTGCATGCGGCGTGGAATACCCTGATCAAGTTCAGTGCGGAGCGGCTGTTGGTGGTGGCCTGCATGGACAGCGTGGCGCTGCTCTTTGTCGTGCTGATGCTGCCGTTCCTGAGCATGCCGCCACTGGAGATCTGGCCGTGGATCCTGGCGTCGGCGGCGTTCGAGTTGCTCTATCGCTATTTGCTGATCCAGGCCTATCGGGTCGGCGACCTCGGTCTGGTCTATCCATTGATGCGCGGCCTGTCACCGTTGGTGGTGCTGGCGCTGACGCTGATATTTGCCGGGGAAGTGCTGACCCATCAGCAGATATTCGGAATCCTGCTGATCCCGTTCGGCATGCTGTGCCTGCTCTGGCAGGGCGGCGGCGGTGCGCGTTTGCCCTGGTCGATGTTGCCGGTGGTGGCACTGATCGGCCTGTGCATTGGTTGCTACACCTACATTGACGGGCAGGCATTGCGGCGCTGGTCCCATCCACTGGACTATCTGGTCTGGGTCACCTTGCTCAGTGCCTGGCCGTTTCCGCTGTTGGCGTTGGTGCGCAAACGACCCGCGTTCATGTTGTTCTGGCGCGAGCAGTGGCGACTGGGCCTGGCCGTCGGGTTCTGCGTGTTGTTCAGCTACGCTCTGGTGCTGTGGGCGATGCAGCTGGGCTCGATTGCAGAAGCGGCGGCGTTGCGCGAGATCAGCGTAATTCTGGTGGTGCTGTTTGGCATGCGTTACCTGAAAGAGCCTTTTGGTGGGCCGCGCCTCTTGGCCTGTGGGCTGGTGCTGATCGGTATATTGGTCATGAAATTTTGACTGTTCTGAAACGTGAAGAAGGGACTGCTTTATGACGGTTGCTCTGTGGTGCATTTTGATCGCGATTTTCCTGCCGTATGTGTGTGTGGGCGTGGCCAAGATCAGTGGCGGGTTCAGGTTGAGAGACAACCATGATCCCCGGGACTTTCTCGATTCGCTGGAAGGCTTGGGCAGGCGCGCGAATGCGGCGCAACTGAACAGTTTTGAAGTGACCCCGGCGTTCGCTGCGGCGGTGATCGTGGCGCATCTGGCCGGCAATGCCGAACTGGTGACGATCAATGTGCTGGCCGTGCTGTTCATTACCAGCCGGCTGCTCTACATCATTTGCTACCTGGCGGACTGGGCGACGCTGCGGTCGTTGATGTGGTTCGTGGGGATGGCGTTGATTACGGCGTTCTTCGTTGTGTCAGTCTGAATCTTCATCGCCTGTGAGGACCTCTTCGCGAGCAAGCCCGCTCCCACATTTGATCCTCAGTGGACACAGATTCTGTGTTCGATGGTGATCTCATGTGGGAGCGGGCTTGCTCGCGAAAGCTATCTAACAGGCGAAGCAGCATTTAAGGGGTGGTCTTCTGCGCATCCGCCACCTGCGGCACTTGCGGCAACGTCGCGCCTTTGGGCCAGAGCATCCAGATCTGCCCCTGCTGTTTCATGTCCCCGGCCAGTTGCCCGGCCGCATCCCCGGTGCCCCAGAACAGATCCGCCCGAACCTCGCCGGCAATGGCGCCGCCGGTGTCCTGTGCTGCCACGGGGCGAACCAGGGCCGTGCCGTCCGGTCTGGTGGTGGACAGCCACAACAGGCTGCCCAGCGGAATCACCTTGCGATCCACTGCCGCGCTGTAACCGGCGGTCAACGGTACGTTCAGCGAGCCGCGCGGACCTTCGTTGCTGTCCGGGTTGCGGGTGAAGAACACATAACTGGGGTTGCTGCCGAGCAGTTCGGGGATCCGCGATGGATTGGCCTTGGCCCAGGTGCTGATGGCGCCCATGGTCACGTCTTCTTTTTTCAGTTCGCCCTGTTCCACCAGCCAGCGGCCGATCGGTCGATACGGGTGGCCGTTCTGATCGGCGTAGGCAATGCGCAACTGGCGACCATTGTCGAGCTGGATACGACCCGAACCCTGGATTTGCAGGAACTGCAGGTTCATCGGATCGGTCAGCCAGGCCACGACCGGCGCATTGACCCCTTTGCTTTCGATGGCTGCCGCATCGTCGTATGGCTTGAGCACGCGACCTTCGAGTCGACCGCGCAGGCGCTTGCCCTTGAGTTCCGGGTAAATGCTGTCGAGGGCGACGATGATCATGTCCTCGGGGACGCCATAGACCGGGACATTGGCAGCGCTGGTCTGGGTCAGGCTCCCGGGATAGACCGGTTCGTAGTAGCCGGTGATCAGGCCGTTGGGGTTGTCGTTGGCGGCGCGCAGGCCATAGACATCGAGGTTCTGTTTGAGAAAACCGCGAATGTCGCTGGCGGTTTGCGGCACGTTGACAGCCGCTGCGCAGGTGCCACCCCAGACCGGATCGGCCTTGAGTCGGGTACAGGCGCTGCGCCAGGAACCGAAACCGGCGACCAGGTCGCTGTCGGACACCGCCGGCAGCGCTTCCCATGTGGCGCTGGAGTAGGTGGCCAGGGCGTGGGTTTTCGGTTGTTGGTTGTCGCCACCGGTGCAGCCTGCGAGCAGGGCCACCATCGGCAGGGTCCAGGCCAGGCGGTGACGCCATGCCTTGAAACGGCTGTTCATGGAGTGGTTCCTTTGCCGGTTGCCTGAGCGCTCCATGCGCTCAAGCAACCCTTATTGATAATAGGGCTATTGGTCTTTGCCGATGACGCGAGGATACTGGCCGCCGTTTCCCGTGACCTGAAGCCACCATGACTCTTAAAAGACTTTCTGTTGTATTGCTGGCCTGCCTGACGCTGTCCGCTTGTGGCGGTATCGACCCCAACTCGCCGCTCGGCCAGCGCAAGGCCATTTTCAAGCAGATGCTCAAGACTGGCGAAGACCTGGGCGGTATGTTGCGTGGGCGCATTGCCTTCGATGGCCCGAAGTTCGCCGAAGGTGCGGTGAAACTCGATGCGTTGTCCCGTGAGCCGTGGCAGCATTTTCCGCAAGTGCGCGAGGAGGATCACACCAGCGCCAAGAGCGATGTCTGGGAGCAACAGACACGCTTTCAGGCAATGGCCCGCGACCTTGAAAGCGCCACCGGTGAATTGGTGATCGCCAGCCAGGTCCAACCCTACAAGGCCAGCAACCTGGGGCCGGCGGTACAGAAAGTCGAAGATGCTTGCAGTGCTTGTCATAAGGCGTTTCGGGATCATTGATTGGCGTTGCCCGGTCTGACGTCTTCGCGAGCAAGCCCGCTCCCACAGGTGACCGCATGACCCTGTAGGAGCGAGCCTGCTCGCGAAGACTGCTTCGGCAACACCGAAATCTTTGTTCGTTATCTGTTCTTATTTATCCAGTTCATCCAAGGCGTTCTGCAATTCCTTGCGGGCATCGGCGAGTTTGTCTTTGCGCTTGTTGATCTTGTCGGGATCGCCTTTGCTCATGGCCTTGTCGAGGTCTGCCTGACGCTTGCTGACTTCGTGCTTGGCGTCGAGCACCTTGTTTTCCCGTTCCTTCTTTAGCGAGGCGTCGGTGCAGTTCGCTTCGACTTCGCTCAAGGCCTTTTCCAGGCCTGCCTGCTGGTCGGCGTTGCCGTGGACCTTGGCCAATTCGATCTGGTTGACGATGCCTTGCTTCTTGGCGGCGCAACCGGTCAGCCCCGGCGCTTCCTCGTCCGCCATCAACGGGGTGGCCAGCACGCTGCAAAGGGTCAACAGGGCGAGCGGTGAAAGAAATTTCATAAAAGCTCCATGTAGGAAAGCAAGCAGACCACTGTGGCAATGGCTTGTTGGAGCCCAGCGGTCCCTTGGGGTTCCCGGTGGGCGCAGGGCCGACAACTAAAAGCCGTCAATCCCCGCATCACGTAACGTTTCACTCAAGCCCAGTACCTGCGGATCGCGGAAAAAAGCGCTCAGTTGCGCCGCGCGCCCTGGCCCGATATCGGCCTCGGCCCGCCATTGTTCGATGTCTCGCTGCGCAAGTACCAGCCATGAATCGCCGAGATGCGCCTGACCTGTCGGCGGCAATCCCAAGGCTTTCAGCCAGTGCGCGAACGGGCGTTGCCGGGCTCGGTTGAAGCTGTCGGCAAGACGAGCCGCGCTGCGCTCGCCGAAACCGTCAATGGTAGCAAGCTCTTGGGCATCGAGGGTCAACCAATCCAACAGGCCGTTCAGCCGACCTGTTGCAAGAAGTTTTTCCCAGGTGCCCGGACCCACATTGGGCAGCGCCAGGCCTTGTTTGCTGCTGAGCCAGGTCATGCGCGCGAGAAACTGGCTCTCACAGCCCGGAGTCGGTTGCCAGCAACTCAATGAATGAAAGTCCTCTGCTCGCGGCGCGTTCAATTCGGCGCGTTCGCTGCTGCGCAATACAACCCTATCGAGCCTGGGAATGGTCAGCCCGGCCAGGCTGATGGCGACCTGGTCACCCGGGCGGATGTCCAGCGTCTGCCAGCGTTGCAACGAACCGACGCTGACGTGCTTGATCTGCCGGTCATCGAGCTTTACCGGGGTCAGTTCAAGAACCGGAGTGATCCGCCCGGTCCGGCCGATTTTGAAGTGAACCTGGCGGACTTTGGCCAGTGCCTGGGCGAAGGGGTATTTCCAGGCGATGGCCCAGTAGGGTGACCTGGCCTGCCAGCGTTCGGCGGCTGGGCGCTGATTCTGGCGCAGGACGATGCCGTCGCTGGCAAAGGGCAAGGGGGAACGATACCAGTGCTCGCGCCAGCGTTCGGCATCAATGACGGAGGCGATGGGCTGGCTGTATGCCGTGGTACTCGGGAAGCCCAGCGCAGTCAGCGCCGCGGCACGCTCGGGTACGCTCGCCGGTCCTTGGGGCCAGTCCCAGACAAACAGGTCGATGCCGGCGGCCTGTTCGGCGCTCAAGACCTTGCGTGCCATCAGACCGGCCACCGAGCCACGAGCATTGAGGCTACCGGCCCGGGCCTGCACGTGATCGGTCAGGCGCCAATACAGTTCGCCTTGCACGATCAAGTCCCGGGCCTGCGATAGCCGTTGCGGGATGGCCGGAATCTGCCGTGCAGGAACCGTCCAGTCCTGACCGCTTTTGCCGTCGCCACGGCTGATTGCCTGGGCCAACAGGCCGCTGCGGTAAACCAGGGTCACCGCCACGCCATCGATTTTAGGCTGGACCCAGACGTCCACCCGGTCACGCAGCCATTTTTCCACGGCGGGCTGATCGTGCAGTTTGTCCAGGCCCGTGTGGGCGATGGGGTGGGGCAGCGTGCCGCGCGCAGTGCGCAAGGGGTCTGCGGGCGGGCTCAGGTTAAAGCAGTGGCGCCATTGGGTGAGTCGCGCGCGGGACTGGTCGTAGAGTTCATCGGCGACCAGTGAGCGTCCCTGGCGGTGATAGCTGTCGTCCCAGAGGTCGATTTGTTGTTGCAGTTTGCCGACTTCGTTCCGGGCGCGTTCTGGTGGCCAGTCCGGGCACTCGGCGGCGCTGGCGGTCAGGTAGCCAAGGGTCAGTAGAGCGGCGAAAAACAGGCGCAGGTCGGGAAGCATCTTGAGCGTCCTTGCTCGGTGAGGTGCGTGAAGGCTAGGTCAGTATCAGTTGGCGCAGCGAGGGGGTGTTTTGCCGGGTATTTCTACCGGCTTTGCTGGCCTCTTCGCGAGCAAGCCCGCTCCCACAGTAAGCGGTGATGTTCACAAATCAACTGACCCACTCATAACCCTGTGGGAGCGGGCTTGCTCGCGAATGCCTCGATACGGTGTAAAGCGAATGCCAATAAAAAAGCCCCGCAGGGCGCGAACCGTGCGGGGCTTCGGGTGTTGCGGGGGAACCTTACAGGCCGGCAGCAGAACGCAGGGCGTCGGCGCGGTCGGTTTTTTCCCAAGTGAACGTGGTGAAGGTGTCGTCACCAACGGTCTTGGTCGCCGGGGTGCGACCGAAGTGGCCGTACGCAGCGGTTTCCTGATACATCGGGTGCAGCAGGTCGAGCATGGTGGTGATCGCGTATGGACGCAGGTCGAACACTTCGCGGACCAGTTTGACGATCTTGTCATCGCTGATCTTGCCGGTGCCGAAGGTGTTCAGCGAGATCGAAGTCGGCTGGGCAACACCGATGGCGTAGGACACCTGAATCTCGCAACGCTCGGCCAGGCCGGCGGCAACGATGTTCTTGGCCACGTAACGACCGGCGTAGGCCGCCGAACGGTCAACCTTCGAAGGATCTTTACCGGAGAACGCGCCACCGCCGTGACGGGCCATGCCGCCGTAGCTGTCGACGATGATCTTGCGACCGGTCAGACCGCAGTCACCCACTGGGCCGCCGATGATGAACTGGCCGGTCGGGTTGATGTGGAACTGGGTGTCCTTGCTCAGCAGTTCGGCAGGCAGCACGTGCTTGACGATCAGCTCCATCACGCCTTCGCGCAGGTCGTTGTACGACACTTCCGGGTTGTGCTGGGTCGACAGAACGACGGCATCGATACCGACAACCTTGCCGTTTTCGTAACGGCAGGTCACTTGCGACTTGGCGTCCGGGCGCAGCCAAGGCAGCAGGCCGGATTTACGGGCTTCGGCCTGGCGCTGTACCAGCTGGTGCGAGAAGGTGATCGGTGCAGGCATCAGCACGTCGGTTTCATTGCTGGCGTAGCCGAACATCAGGCCCTGGTCACCGGCGCCCTGATCTTCAGGCTTGGCACGGTCGACACCCTGGTTGATGTCAGGGGACTGCTTGCCGATGATGTTCATCACGCCGCAGGTTGCGCCGTCGAAGCCGACGTCGGAGCTGGTGTAGCCGATGTTGGTGATCACGTCACGAACGATCTGCTCCAGGTCAACCCAGGCGGAAGTGGTGACTTCGCCGGCGATGATCGCCACGCCCGTTTTCACCAGAGTCTCGCACGCCACACGGGCGAACTTGTCTTCAGCAATGATGGCGTCCAGCACCGCATCAGAAATCTGGTCGGCGATTTTGTCCGGATGCCCTTCAGACACGGACTCGGAGGTGAAAAGGGAGTATTCGCTCATCTCGATGTTTTCCTGAAATTACCGATGGTGAGTGTCGCCAGCCGGTCGCTGAAAATGGCGGACCTGGATCTGGAAACCATTACGTAAGCCTACATAGAGGCTTTCCCCGGGAACGAGTCCCGCAGCGGTGGCCCAACGGGCCAGATCGTCCTGTTCAAACCCCAGCCAGAGATCACCGCAGGCCTCCTTGGCCCAACTCTGGTTGTGGCTACATAACTCTGTCACTAACAGGCTACCGCCTGGTTGCAGCAAATGGGCCATGTGCTTGAGCGCATCGGCCGGTGCGGCAAAATGGTGCAGCACCATGTTCAGTACCACGCAATCGGCCTTGAGGCTGACGCCGTTCAAAGCATCGGCCAGTTGCAGGCTAACGTTAGTCAGCTTGTCGCGTTCGCAGACCTGGCGCGCCAGTTCGAGCATTGCGCTGCTGTTATCCAGCGCCGTGACTTGCGCGAAGCGGCGCGCCAGGTCCGGCAGGAATGCGCCATCGCCGGGGCCGACTTCAATGGCCGTGGCGTCTTTGTCGAAGCTCAGCTTGTCGAGCAGGGCCACCACGCTTTCGCGGTATTGCGGCAGGCCGGCGATCAAGTCTTGCTGGGCGCGAAACTTCTCCGCAACCCTTGAGAAAAAATCCTGGCTGGCCGCCGCACGTTGCCCATGGACCTGGGTGATGCGCGACTGTACGTCGGTCGGCAGCGTCAGGTTGTCCACTTCTTCGAGCAATGCTGCGTGCAGTTTGCCGCCCAGCAATTCGGTGTGGGGCAGCGCGCGACGGTAGAAAATCGCGTTGCCTTCGCGGCGCGTTGCCACCAGGTCGGCCTGTGCCAGTACCTTGAGGTGGTGGCTCATGCCTGACTGGCCGATGCCGAAGATCTGCGCCAGTTCCAGTACGCCGAACGAGTCATTGGCCAGTGCGCGCAAGACATTCAACCGCAGGGGATCGCCGCCAGCCTTGCACAAGGCCGCCAGCTCATCGCAATCGTCATGTTGAATGGAGGGCACGCGTAAATTCATAAGGCCGGCAGTCTAGTCACGGGTCGAAGGTATCGCAAGAGCAATATCAAAAAGTTTTGATATTGCTCGATAGATGGCACTTCTCGACGTTAGCTTTTGTCAACAATCGGACCGCGGAAAGGTTTCACCAGGCGAATACGTCGTTATCCATTGGAAAAACGCCTTCAGATGACTATCTGTCATTGCCCCGAGGCGGCCCGGTGAGGGAAAATGCTCGCCTTTTTTCCGTTTCGTTTTAATCAAGCCCCCAGGAGAACAGCGATGCCTAGCCGTCGTGAGCGTGCCAACGCCATTCGTGCCCTCAGCATGGATGCCGTGCAAAAAGCCAACAGCGGCCATCCCGGTGCCCCTATGGGTATGGCAGATATCGCCGAAGTACTTTGGCGCGACTACCTCAAGCACAACCCGAGCAATCCATCGTTTGCCGACCGTGACCGCTTCGTGCTGTCCAACGGCCACGGCTCGATGCTGATCTACTCGCTGCTGCACCTGACCGGCTACGACCTGTCGATCGATGACCTCAAGCAGTTCCGTCAACTGCACAGCCGCACCCCGGGCCACCCGGAACTCGGCTACACCCCGGGCGTAGAAACCACCACCGGTCCACTGGGCCAGGGCCTGGCCAACGCCGTGGGTTTTGCCCTGGCTGAAAAAGTCATGGCTGCGCAGTTCAACCGTCCTGGCCACAACATCGTCGATCACCACACCTATGTGTTCCTGGGTGATGGCTGCATGATGGAAGGCATTTCCCACGAAGTCGCTTCCCTGGCCGGTACCCTGGGCCTGGGCAAGCTGATCGCCTTCTACGATGACAACGGCATCTCCATCGATGGCGAAGTCGAAGGCTGGTTCACCGACGACACCCCGAAGCGTTTTGAGTCCTACAACTGGCAAGTGATTCGCAATGTCGACGGTCACGACCCGGAAGAGATCAAGACGGCGATCGACACTGCACGTAAAAGCGAGCAGCCAACCCTGATCTGCTGCAAGACCACCATCGGTTTCGGTTCTCCGAACAAGCAAGGCAAGGAAGATTGCCATGGCGCCCCGCTGGGTGACGCGGAAATCGCCCTGACCCGTGCGGCGCTGAAATGGAATCACGGCCCGTTCGAAATCCCGGCCGATATCTATGCCGAGTGGGACGCCAAGGAAGCCGGTCGCGCTGTTGAAGCCGAGTGGGACCAGCGTTTCTCTGCTTACTCCGCCGCGTTCCCGACTGAAGCCAACGAACTGGTGCGTCGTCTGAGCGGTGACCTGCCAGCTGACTTCAGCGAAAAAGCCTCGGCCTATATCGCCGAAGTGGCGGCCAAGGGCGAAACCATCGCCAGCCGTAAAGCCAGCCAGAACGCGCTGAATGCGTTCGGCCCGTTGCTGCCTGAGTTCCTCGGCGGTTCGGCTGACCTGGCCGGTTCCAACCTGACCCTGTGGAAAGGTTGCAAAGGTGTTACCGCCGAAGATGCCAGCGGCAACTACATGTACTACGGCGTGCGCGAGTTCGGCATGACCGCGATCATGAACGGCGTTGCCCTGCACGGCGGCCTGGTGCCTTACGGCGCGACCTTCCTGATGTTCATGGAATACGCGCGTAACGCGGTGCGCATGTCGGCCCTGATGAAGCAGCGGGTGATCCACGTCTACACCCACGACTCCATCGGTCTGGGCGAAGACGGCCCGACTCACCAGCCAATCGAGCAACTGGCCAGCCTGCGCTGCACGCCGAACCTCGATACCTGGCGCCCAGCCGACGCCGTTGAATCGGCGGTGAGCTGGAAGTGCGCATTGGAGCGCAAGGACGGTCCTTCGGCCCTGATCTTCTCGCGTCAGAACCTGCAGCACCAAACCCGCAATGCGATCCAGATCGAAGAGATCGCGCGTGGCGGTTACGTGTTGAAGGACTGCGCAGGCGAGCCTGAGCTGATCCTGATCGCCACCGGCTCGGAAGTCGGCCTGGCCGTTCAGGCCTTCGACAAACTGACCGAGCAGGGCCGCAAGGTGCGTGTGGTTTCCATGCCGTGCACCAGCGTGTTCGATGCCCAGGACGCCGGCTACAAGCAATCGGTCCTGCCGTTGCAGGTCAGCGCCCGTATCGCCATCGAAGCTTCCCACGCGGACTACTGGTACAAGTACGTGGGCCTGGAAGGCCGCGTGATCGGCATGACCACCTACGGCGAGTCGGCGCCTGCGCCGGCCTTGTTCGAAGAGTTCGGCTTCACCCTGGAAAACATCCTGGGTCAGGCTGAAGAGCTGCTGGAAGACTAAGCACAACGCGGTGGTTTCTGACCACCGCGAACCCCTGTAGGAGCGAGCTCGCTCGCGATGGTCGTTAACGATAACGCTGGATGCCTGAATGCCCGCGTTGTCTGGGCCACCATCGCGAGCAAGCTCGCTCCTACAAGGGTTGTGTTGTTAACGAGAATTCGTTTGCCTGCGTCTATCGAGAACCCCATGCCTCAACCGCGTCCCTACAAAGTTGCACTCAACGGCTACGGCCGGATTGGTCGTTGCGTCTTGCGTGCGTTGTTCGAGCGAGGCGAAAAGGCCGGGTTCGAGATTGTCGCGATCAACGATCTGGCGGACATGGCCAGTATCGAATACCTGACACGCTTTGACTCCACCCATGGCCGGTTCCCCGGCGAAGTGAAGGTCGAGGGCGATTGTCTGCATATTAATGGCGACTGCGTGAAGGTCCTGCGCAGTGCCACCCCCGAAGGCATCGATTGGGCGTCCCTGGGCGTCGATCTGGTGCTGGAGTGCTCCGGCGCTTATCACACTCGCGAAGACGGCCAGCGTTTCCTCGACGCCGGCGCCCCGCGTGTGTTGTTTTCCCAGCCGATGGCCAGCGAGACGGACGTTGACGCGACCATCGTCTACGGCGTGAACCAGGACTGCCTGACCGGCGACGAATTGCTGGTGTCCAACGCGTCCTGCACCACCAACTGCGGCGTGCCGCTGTTGCGCCTGCTGAATCAGGCCATTGGCCTGGACTACGTGTCGATCACCACCATTCACTCGGCGATGAACGATCAGCCGGTCATCGATGCCTATCACCACGAAGACCTGCGTCGTACCCGTTCGGCGTTCCAGTCGGTGATTCCGGTGTCCACCGGTCTGGCGCGAGGTATCGAACGCCTGCTGCCGGAACTTGCCGGACGAATTCAGGCCAAAGCCGTGCGGGTGCCGACGGTCAACGTGTCCTGTCTCGATATCACGATGCAGACCGCCACCGCGACCGACGCCACCGAGGTAAACCGGATCCTGCGCGAAGCCGCCACCAGCGGCCCGCTCAAAGGCCTGCTGGCCTACACCGAGCTACCCCACGCAAGCTGTGATTTCAACCATGACCCACATTCGGCGATCGTCGATGCCAGTCAGACCCGCGTTTCCGGCCCTCGGCTGGTGAACATCCTGGCCTGGTTCGACAATGAATGGGGTTTTGCCAACCGAATGCTGGACGTTGCAGAACACTATCTGCAAACAGCAACTTCAAAAAAACCGTAGGAAGTGCGACCCATGACCGTGTTGAAGATGTCCGACCTCGATCTGCAAGGTAAGCGCGTATTGATCCGCGAAGACCTCAACGTTCCAGTCAAGGACGGTGTTGTCACCAGCGATGCGCGTATCCTGGCCTCGCTGCCGACCATCAAGCTGGCCTTGGAAAAAGGCGCGGCCGTGATGGTCTGCTCGCACCTTGGCCGTCCGACCGAAGGCGAGTTCTCGGCCGAGAACAGCCTCAAGCCAGTCGCCGACTACCTGAGCCGTGCTCTGGGTCGTGAAGTGCCGCTGGTGGCCGATTACCTGGGCGGTGTTGACGTGAAAGCGGGCGACATCGTGCTGTTCGAAAACGTGCGCTTCAACAAAGGCGAGAAAAAGAACGCTGACGAACTGGCCCAGCAATACGCCGCCCTGTGCGACGTGTTCGTGATGGACGCCTTCGGCACCGCTCACCGTGCCGAGGGTTCGACCCACGGCGTGGCCAAGTTCGCCAAAGTCGCCGCTGCCGGCCCGCTGCTGGCCGCTGAACTGGACGCACTGGGCAAAGCCCTGGGTGCCCCGGCCCAGCCGATGGCGGCTATTGTTGCCGGCTCCAAGGTGTCGACCAAACTCGACGTGCTGAACAGCCTGAGCCAGATCTGCAACCAGTTGATCGTCGGTGGCGGCATCGCCAACACCTTCCTGGCCGCTGCCGGTCACCCGGTCGGTAAATCCCTGTACGAGCCGGACCTGCTGGACACCGCTCGCGCCATCGCCGCCAAGGTCAGCGTACCGCTGCCAGTGGACGTAGTGGTTGCCAAGGAATTCGCGGAAAGCGCCGCTGCGACCGTCAAGCTGATCGCTGACGTCGCTGCCGACGACATGATCCTGGACATCGGTCCGCAGACCGCGGCGAATTTCGCCGAGCTGCTGAAGTCGTCCAAGACTATCCTGTGGAACGGTCCGGTCGGCGTGTTCGAATTCGATCAGTTCGGCAATGGCACCAAGGTGCTGGCCCAGGCCATCGCGGACAGCGCGGCGTTCTCCATTGCCGGCGGTGGCGACACCCTGGCGGCCATCGACAAGTATGGCGTGGCAGAGCAGATCTCCTACATTTCTACCGGTGGCGGTGCGTTCCTCGAATTCGTCGAAGGCAAGGTCCTGCCAGCCGTGGAAGTCCTGGAAAGCCGGGCCAAGGCCTGAGGGTCGCCCGTTTGACCAGGCAAGGGAGTGTTGACATGGTCAAGACGTTAGCGCTGTTGATCGTCGCGGGTTCACTGGCGGCTTGCGGGAGCAGCCCGAAAGCCACGCCGGAACCCGAGGCGCCTGCGTCGCGCAACGGCTGTTATCAGGCCGACTGGCAGGCGGAAACCAACCCGGTGCTCAACAAGCGCTCCGGGCCCGAGGGCCTGGACAAATACGAGACCCGGGCACCCGCCAAGGAACATGGCTGCCCTTGACGGGTCTGACTCTTTACTCAGGGCTGATGGCATGCGCCGTCGGTCGAGGGACATGGATGAAAGGTTTTATCGCCGTTACGGCGCTGGCGCTGTTGGCTGGTTGTGCTCAGTTGAACCCGTTCCAGTCGTCCGCGCCTGTGGATAACTGGACCACCTGGACCTGCGACAGCCAGGCCAAAGTGCTGTGGCGTTACACCGACGAAAGCCTTAGGGAAGTCGACGTGCGCCTGGGCGGTGCCGATCAGGTCTACCGCTTGAAACAGGAGCCGGGTGCATCGGGTTCGCTGTACAGCAATGACATGCTGGCGTTTCACATAAAAGGTGAGGAAGGCCTGGTTTACTGGGTCGCCACCAATGATTTGATTGGCCGCGGTTGTAAGGCTGAATAATACGATTGATTTGGTATACAGAGATCCATTTGTGGGAGCGAGCTTGCTCGCGATAGCGGTATCACAGTCACATCAATGCTGAATGTGCCGCCCCCATCGCGAGCAAGCTCGCTCCCACAGGGTTTTTGTGTCGTATTTAAGATTTTGGTAACACCTGAATTCGCAGCCCGGGCTCAACCCCTGATCTGCAATAACTTGAATAGCCGCCGCCGCTACGGCAGGCTGGCACGATTAACGACCCTCAACCGGGAGAGATATACACAATGGCACTTATCAGCATGCGCCAGATGCTGGACCACGCAGCCGAGTTCGGCTACGGCGTTCCAGCCTTCAACGTCAACAACCTTGAGCAGATGCGCGCCATCATGGAAGCCGCTGACAAGACTGACTCCCCGGTGATCGTCCAGGCTTCGGCCGGTGCTCGCAAATACGCCGGCGCACCGTTCCTGCGTCACCTGATCCTGGCAGCCATCGAAGAATTCCCGCACATCCCGGTGTGCATGCACCAGGACCACGGCACCAGCCCTGACGTGTGCCAGCGCTCCATCCAGCTGGGCTTCAGCTCGGTGATGATGGACGGCTCCCTGGGTGAAGACGGCAAGACCCCGACCGACTACGACTACAACGTGCGTGTGACCCAACAAACCGTAGCCATGGCTCACGCCTGCGGCGTTTCGGTAGAAGGCGAGCTGGGCTGCCTGGGTTCGCTGGAAACCGGCATGGCCGGTGAAGAAGACGGCATCGGCGCCGAAGGCGTCCTGGATCACAGCCAGATGCTGACCGACCCGGAAGAAGCCGCTGACTTCGTAAAACGCACTCAGGTGGATGCTCTGGCCATCGCCATCGGCACCAGCCACGGCGCCTACAAGTTCACCAAGCCGCCTACCGGCGACGTGCTGGCCATCGACCGTATCAAAGAAATCCACAAGCGCATTCCGAACACTCACCTGGTGATGCACGGTTCGTCTTCGGTTCCGCAAGAGTGGCTGGCGATCATCAACCAGTACGGCGGCGACATCAAGGAAACCTACGGCGTACCGGTTGAAGAAATCGTCGAAGGCATCAAGCACGGCGTGCGCAAGGTCAACATCGACACCGACCTGCGCCTGGCGTCCACTGGCGCAATGCGTCGCCTGATGGCCACCAACCCGAGCGAGTTCGACCCACGTAAATTCTTCGGCGCCACCGTCACCGCCATGCGCGACGTGTGTATCGCTCGCTACGAAGCCTTCGGTACTGCCGGCAACGCTTCGAAGATCAAGGCGATCTCGCTGGAAGGCATGTATCAGCGTTACCTGAAAGGTGAGTTGAACGCCAAGGTCAACTAAGCCTGAGCGTTAAACTGCCTTCATGAAAAACCCGCCGAGAGGCGGGTTTTTTGTGGGCGATGATCCAGGATCGACGCGGTCAGTGTGGGAGCGGGCTTGCTCGCGAAAGCGGTGTGTCATTCAACATTAATGTCGTCTGACACTACGCCTTCGCGAGCAAGCCCGCTCCCACCAGATCAACAGTGCCTCGATATCAATTGTTGTGATCGATATCCAGCTTGCTGAAGGTCACTTTGCCGCCTTCAGTGGTGTACCCGGTGTTGTCCTGTACATAGACCCCGGCCTTGAAATACAGCGGTTTGTCACGCCAGGTTGTGCTGATTTGCGTATCCCATTGATAACCTGCCGCGCTGATGCCCAAGGCGCCACCGGGGCTGAGGTGAATGAGGTAGTTGAACTCCTGGTCGAGTTTCACCCCCGTCGCAACGATGATCACCCGGCCTGTATCGTCATCGGGATGCATCCGGACCTTGGCGACGATATTGCCGGTGCCTGTGCTGGTTTTGTATTGGTATTCAACCTTCACCAGAGGTTTCTGGCTTTGATAGGCATGGATCTGGCCGATGACGATTTTCCCGGAACTCGGCACCTGGTTCACTGCCAGAGTGGCATACAACAAATTGTCGGCTTCCGGGTAATACCAGTTTTTCAACGTACCGTTGCTGTAGGTTTCACGCAATTCGGTACGTGGGTAAATTGCGTTTTCGGTACGGGAGCCGGTCACGGGCGTCCAGAAAAACAGTGTGCCTGTGTCTGAATGGAAGTATTGATCCTTGAAACCGTCCACCAGTTTGGCGGTTTCGACGGTGTACGGCGGGCTGCCAACGGGGACGCTGAGGTTCCAGGTTGCAAGATCGATCATGTCGGTTCTTCCACTTGATTCATGCTGCACGCACGTGCCAGAAGCTCTAGCCCGCACCTTCGGGGGCGGCCTTTATAAGCGTAGCGGGAGATTTTGTTAATGCCCGTCTGACGGGTGGCTGACGTCAACATCCTGTCGAAGCGACATCTTTCCCGGTTTCCATCGCCTGAACCATCGACCGTTAGTCGGTAAAAAGACACTATGATTAAATGATGGCTTACTGACACCTTCTGCTTTTGCAGAACCGGGTCTAGAGTGAAGGCGCAGTATTTGTCCGGTTTTCACGAGAAACCGGCCTGACACCCCGCAATTAGAGAAGCAGCATGGAATGCGCGCAACCCACGCCAGTAGAAGGCAGCTCAACCCTTTTAGTCGTCGACGATTACCCCGAAAACCTGATCAGCATGCGCGCGTTGTTACAGCGCCAGGGCTGGCGGGTCATTACTGCCACCTCGGGTTTCGAGGCCCTCGGCTTGTTACTTGAACACGATATCGACCTGGTGCTGCTGGACGTGCAGATGCCGGACATGGACGGTTATGAAGTGGCGCGCCTGATGCGCGGTAGCCAGCGGACCCGTCTGACGCCGATCATTTTCCTGACCGCCAACGAACAGTCCCAGGATGCCGTGATCAAGGGCTATGCCAGTGGTGCGGTGGATTATCTGTTCAAGCCGTTCGACCCACAGGTCTTTACGCCCAAGGTCCAGGCGTTGCTCGAGCACCAGCGTAACCGCCGGGCCTTGCAGCGCCTGAGTCATGATCTGGAAGCGGCTCGTGCCTTTAATGCGTCGGTGCTGGAAAACGCAGCCGAAGGCATTCTGGTGTTGGGTGAGGACGGTCTGATTCGTTTTGCCAATCCGGCGATGTCACGGTTGCTCAATGCCACGGTGCAGGAACTGCAAGGCAAGGAGTTTCTGGACTACCTGCAAAAACCGCATATCCCGATCTGGGCCGATTCCGAGTTGCTGGCCGGATACAAACGCGGCGAAACCCTGCGCCTGCACGATGCCCTGCTACGTACGGCGCCCGGGCAGCAAGTGCCGGTGGCCTTGTCCTGCGCGCCATTGCCCGCCGAGCAACATGCGATGGTCGTGACCGTGCTGGACATGTCGGTGGTGCGCCATCTGCATCAGCAACTGGAGTTTCAGGCGGTCACCGATCCGCTGAGCGGATTGCTCAACCGCCGGGGTTTCTACCAGACCGTAGAGAACCTGCTGTTGCGCGGTGAGCGTTCCGACCGCTCCTGGGTTTTGATGTATCTGGACCTCGACGGCTTCAAGCGAGTCAATGATTCGCTCGGGCACGATGCCGGCGATCGGGTGCTGCGCTGGGTCTCCGAACAGTTGAAGGCTTGCCTGCGGCCCTTCGACACTCTGGCGCGAATGGGCGGCGACGAGTTCACCGCGCTGCTGGATCTGGAGTTCCCCGAGCAGGCGGCGAAGATTGCCGAGAAGCTCATCGAGCGAGTGTCGATCTGTCAGCAGATCGACGGTCTCGATATCGCTCTGGGTGCCAGCATCGGCATTGCCACGTTCCCTGATTGTGGCGCCAATCTCGACGGGATGATGCGGGCGGCCGACATTGCCATGTACGAGGCCAAGCGTGCCGGCCGCCAGCAATATCGCTTCTACGATCATGAAATGAACGGCCGGGCGCGCACGCGGCTGATGCTGGAAGAAAGTGTGCGCACGGCCATCGAGAACCGGGATTTCAATCTGGTGTATCAGCCTCAGGTTGCAATTGCCGACGGGCGGATTCGTGGCTTCGAGGCCTTGTTGCGCTGGCAGCATCCGAGCGTTGGCGATGTCCCCCCGGGGCTGTTTTTGCCATTGCTGGAGGAGGCGCGGCTGATCAGTCGCCTGGGCAGCTGGATTTACCATCGCGGCGCCGGGCAACGCAAAGCCTGGGAGTCCCTGTTTGCCGAGGACCTGGTGCTCGGCGTCAGCTTGAGCAGTACGCAGTTCGGCATGCCCAACCTGGTCACCGAGTTGCGCCAGGTGCTGGAGCGCCATGGCCTGCAACCGCGTCACCTGGAAGTCGAGGTCACGGAAGAGGCCTTGATGCGCAACCCTGAAGAAACCCGCAAGCAATTGCGCCTGCTGCACAACCTGGGCGTACGCGTGGCATTGGATGACTTCGGGGTCGGACCCTGCTCCCTGACGCACTTGCGCGACCTGGCGCTGGATACTCTGAAGATCGACCGCCATTTGATCGCCCGGTTGCCGGATTCGGCAAGGGATGCGGCGCTGGTACGCAGTGTGATCGACCTGTGCAAGCAGTTCGGAATATTGGTGATTGCCGAAGGGGTGGAAACCGTCGCTCAGTATGAATGGCTGCAAGCCAACAGCTGTGAATATGTGCAAGGTTTTCTGGTGGCCCGGCCGATGATGGCCGAAGACGCCGGGGTCTTTGTCCAGCCGTTCGACTGGAGCGCGCTGCCCCGCTGAATTCGCTACACTGGCGACCTTTTAGTGACCTGTATTGCCGCCCCGATGACCGTGTTGAAATATCTCCAGGCCTATCCCGCCACCTTGCAGGATCAGGTGCGCCAGCTGATCGCCGACGGTCGGCTGGGCGATTACCTGAACCAGCGTTACCCGCAAAAGCACGGGGTGCAGAGCGACAAGGCGCTGTACACCTATGCTCTGGACCTCAAGCAGGAGTACTTGCGTAACGCTCCGGCCATCGACAAGGTGCTGTTCGACAACCGTCTGGACCTGACCCACCGTGCCCTTGGCCTGCACACCACGATTTCACGGGTGCAGGGTGGCAAGCTCAAGGCCAAGAAGGAAATCCGCATCGCTTCGCTGTTCAAGGAAGCGCCTTGCGAGTTCCTGAAAATGATCGTGGTGCATGAGCTGGCGCACTTCAAGGAATCGGACCACAACAAGGCATTCTACAAACTGTGCGAACACATGCTGCCGGGTTATCACCAGGTGGAATTTGATGTGCGGGTGTACCTGACGTGGCGGGATCTGTAGGAGCTGCCGCAGGCTGCGACCTTTTAAGGAGCATTGGATGGACGTGAGCAAGACCAAGAGCAGCTTCTATCGCCGGTTGTACGTGGCGTACCTGATCGACAGCGGGCTGGCCAGCAGCGTCCCGGCGCTGACCGAAGTCACCGGCATGCCCAGGCGCACGGCACAGGACACCATCTCGGCGTTGGCGGATCTGGATATTGTGTGTGAATTCGAGCAGGAAGAGGGCGCGCGCAACCATGCGGGGCGCTATCGGATTCGCGAGTGGGGTGCGATTGATCGCGGGTGGATCGAACGCAATCTGCGGCAGATCAAGGCGGTGTTGGAGTATCCCTGAAATCTTTCAGTGATTTAACCGACGCCATCGCGAGCAAGCTCGCTCCCACATTAGATCAGCAGTGAACACAGGTTTCGTGTGCGATAGATATCAAATGTGGGAGCGGGCTTGCTCGCGAAGAGGTCCTTAAGGGCGGCGCATCCCAATGTGTGGAATGCCATCCTCGACATATTCCTCACCCGCCACGACAAACCCGTACCGCCCGTAATACCCCTGCAAATGCGCCTGGGCCGAGAGGTAGACCGGCAGACCGGGCCAGTATTTTTCGATCTGCTTCAATGCCTGATCCATCAGCTCATGCCCCAAGCCCGCACCGCGTGCCTGGGGTGCAATGATCACCCGCCCGATCACCACGTCGCCGCCCTGTGATTGCGGGTCAAGCAGGCGCAGGTAGGCCACCAGCCGGTTACCGTCCCAGGCCATCACGTGGAGGGTGTCACCTTCCAGATCCTGGCCATCGATATCCTGGTAAACGCATTTCTGTTCAACGACGAATACTTCTGCACGCAGCTGCAAAATGGCGTACAGCTGCTCCTTGCCCAGGTCGCTGTGGTGTTTGCAGATCCAGTCGACTGTCATGTTTTGATTCCCTGAAAACGTCGTTCCGATACTAAGCGCACTCACGCCAGAAGTCTTTATGGCGGAAGAATCTGTGACAAAGGCCAAAATGCCATCATTCATTTTTCGCGCGGATGTCTTCTTTGTGTAATCTGGACCGAAGCGCTGTGCTATGGCTTCGATGAGCGAATGTTGAGTACCCGGGCCTTGCCGGTACAGGGGCCTTGGGGTTTTGGCTGAAAACACGTCGGGCAAGCCGCCCGCTAAGGATTTTCTGGCATGCCGCGATTGCATCGAGCTTTGGCCTTGATTGGATTGCTGTTGCTGGTTCAGGGAGCGGCGGCAGAAAAACTGCGGCTGGTCGCTGATGCCTGGCCCCCCTTTACCGATTCCACGCTCGTCAACGGTGGTCTGGCGACGGATATTGTCAGTACCGCGCTCGCCAGGGCTGGCTACGCCAGTGATTTCGAACAGGTGCCCTGGGCACGGGCCTTGATGGGATTGGGCGAGGGTCGATACGACGTGCTGGTCAACGCGTGGTACTCGGAGGAGCGGACCAGGCTTGGCCAGTTCTCCGGCGAGTACCTGCTCAATCGCGTGCGCTTTCTCAAGCGCAAGGACGCGCCCATTGAATTCAACAACCTGCAGCAATTGCACACCTATCCGATTGCCGTGGTGCGTGGATACGCCTATTCGCCCCCGTTCGACAACGACGAGTCGTTGCAGAAAATCCCTGTGCACAGTTTCGCCATGGCGGTGCGCATGCTCGCGGCGGACCGGGTCAAGCTGACGCTGGAAGATGAATTCGTCGCCCGCTACTACCTGGCCCGTGAGTCACCCAAGGTGCGGAACGCCGTGGAGTTCCTGCCCAAGCCATTGAGCGAGAACAGCCTGCATATCATCGTCAGCCTGAAGAATCCCGAGCATGCACGGATCGTCGCCGGTTTCGACCGCGAGATAGCGGCGATGAAGGCGGACGGGAGTTATGACAAGTTGATGAAACGGCATGGGATGTGAGTGGGTTGAGCCAGTTTCTGTGTTGTTGCTGATGGCCTCATCGCGAGCAAGCTCGCTCCCACAGTAGATCTTCAGTCGACACAAGTTTTGTGAACACCAGAGCCCCCTGTGGGAGCGAGCTTGCTCGCGATGAGGCCTGCCCAGACACCACAGATCTCAATCCTCACTGGTGTCCTTGATCAGATGCGCCGCCAACGTCCTCAGCGGCCCCAACTGCCGGCAGATCAGCGCCAGTTGCGTCTGCACCAACCGCTGCCCCTCATCGATTTCATCAGGCATCTGTTCCAGTTCATTGGCCAGTGCTTCTTCTTCATCGCTCTGAATCTCAATCGAAGACTTGCTCGCCAGCCCTTGGGCGATCTCGTCGATGCTGGCGGCCAGTTTCACTCCAGCCCCTTCGATCAAATGTTCACGCACGTCCGTCGGCAGTTGGGTTTCCCGGTGCGCGCCCAGTCCCGACAGGTAACTGAGTAGCGTGTGTGACAGCACCAGGAAGCGGAAGCCCACATCCGCCTCCTTACGGAAATGTCCCGGCTCCATCAGCATGTTGGCCAGTGTGGTCGACAGCGCCGCGTCGGCGTTGTGCGCATTGCGGCGGGCCAGGCGGTAGGCCAAGTCGTCGCTTTTGCCCGCAGCGTATTGCTGCATGATCTGGCGCAGGTAAATGCTGTTACAGGCCAGGGTGTTGGCCAGCACTTTGTTCAGGCGTCGGCCCTGCCAGTCCGGCAGGAACAGGAACACCGCCAGCCCGGCGATCAGGCTGCCGAGCAAGGTATCGAACAAGCGTGGCAGGAACAGTCCATAACCGTCACCTACCTGGTTGAAGCAGAACAGCACCATCAGGGTGATTGCCGCCGTCGCCAGGGTGTAGCGGGTGGTGCGGTTGGTAAAGAACACCACACCGGCGGCGATGGCGAAGCATGACTGAATCAGCGGGTTCGGGAACAGGTCGAACAGCGCCCAGGCCAGTGTCAGGCCAATGGCGGTGCCGATGATCCGTTGACCGAGTTTGCGGCGAGTGGCGCCGTAGTTCGGTTGGCAGACGAACAGCGTAGTGAGGATGATCCAGTAGCCTTGGGACGGGTGAATCAAATGCACCATGGCGTAGCCGATGCTCAAGGCCAGGGGCAATCGCAGGGCATGGCGGAACAGCAGCGAGGTCGGCGTCAGCTGCGTGCGCAAGCGAAGCCACACGTCCTTGAAGCTGCGCGGCGAACGGTCGAGCAGGCTGCTGTCGGTGGCGTCGGCCAGGGCGTCGGGGTTACTGGCATCGCTGAGCAGGCGGTCGAGGGTGCCGAGGTTGGCCGCCAGTGCCCGCAGTGAACGCAGCAAGCCGCGCCAGGCCGGGTTGCTCTGGATGCGCAGGTGTTCGAGAGAGGCATCCAGGTCGCTCAGGGCCTCGGCGAAACTGGCGTCATAGGTGAACGGCTGGCGCATCTGGATCGATTCGGCCAGTGCCCGGCAGGCCTTGCCTTGCTGGCGCAACAGGCGTTGGCAGCGGAACAGCACGTCGCTGTGGAAGAAGGCGTCGGCCAGGGCGTTGTACGGGTAGTGCGACGAACTGGCACGCTCGTGGATGTCCTGGGCGAGGAAGTACAGTTTGAGGTAGCGGCTGACTTTCGACCCCGGGCGCCCGTTGCCGACCCGGTGCAGGATGATCTCCTTTGCGGCGTTCAGTGCGGCCACCACCCGGCCGTTCTGTTGGGCCAACTCCAGACGCCGCGCCTCCACGTCCATCTGCCGGATCGGCTCGAACAGCGAGGATTTGAGCTTCAGGTAAAAGCCCAGCTCGCGGAACAGCCGCGCCAGGCTCTGCTGCACCGGCTGATTGGAAAACAGCGCCTGCCACAACACCGACAGCAAGCCGTACCAGGCAGCACCGGCCACCAGCAGCATCGGCTCGTGCCAGACGTCGGTGACCGCACCGCCACGCTGGTCCACGCCGATCATGGTGTAGACCGAAAGGATCAACGTCGCCGAGGCAATCGCGCCATAGCGCTCGCCGAGGGCGCCGAGCATGGTCAGGCAGAATGCGGCCAGGGCGAAGGCGATGATAAACAGCGGGGGGTAGGGGAAGAGCAGTTCGACGGAGAGGGCGGCGACCGCAAAACACACCAGCGTCACCGCCAGTGCGTTGAGACGGCCCTGCCAGCTGTCGTCGGTCTCGGCCAGGGCACTGGCGATGATTCCCAGGAACAACGGGATCAGAAGGCCCATTTCATCCTGATACCAACACAGCGCCATGGTGCCGGTCAGGGCAATGAATACCCGCACGCTGTAGCTGAACTTATCCAGCGCCCAAAGGCGACGCAGAGACTGGCGGAACGAAGTCGATGACATGAAATGCGAAGGCCTTCCGAGGCAATGACGCTAAATTGAGCCACTAATGACGCCGACGCAATGGCGTCGATCACATCAGACAGCAAAATCTGTTCCTTTACCGAACAACATAAAACAAATGTGGGAGCGGGCTTGCTCGCGAAGAGGTCAGTACATTCAACATAGATGTTGACTGTCAGTCCGCTTTCGCGAGCAAGCCCGCTCCCACATTTTGATTTGTGTGCGATCAGACGTACTGCGCAGCCGCGTAACCCGATGCCCACGCCCACTGGAAGTTGAACCCGCCCAGATGCCCGGTCACGTCGAGCACTTCGCCGATGAAGTACAGCCCCGGGCTCTTCAGCGATTCCATGGTCTTGGACGACACTTCATTGGTGTTGACGCCGCCCAGGGTCACCTCGGCGGTGCGATAGCCTTCGGTGCCCGCCGGCACGACTTTCCAGCTCGCCAGTTTTTCCGCGATATCGGCCAGTTCCGCGTGGGTGTACTGCTTCATCGGTTTGGAGACGAACCAGTTGTCCGCCAGCAGGTTGGCCATCTTCTTGGTGAAGATTTCACCGAGCAGGGTTTTCAGCTCGCTGTTGGGACGTTCGGCCTGTTGCTGTTGCAGCCAGCTCGGTACGTCGTGATCCGGCAGAAGGTTGATCTCGACGGTATCGCCGGATTCCCAGAACGACGAGATCTGCAAAATCGCCGGGCCGCTGAGGCCGCGGTGGGTGAACAGGATGTTCTCGCGGAAGCTCTGGTCGTTGCAGCTCACCAGGCAATCCACCGACGTACCGGACAATTCGGTGCACAAGGCTTTGAGCTGATCGGTGATGGTGAACGGCACCAGGCCGGCGCGGGTCGGCAGCAGTTCGTGGCCGAACTGCTTGGCCACTTGATAGCCGAAACCGGTGGCGCCCAGGGTCGGGATCGACAGGCCGCCGGTGGCGATCACCAGGGATTCGCAGGTGATTTGGTCAAGCGTCGTGTCCAGCAAGTAGCCCTTCTCAAGCCTCTCGATGGTCTGGATCGAGGTGTCCAGGTGCAGGCTGACGCCGACCTGATCGCACTCGTTGAGCAGCATTTCGAGAATGTCACTGGATTTGTTATCGCAGAACAACTGGCCGAGTTTTTTCTCGTGGTACGGCACGCCGTGCTTGGCCACCATGCCGATGAAATCCCACTGGGTATAACGGGCCAGGGCGGATTTGCAGAAGTGCGCGTTCTGCGAGAGGAAATTGCTCGGTTCAGTGTACATGTTGGTGAAATTGCAGCGGCCACCGCCCGACATCAGGATTTTCTTGCCGGCCTTGTTGGCATGGTCGAGCAGCAACACCTTGCGCCCGCGCCCGGCGGCGGTCAGTGCACACATCAACCCTGCGGCGCCAGCGCCAATGATCACGACTTCGGTAGAGCGCAAAACGGTGTCCTCTTGATGTATCACCACAAAACCAATGTGGGAGCGGGCTTGCTCGCGAAAGCGGTGTATCAGTCACCTGATAGATCGACTGACAGATTGCATTCGCGAGCAAGCCCGCTCCCACAGGGGATCTTCGTTGGGTCGAAGATTGTTTTACAAAATGCGCACGCGCAACGAACGGCCCTTGATCTTGCCGTCGTTCAGGCGCTGCAAGGCCTGCTTGGCGACGCCGCGCTCCACGGCCACATAGGCCTGGAAGTCGAAAATCGCGATCTTGCCGACCTGGGCGCCGGGGATGCCGGCGTCACCGGTCAGTGCGCCAAGAATGTCGCCCGGACGAACCTTGTCCTTACGGCCGCCAGCGATGCACAGGGTGCTCATCTGCGGCAACAGCGGACCACCACCCTTGGAGGTGAGGTTGTCCACCTGATCCCAGGTCAATGGTGTCTTCTGCAATTGCTCGATCGCCTGGGCGCGCTGTGCTTCGGACGGCGCCACCAGGCTGATCGCGAGGCCTTTCTCACCGGCGCGGCCAGTACGGCCTACGCGGTGAATGTGGATTTCCGAATCACGGGCCAGCTCGACGTTGATCACCATGTCCAGGGAGTCGATATCGAGGCCGCGCGCAGCGACGTCGGTTGCCACCAGCACCGAAGTGCTGCGGTTGGCGAACATCGCCAGCACCTGGTCGCGGTCACGTTGTTCCAGATCGCCGTGCAGGCCGACGGCGGAGATGCCCTTGGCGGTCAGGTGATCGACGGTTTCCTGAACTTGCTGCTTGGTGAAGCAGAAAGCCACACAGGAGGCCGGACGGAAGTGGCCAAGCACCTTGGTCACCGCACTCATGCGGTCATCCGGGGAAATCTCGTAGAAGCGCTGCTCGATCTGCGTGTCGTCGTGGAACGCCTCGGCCTTGACCTGCTGCGGATTGCGCATGAATTTCGAGGCCAACTGCTTGATGCCTACCGGGTAGGTAGCGGAGAACAGCAAGGTCTGGCGACGTTCCGGGGCCTGCATGATGATTTCTTCGATGGAGTCGTAGAAACCCATGTCGAGCATGCGGTCGGCTTCGTCGAGGATCAGCGTGTTGAGGCCGTGGAGCACCAGCGAGCCCTTGCGCAGGTGCTGCTGGATGCGCCCCGGGGTGCCGACGATGATGTGCGCGCCGTGTTCCAGCGAAGCGATCTGCGGGCCGAGGGACACGCCGCCGCACAGGGTCAGGACCTTGATGTTGTCTTCGGCACGGGCCAGGCGGCGGATTTCCTTGGCGACCTGGTCGGCCAGCTCGCGGGTCGGGCACAGGATCAGCGCCTGGCAACCGAAGTAACGCGGATTGATCGGGTTCAGCAGGCCGATGCCGAACGCGGCGGTCTTGCCGCTGCCGGTCTTGGCCTGGGCGATCAGGTCCATCCCCTTGAGGATCACCGGCAAGCTTTGCGCCTGGATCGGCGTCATCTGGGCATAACCGAGGGAGTCGAGGTTAGCCAGCATGGCGGCGGACAGCGGCAAAGTATTAAATTCGGTGGCGATGGTGGTCACGGGACTGGCCTGCAAAACAAAATGTCGCGCAGTGTACCAGTCCGGTGGCCATTCGCCCTAAGGCTCTATGTGTTCTTCCGGACGTTTGACTCGCCGTCCGTCATTCCGTGACAGCTGGGAAAAGATCGTCGCGGCCAGCATTGCCATGATTCCAACCGTCACAAACGTCAGTTGAAAGGCGCCCAAAACCGTGTCCACGCCGTCATTTCCGATCTCGGCCGTGAACCCGCCGAGCAATGCACCGGCGCAGGCTACCCCCAGACTCAGTGACAATTGCGCGACCACCGACAGCAGGCTGTTGCCGCTGCTGGCGCTGGCATCGTCGAGGTCGATCAGGGTCACGGTGTTCATCGCGGTGAACTGCAAGGAGTTGATCGCGCCAAGGATCGCCAGCTGGCACAGCAGCAGCCAGTACGGCGTCTGCTCGCTGACCAGGCCCATGCTCGCCAGCATGATCCCCAGCGCCAGGGTGTTGCCGGTGAGCACGATGCGGTAACCCAGATGTTCGATCAGTGGCCGCGCCACCCACTTGGCGATCATCGCCGCCGCCGCCAGCGGCAGCATGCTCATCCCGGCCTGGGACGGCGAATAGCCCAGCGCCACTTGCAGCAGCAACGGCACCAGAAAGGGCAGGGCGCCGCTGCCGAGGCGGGCGAACAGGTTGCCGAGAATGCCCACGGCAAAGGTCCGGGTCTTGAACAACGACGGCGCGAACAGCGGGTTTTCGATATGCCCGGCACGCAGCCAGTACGCCGCCAGGCACGCCATGCCGCCGAACAGCAGCAACATCACCCGCAGGTGCGGCAGGTGCAATTCGCCCAGGCCTTCCATGGCGATGGTGATCAGAATCATCGCCGCGCCGAACAGCACAAAGCCCAGGCTATCGAAACGGGTGCGCTCGGTGCCGCGCAGGTCCGGGATGAACTTCCACACGGCGTAGCAACCAACCAGCCCCACCGGCAGGTTGATCAGGAATATCCAGTGCCACGTCAGGTATTGCACCATCCAGCCGCCCATGGTCGGGCCGATCAACGGGCCGAGCAGCCCGGGAATGGTGATGAAGCCCATGATCCGCACCAGCTCCGAGCGCGGGTAGGCGCGCAACACCACCAGTCGCCCGACCGGCAGCATCAACGCGCCGCCCAAGCCCTGGATCACCCGGGAGCCGATCAACTGGGTCAGGCTGGTCGACAATGCGCAGAGCAGCGAGCCGAGGCTGAACAGCAAAATCGCACTGAAGAAGATTTTCCGGGTGCCGAAGCGATCGGCGATCCAGCCGGACGCGGGAATCAGCAAGGCGACCGTGAGCATGTAGGCGATGATCACACCTTGCATGCGCAGCGGATCTTCGGCCAGGTCCCGGGCCATGGCGGGCAGGGCGGTGTTGAGGATCGTCCCGTCGAGGGACTGCATGAAGAAGGCAATGGCGACGACCCAGGGTATCCAGCGGGCAGTCACAGCGTCGAGAGGCGGGCGGTTGGGCATGGGACCTCTTGTGGATGAAGTCAATGCTAAATGATTTGTGATCACAGTCATTGTGGGAGCGAGCTTGCTCGCGATAGCGGTAGATCAGTCGACAATGATGTTGAATGAAATGGCCTCATCGCGAGCAAGCTCGCTCCCACAAGGTTCCCGGTGTTCCGGGAGTTTGTGGTTACAGCGTTAATGTGAGCCGGTTTACGAGCGCCCCCGGCAACAACGCCGACGCCGTCGCCCGCTGGCTGTACGTACTCGCCGACAGCAACAACTCCCGCTCCTGGGTCAACGCTTCCAGCTGCGAACCGAGCAGGCTGAAGGCGCTGTCATCAAAACGCATGGTGCTGACCGGTGCCTGAATCACGCCGTTTTCGACCCAGAACGTGGCAAACCGGGTCATGCCGGTCAGGCGGGCGGCCGGTTGATCCGAGAAGTTCAGGTACCACAGGTTGCTGATGTACAGCCCGGTGCCCAGTTGCTTGAGGATGTCCGCGTCAGGCAATGCCCCGGCCTTCATGTTCAGCGCGCTCGGTGATTCACCGCCGCTGGCGCCATTGGCGGTCAAGCCGTATTCCGCGGCGCTGCGCGAGCTGACCAGTTGTGCCCCGGCCTTGCCGTCGACGATCAAACCCAGGTCGCTGCGTGGATAACCTTCATCGGAAAACGCCGGGCTCAGCGAGCCGCTGACTTTTTCATCCAGCGAGACCAGCGGGCTGAAGGCGCTGTCGCCACCGTAGAGCTTTTGCAGCGGGCTGCTTTTGCTGGCAATCGACTGTGCAGAGAATCCCCCCCAGCACAGCATGCCCATGATTTCTTCCAGCGCCGCCGGTGCCAGGTAGGCGCGGTATTGGCCGGGTGCCAAAGTGCGCAGCGGCCGGCCCAGAAACTCAAGCTGCTCGCGGGCTTGCTGGAAGCGTCTGGCAAAGCCTTCGCTGTTCCAGTCGTGCCCGGCGTAGCTGGCTTTCACGGCCTGGCCATTCTCATGGAACAGGCTGAAGTCGAAATTGAAGCTGTTGGCCTGATGCCAGCCGAAGGCGCCCGAAGAACTGGCAAAGCCGCGGCTGATCGGTCCGGCAGCGTAGAAACCGACAAGATCCAGGCCTTCGGCGGCCTGGGTGATTTGCGCGACCACCTGTTCGGTGTCCGGCAGTGGATGCGACTGCACGTTGTTGCTCTGCCAGCCATTGTGGTTGAGCAGTAAATAAGGATCCGGAGGCAGCAGCGGCAAGGTTTCCCGCAGCTGTTGCAGGCCTTCGGTCAAACGTCGCAGATCAACCTGGGGATCGCCGGCCAGGGTGATGTTCAGGTCGGCATGGCGGCCTTCGTTGATCAGCTTCAGGCCGATACTCGCCTGCTGCACCTGACCGGCCTGACGCACCTTGGCGTGGTTGAAACGCACGAAGGCCGACGACTCGGCGGCGTAGCTGAGGGTGAACTGCTCGGGTTCTTGCAGGGCTGCACGCAGGCTGTTGACCAGCGCCTTGAACGACGCGGACTGGCTGTTTGAAGGATTCATCAGGCGTCTCCTCCGAATACATCAACGTTGCTGAACACACAGGCCGGTGACGCGTGGCCGACGCGGATCACCTGGTTCGGTTCGCCCTTACCGCAGTTCGGTGTGCCGAGGACCTTGAGGGTACCGGCATCGCCGACGGCGCTGAGGCTTTTCCAGAACTGCGCGGAGATGCCCCTATAGTTGGGATTCTTCACCACGCCCTTGAGTTCGCCGTTTTCGATCAGTTGGCCCCATTCGCAGCCGAACTGGAATTTGTTGCGTGCATCGTCGATCGACCATGAGCGGTTGGTCGACATCAGCACGCCGTGTTCGATGCCAGCGATCAGTTGTTCGATGGACTGATCGCCGGGCTCGATATTGAGGTTGGCCATACGGTCGATGGGTGGGCGGTTCCAGCCGCAGGCGCGGCTGTTGGCGACGCCGTCCATGCTGGCACGGAATTGCGACAACGCACCGCCCAGCGGGCGCAACAACAGGCCTTCGCGGATCAGGAACTGTTTGCTGGCGGGCGTACCGTCGTCGTCATGACCGTAACTGGCGAGCTCCTCGGGGATGTCGGGATCGAAGGTCACGTTGAGCAGGCCGGAACCGTATTGCAGGCGGCCGAAATCGCTGGCTTTGACGAAACTGGTGCCGGCGTAATTGCGCTCGTCGCCGAGGATGCGGTCCAGTTCCAGCGGATGGCCGATGGACTCGTGGATTTGCAGCATCATCTGGTCGGGCATCAGCAGCAGGTCGCGCTTGCCTTGCGGGGTGTTTGGCGCCAGGAGCAATTGCAGGGCCTGATCGGCCACCTGGGCACCGGCACCGATCAGGCCGCAGCGGCTGATGACGTCCGCCGCGCCTTGCTGGCCGAAGTTCTCGCGGCCAAGGCTGCGGGTCTGGCTGTCGTTGCCGTCGTAGGCCGTGACGTCCAGGCCGGGGTACACAAAGCGTTGGGCCTGGCGCAGTTCGGCACCGGCGCTGTTGAGGTAGATCTGCTCGACGTGGGTGATACCCAGGCTGACCTGCCAGTTCACCAGGCGCTCGTCCTTGGGCACGGCGGCCGACTCGGTGCCAAGCAGTTGGAAGCAGTCGCTCAGGGACGGGAAGGCCTGGTCGAGGTTGGGTGAAAAGTAATCGGCGCGGTCGCTGGAAACAGCCTGCTCGCGCAGGTCCAGCAAGGCGTGGGGCTTGAGTCGACGGGCCTGGAATTCGGCGCGTTCGAGGGCGGCTTGCAGGCCCTGTTGCGACAGGTCGTTGGTGGCCGCATAGGCCTCGACGCCATTGACCCGCACGGTCAGCATCGCCCCTTCGTCGCGGCTCAGGCTCGGTGGTTCGGCGACGTTCTTGCGCACCGACAGGTACTGCCCGGATTCGCGCACATAACGCAGGGAAAAGAATTCAGCACCCGTGCGCAAGGCAGCGAAGCGCTGCTTGAGCTGGGGGTAGAAATCGAACATTCGTGAACCTCCTGGGTATGGAGTGGCGATGGAGCGGTGCTGCGAGGGGAGAGGTGAAACGATTGCGTGGCGCTAGATTAGGCCTGCGAGGGGGGAGGATCAAGGGTGGAGCGGTCTAGAGTGGAGATACTTTGGGAGGGGTGGTGGCTGACAGGGCCCCTTCGCGAGCAAGCCCGCTCCCACATTTAATCCCGGGTGTTCACAAAATCTGTGTCCACTGGAGATCAAGTGTGGGAGCGGGCTTGCTCGCGAATAGCCGTAACGCGGTGTAACGCCTTAAGCGATCTGGCTCACTTCCCGCACCGGCTTGCCCTTCACCGGCGCTTCACCCGCCACATAGTAAGTGGCGGTGCTGCGCGGCAATGGCTTGCGACCACGGATCTTGTCGGCGATTTTCTCGGCCATCATGATCGTAGGTGCATTGAGGTTGCCGGTGGTGATGATCGGCATGATCGACGCATCGACCACGCGCAGGCCTTGCATGCCATGCACGCGACCTTCGCCATCGACCACGGCCATTTCGTCGGTGCCCATCTTGCACGAGCAGGACGGGTGGAACGCGGTTTCGGCGTGTTCGCGGATGAACTTGTCCAGTTGCTCGTCGGTTTGCACCTCGATGCCCGGGCTGATCTCGCGACCGCGGAAGGCGTCCAGTGCAGGTTGCTGCATGATTTCCCGGGTCAGGCGGATGCCGTCGCGGAACTCTTGCCAGTCCTGCTCGGTGGCCATGTAGTTGAACAGGATGCTCGGGTGCTGGCGCGGATCCTTGGACTTGGCCTGGATGCGCCCGCGGCTTGGCGAACGCATGGAGCCCATGTGCGCCTGGAAGCCGTGCTCTTTCACACCGTTGCTGCCGTTGTAGTTAATCGCTACCGGCAGGAAGTGGTACTGGATGTTCGGCCATTCGAACTCCGGACGGGTACGGATGAAACCGCCGGCTTCGAACTGGTTGCTGGCGCCGATGCCGGTGCCGTTGAACAGCCACTCGGCACCGATGGCCGGCTGGTTGTACCAGAGCAGCGACGGGTACAGCGAGACCGGTTGGGTGCAAGCGTATTGCAGGTACAGCTCAAGGTGATCCTGCAGGTTTTCACCGACGCCCGGCAGATCGTGGACCACCGGAATGTCGAGTTTGTTCAGCAGTTCGGCAGGGCCGACGCCGGAGCGCTGCAGGATCTGCGGCGAAGCGATGGCGCCGGAGCACAGCAGTACTTCCTTGCGCGCCTTGACTTCAACGCGCTCCTCAGCGGTGCCGACCAGGTAACGCACGCCGACCGCACGCTTGCCTTCGAACAGGATCTTGTCGGTCAGGGCGTGGGTGACGATGGTCAGGGTCGAACGCTTCTTGGCGACGTCCAGGTAGCCGCGGGCGGTGGAGGCACGACGACCTTTCGGCGTCACGGTGCGGTCCATCGGGCCGAAGCCTTCCTGCTGGTAGCCGTTCAAGTCTTCGGTGCGCGGGTAACCGGCCTGCACGCCGGCTTCAACCATGGCGTGGAACAGCGGGTTGTTGCCGGCTTTCGGCGTGGTCACGCTGACCGGGCCGTCGCCACCGTGGTAGTCGTTAGGGCCGATGTCGCGGGTTTCCGCTTTACGGAAATACGGCAGGCAGTCCAGGTACGACCAGTCCTCAAGGCCTGGCAATTTTGCCCAGCCGTCGTAGTCCATGGCGTTGCCGCGGATGTAGCACATGCCGTTGATCAGCGAGGAACCGCCCAGGCCCTTGCCGCGACCGCACTCCATGCGACGACCGTCCATGTGTGGCTCGGCATCGGTTTCGTAAGCCCAGTTGTAGCGACGGCCTTGCAGCGGGAACGCCAGGGCGGCCGGCATCTGCGTGCGGAAATCGGAACGGTAGTCCGGGCCGCCCGCTTCGAGCAGCAGGACGGTGACGCCTGCGTCTTCGGTCAGACGGGTCGCCAGGGTGTTACCGGCAGAGCCGGCACCGATGATGATGTAGTCGAATTCTTGGGACATTGAATGCACCCTCTTTGAAGTTGGTCAGGTCTGGCCTGACGAGTGCTGCGCACTCGATTCGCGAGCAAGCCCGCTCCCACATTTGATCTCTGGTGTACACAGGATCTGTGTTCGCCACTGGCCCCTTGTGGGAGCGGGCTTGCTCGCGAAGAGGCCCTCGCGAGCAATACAGGTCTCGGTCTTAGAACACCGAGACGTAATCGCCCAGCTCGACCTGTACCGATTTGATGCGGGTGAAATTGTTCAGCGAACTGATGCCGTTCTCACGGCCGACACCCGACTGC